>JBOGXY010000047.1:0-17265 GCA_050696495.1 Solirubrobacteraceae bacterium
GCCAACACACGCCGACCATTACGAACCGCATCAGAGAGACGCTCCAACAACACCACACCAACACCCTCAGAAAACCCAGCACCATCAGCACCATCAGCAAACGACTTACAACGACCATCCACAGCCAACGCGCCTTGGCGTGCGAGTTCCACGAATGCGTTGGCAAACGACAGCACCGTCACGCCGCCCGCAAGCGCCAACGAACACTCGTTCTCACACAGCGACCTGCACGCCAAGTGGATCGCCACCAGCGACGAGGAACACGCCGTATCCACCGTCACCGCCGGACCCTCGAAGCCAAATACGTAGGAGACGCGACCCGAGAGCACACTGCCCCCGTCACCGGTGAGCATGTAACCCTCCAGCTCCGGGTGAGTGATCGGCACCCTCGGACGCGCGCCGGTCATGCCCATGAACACGCCAACGGGACTACCGCGCAGCAGCGCCGGATCGATGCGCGCATCTTCCAGCACCTCCCACCCCGCTTCCAGGAGAATCCGTTGCTGGGGGTCCATGGCGAGCGCCTCGCGTGGATTGATGCCAAAGAAGCCGGCGTCAAACAGCGCGGCGTCGTAGATGAATCCGCCCTGTCTCGTGTTCGTAGTGCCCGGACGAGACGTATCTGGATGGAACAAACGGTTCAGGTCCCATCCACGGTCGGTGGGAAACTCACCGACGGCGTCGCCCCCGGATTCGACGAGATTCCAAAGCTCTTGCGCCGAGTCGACGCCGCCGGGGTAGCGGCAGCTCATACCCACGATCGCAATCGGCTCCGCGATGCCCGCAAGCAGGCGCTGATTCTGTCGACGGAGTTGGCCGGCCTCCTTTACCGCGTTGCGCAGCGCCTCGACGAGCTGCTCATTCGAGATGCCTGTCACAGGTCTTCTTTTACATTGCTCATGGCGGTTTCCACAAGACTCTCGACGTCCATCTCGTCGACGTCACCGTCGCGCTCGAGAGCCGCGGATGACTCGGCGTCATCGGGACCGGCCAGCGCGAACAACTCGTCCAACAACCCCGACCGCCGCAATCGCGAGAGTGGAACTTGCATGAGCGCCTGCCGTATTCGCCGTTCTTCGGAATCCCGCACGGGTCGCTCGGAGATTCCTTCGGCATGTTCTAGAAGATGTTCTGAGAGTCGTGCCGCTGTTGGGTGATCGAAGACAGCCGTCGTGGGCAGCCGTATTCCGGTGGCGCCGCTCAGACGGTTGCGCAACTCGACGGCCGCGAGAGAGTCAAACCCAAGGTCGGTGAACGCACGATTCGAGTCGATTGCTCCGGCTTCGCCGCGGCCGAGCACAATCGCCGCCTCGCGAAGGACGAGATCCAATGCGAGGCTCTCCCGCTCAGCTGCAGATGACGTCCGCGCCAGCAGGCGCGCAAGCGATGCTCCCGACGCCTGGACCGCTCCCGCCTGCCTGTCCCGTGCTGAGAGCAGGCCGGCGAGCATCGGAGAGCACGCGCCCTCCCGGGCGCGCCCAGCCATGACGTTTGTGTCCAGTCGCATCGCCACACACGCCCCGTCCGGGGCGCCGAGGGCCCGGTCGAACAGGCCGAGCCCTTCCTCGGTGCTCAGCGGCAGCATCCCCTCACGCCTCATCCGAGCAAGATCCGAGTCGCGCAAGCCCCCGGTCATAGCGCTTGCCTGCCCCCAGTATCCCCACGCGATCGAGGTTGCCGGTAGACCGCGCGCGCGGCGGTAGACAGCCAAGCGATCTACAAATGCGTTCGCCGCCGCATAGTTGCCCTGTCCCGGCGCTCCCAAGACTGCGGCGGCGGAGGAGAACAGTACGAACAGCGACAAATCCAGATGCTCGGTCAGCTCGTGCAAGTACCACGCGGCGTCCGCCTTTGGAGCGAACACCCGCCTCACGCTCTCGGCGCTCAGAGACTCGATCGTCCCATCCTCCAAAGCGCCCGCCGCATGGACCACGCCGCGCAACGGGAAGTCCGCGGGAACGCCCTCCAAGAGCAGCCGCAGCGAGTCCCGGTCAGAGACGTCGCACGCCTCCAGGATCACGCGCTCGGCGCCCAGACCTTCCAGCTCCCCGCGCAGCTCCACCGCGCCCGGCGCGTCGGCGCCGCCGCGACTGGCCAACACCAAGCTCCTCACTCCGTGCGCGATGACCAAGTGACGCGCCGCAGCACTCCCGATCGCTCCCGTCCCGCCCGTCACCACCACCGTACCGGATGCCGCGCCCTCGACGGCGGCGGGCAGCGTGAGGACGATCTTGCCGACATGGCGCGCCTGGCTCATGTACCGGAACGCGTCCGGCGCCCGGCGCACGTCCCAGCACGTGCAGGCCGCGTGAGTGAACACCCCCCGCTCGAAGAGAGCGACGACTTCACAGAGCATCTCCTGGATGCGATCCCCACCTGCTTCGGTCAGGTCGAATGCTCGATAGGAGATCCCGCGTGTTCGCTTGAGCTCCTCGGCGTCGCGGATGTCGGTCTTGCCCATCTCGACGAACCGCCCACCCTCGCGCAGCAAATCGAGGGAGGCGTCGACGAGCTCCCCCGCCAGGGAGTCGAGCACGACGTCCACCCCCTCACCGCCGGAGCACTCGAGGAACCGCTCCCTAAACTCGACCGTCCGCGAAGACGCTATGTGCGCCCCGTCCAACCCCATCTCGCCCAACACCTCCCACTTCCACGGACTCGCGGTCGCGAACACCTCGGCCCCGAGGTGGCGCGCGATCTGCACGGCCGCCGTGCCGACGCCGCCTGTCGCGCAGTGCACCAGCACCCGCTCGCCGCCCGAGAGCCCGGCGAGATCGACAAGCCCGTAGAACGCGGTCAAGAAGGCGATCGGCACAGACGCCGCCTGCGCAAAGGACCACCCGTCGGGGATCAGAACAAGCATCCGCGCGTCGGTGACGGCGATCGGACCGAACGCACGCTCCAACAGTCCCATCACACGATCGCCGGCACGCAACCCATCGACATCCGGCCCAACCTCCAAGACCACGCCGGCGCCCTCGCTGCCGAGGAAGTTCTCACCGGAGCGCACCATTCCCAGCGCTATCGCAACGTCGCGGAAGTTCAGACCGGCGGCGCTCACCGCGACGCGGACCTCGCCTGCGCCCAGCTCACGCGTCGCCGGCGCAGACTCCGCCAGCCGCAGGTCCTCGAACGAGCCCCCGCCGCAACTTTCCAAGCACCAGGCGCCACCGCCTTCGGGAACCGTCAAGCAGTCCTCGTCGAGGACACCCAACCGAGCGACCGACGGATGTCCGTCGCGAACGAGGACCCGCTCTTCTCCCAACCCGACGGCGCTCACAAGCGCCTCCGAGGAGATGCCCTCGTCCACGTCCACCAGCACGAAGCGGCCGGGATGCTCAGATTGCGCTGAGCCAACAAGCCCCCAAACGCCGCTGGCCACCAAGCCTTCCAGCCCGCCGAGCGCGCCGACCGAGCCGCGGGTCACAAACGCCAAACGCGAGTCGGCGAACCGCTCATCGCCCAACCACTGCGCCGCAAGGCCGAGGGTCCACTCCACGACAGCACGCGAGCGAGCGACGAGGCTGTCGGGAGCGTCGAGATCGCCGCCGTCCACGACCTCGCCCAACTCGCAGGCATCGACGAACACGACACCCGGAGCACCGTCGCCGGCGGACAGAGAGGCAAGATCTGAGAACATCGGAACCGACGCTCCGGCGTCCGCGAAACACTGCACCAAAGCCGACTCCCCGTCGAGCGCGATCAGCGCACACCGGTCAAGCGCCAAGCGGATTTCAGCTCCACCATCCATTGCTGTGCTCGGCGCACCGACCAACGAGGAAGCGGGAACCCACCCCACTCCCAGTAGTGAGTTTTTCGCCCCTGCGTCCGAGCGCCCCGCACGCAGACGCTCGACGGACACCTCCCGTGCGGTCAACGCGCCGATCGTCATCACCAGGTCACCAAGCTCGTCGGCGAGAACGACCGACGCCCCTCCGTCATCGGTATCTGAAAGGCGTGCCCTCAAAACGCCCACGCCGCGGCGCGCGATCGACACCTCGCTCCACGCGAACGGCAGCCGTGCGCCGTTCGCCTCCGAGTAGGACGGAAGCGCGGCGGTCGCGTGCAGCACGGAATCGAGCAGCGCGGGATGAATGCCGTAGGAGTCCTGCTCGCCGGCGGTCGCCTCGGTGATCTGCGCCTCACAGAGCACGTCGTCACCAAGGCGCCACGCCCGTCGCAGGCCGCGAAAGGCGGGGCCGTATTCCAGTCCGCGCTCACCGAGCCGCTCATACAGCTCCTCGACGGCGATCTCCGTCGCGCCCGCAGGCGGCCACTCACCCGGCAGCGCACAGATCGCGCTGTCGTGGTCGAGACGGCTCGAGGGCTCACCCGGCGCGGCGAGCACACCCGTGGCGTGGCGAGTCCATCTCTCTTGGCCGAGATATCTGCCGTCGGCATCTTCGTCGGATCCAGGCTGCGGCGAAGAGAACACATCGACCGATCGACTCTCGTCCTCGTCCGCTGCGCCCACGCGCACCTGTATGCGCACCGATTCGCCCTCGCCCAACGTCAGCGGCGCCACGAGCGCCAGCTCGCGCAGACGAGCACACCCGTGCCGCGCTCCCGCCGAGAGCGCCAGATCGAGGAACCCGGTCGCCGGGAAGAGCACGACGCCCATCGCCACGTGCTCGCCCAACCACGGCTGATCGAAGAGCGACACACGGCCGCTGAACAGCGATCCGTCTCCATCGGCAAGGTCGACGACTGCGCCCATCACCGCGTGCTCGACGGTGTTCAGCCCCAGAGAGCGCGCGCCCGCGCCCCTGTGTTGTGAGCCGTCAAGCCAGAAACGCTTACGTTGGAAGGCATGTCCCGGCAAGCTGACCCGCGTCGCCTCGCGCCCGGCAAAGACACGAACCCAGTCGACCTCGACGCCGCTCTCCCAGAGCTCGCCGAGCCCGGCGAGAAACCTCGCAGAGCCACCGTCGCCGCGGCGCAGGAAGCCGACGACCTTCACGCAAGCGGCATCGCAATCCGCCAGCACGCAGTCGGCGGTCTCCAGCACACTCATGCTCAGCACCGGGTGCGGCGCCGTCTCGACGAACACGCGAAACCCGGCCGCGAGCAGCACCCGGGTGGCCCGCTCGAAGCGCACGGTCTCGCGCAGGTTGCGATACCAGTACTCACCGTCGAGCAGCGCGGTGTCCAGGACCCCGCCGCTCACCGACGAGTAGAACGGAATCTCAGACGTACGCGGCTCGATTCCTACACATCCCGCCAGGATGGCGGTGCGGACCGACTCGATCCGCGGCGAGTGCGCGGCATAGTCGACCGCGATCTCTCTAGCCCGCACACCGTCTCGCTCACACGTCTGCGCCAGCTCCCGCAACGCCTCGGGCTCACCTGACAGGACCACTGAGCCGCTCCCGTTCACCGCCGCGAGAGCCACGCTCTCGCCGAACGGCTCGATGCGCCGCGCCGCCTCCTGCTCCCCCTCCGCGACCGCGAGCATCGCTCCCAGGCCGGCCAGCTCCGTCAAGACGCCGCTGCGCAGCGTCACCACCCGTGCCGCATCGGCAAGCGAGAGGGCGCCCGCGACACACGCGGCCGCGATCTCGCCCTGGGAGTGGCCGACCACCGCCGCGGGCTGGACACCGCACGCTCGCCACAACTCGGCCGCGGCGACCATCACGGCAAACAGCGCCGGCTGAACGACATCCACGCGGTCGAGCGAAGGCGCGCCGTCGCGACCGCGCAAGACGTCCTCCACAGACCAGTCGACGTGTCGCGACAGCGCCTCGTCGCATTCGCGCAGGCGCTGCGCGAACAACGGCGACTCGTCGAGCAACCGCACCCCCATGCCCGTCCACTGCGACCCCTGGCCGCCGAACACGAACACGGGCCCCTCCTCCGCGCCCTTGACTGGGAATCGCGCCGATGCTCCGGTCGACCCTTGCTCGCCGAGACGCCGCATCTCAGCCAACAGCTCACGCGAGTCCTCGCCCACGATCGCGGCGCGATAGGAGAAAACAGGCCGCAACGCGAGCGAGATACCGACATCGGCGGCGTCGAGCTCATCTGGACTTCCCAGATGGTCCGCAAGCCGCCGTGCTTGAGCGCCCAGCCCGTCTCGCCCCCTGCCCGACAGGACCCAGGGCACAGCCGCGTCGGCGGTGAGGATCGGCGATTCGATCTCGTTCGACCGCGGCGCCTCGCCCGGCGGCTCGATCTCTCCCAGCGTCCCCGGCGCCTCCTCGAGGATCACATGCGCGTTCGTGCCGCTCGCGCCAAACGACGACACGGCGGCGCGCCGCACGCGCTCTCCCCGGGGCCAGGCGACGCTCTCCCGCAGCAACCGCACCCCACCCGCCGACCAGTCCACGTGCTGGGAGGGCTGCTCGACATGGAGTGTGCGCGGCAGCAGATCGTGCTCCAAGGCCTTTGCCATCTTGATCACGCCGGCGATCCCGGCGGCGGCCTGCGTGTGGCCGATGTTTGACTTCACCGAGCCGAGCCACAGCGGTCTCTCACTGGTCCGGTCGCGACCGTAGGTAGCGAGCAGCGCTCTTGCCTCGATCGGGTCGCCGAGCGCCGTGCCGGTGCCGTGCGCCTCGACCGCCTCGATGTCATCGAGCGTCAGGCCGGCGTCGGCGACCGCGCGCCGGATCACCCGCTCCTGGGAACGTCCGCTCGGTGCGGTCAAGCCGTTTGTCGCGCCGTCCTGATTGACGGCGCTGCCGCGCACCACCGCGGCGATGCGCCGCCCGTTGGCGAGAGCATCGGAGAGACGCTCCACCAGCAGCACGCCCACCCCCTCGGAGAATCCGGCTCCGTCCGCCGCCAGCGAGAACGACTTACAGCGCCCGTCGGCCGCAAGGCCGCCCTGACGGGAGAATTCCACGAACAGTTGCGGCAAGGCGATCGCGCTGACGCCCGTCGCCAGCGCCAACGAACATTCGCCGCAGCGCAGCGCGCGGCACGCCAGGTGCAGCGCCACCAGCGAGGAGGAGCATGCGGTATCGACGGTAACCGCCGGACCCTCCAAGCCGAGAACGTAAGCGAGCCTCCCCGACACGACGCTTCCCGCGACGCCGGTGGCGAAATACCCCTCCAGGTCGGCCGGCACCGCGCCTGCGCCGTAGTCCTGGCGCAGCACACCCGCGAACACACCTGTTTGTGTCTCCGCGAGCGAGCGGGGATCGATCCCCGCGTCTTCGATCGCCTCCCACCCAGCTTCAAGCAGCAGCCGTTGCTGGGGGTCCATCGTGAGCGCCTCGAGCGGGCGGATGTCGAAGAAGTCCGCGTCGAACTCGGCGATGTCGCACAGGAAGCCGCCTTCGCTAGCGTAACTCGTGCCCGCGTGGTCTCGATCGGGATGGAACAGCCCATCGAGCTCCCATCCCCGGTCCTCGGGAAAGGAGCCAATCGCATCGCCGCCCTCGGCCACGAGCTCCCAGAGCTCCTGCGGCGAGCACACCCCTCCCGGATAGCGGCAACTCATGCCGACGATGGCGATCGGCTCAGAGATGGTCGATTCGAGCTCCTGTACACGTCGTCGCGCGTCATAGAGATCGACGGTCGCGCGCTTGAGATACGCACGGAGCTGGCTCTCTTCAGACATGCGAAGGCACGGTCAATGCGGTCTCAGTCGCTCTCGGTAGGGTCGGCCTGGGAGGGAGACGATGATGTCGCCTCGCTGTCCAAAAGCGCAAAGATCTCCTCGTCGGAGGCGACGTCGATCCGTTCGAGCACCGCCGCCCGCTCGCCGCTTTCGGGCTGCTGCTCCAGGTCGACCAGGAGCCTGCGCAGGCTGTCGGTGACGATGCCGCGAACCGTGTCATCGGCGCCGCAGTCGGCGATCGCGGCCTGCAGGTTCGCGAGCTCCAGCTCCACCGCCGAGGCGCCGCTCGGCCGCTCACGCGCGATCTCCTCGACCAGATGCTCCGCAAGAGCCGCCGGGTTGGGGTGCTCGAACGCGCTGGTCGCCGCGATGTGCAGCCCGGTCGCCTCGTTGAGCCGATTGCGCAGTTCGACCGCGGCGAGCGAGTCGAAGCCAAGCTCCTTGAAGGCCCGACGAGCCTCCACCGCCGCCGCGGAGGAGTGCCCGAGGACGATTGCGGCTTCGCTTTGCACCAGCTCGAGAGCCATCCGCCCGCGCTCCGCCGCCGAGGCGCCGGCAAGACGGTTGCGCCACGATTCGCCGGCCGCATCGTCGGTTGGCCGACGAGCCGTGCGAGCGCACAGGAAGCTCGGGGCAAGCCCCGCCCGCGCCTGTGCCCGCAGCGCTTGCAGGTCGAGGTTCGCCGCGATCACCGCCGCCTCTCCGGAGTCCAGGGCGGCGTCGAACAGGTCGAGCCCTTCGCTCGAGCTGAGTCCCTTGATCCCCACCCGGGAGATGCGCGCGCGATCGATCGCGTTCAGCGCCGCCGTCGAGCCGCTGGGATCGTCCCACAGCCCCCATGCGATCGAGACGGCGGGCAACCCCTTCGCGCGGCGGTACGCCGCGAGCGCATCGAGAAAGGCGTTGGCGGCCGCGTAGTTGCCCTGTCCGGGAGCCCCGAGAACGCCGACCGCCGAGGAGTACAGGACGAACATCGACAGATCCATTCCAACCGTCAGCTCGTGCAGATGCCAGGCTGCGAGCGCCTTCGGCGCCATCACGCGTTCAACGCCGCCGTCGGTCAGCGAACCGATCACGCCATCCTCGAGCACCACCGCGCAGTGCACCACGCCGCGCAGCGGGCGCTCGGCGGGAACGCGCTCGAGCAGCGCGCTCACCTGCGAGCGCTCGGCGACGTCGCACGCCACGATCTCGACGTCCGCGCCGAGCGCCTCGAGCTCCCGTCGCAGATCTTCGGCGCCATCGGCCTCAGGGCCTCTACGACTCGCAAGCACCAGACTGTGGACACCGAGCCCGGAAACCATGTGCCGCGCGAGCAGCGCCCCCAACCCCCCAGTGCCGCCGGTGATGAGCACCGTTCCCCTCCCCACTTCCGACCGATCGTCACAGACGGCGCGCGATGAGTCGCCCGCGTGTCGGGAGATGCGATCTAGTCGGGGCGCGTAGGGCACGCCGTGGCGAACGGCGAGCTGGGTTTCCGCGCTGCCGATCGCGGCGCGCAGCGACACGAGCGGAGAGGTCGAGCCGTCAATGTCCAATAGCGCTATGCGACCGGGATCCTCCGCCTGGGCGCAGCGAATCAACCCCCAAACGCCCGCGCCCGCGAGACCGCGGAGCTCATCGGTTTCAAGCACCGGCTGCGCGTCGCTCGTGAGCACGAGGAGCCGGCAGTCGGCGAGCGCCTGCTCGGGCAGCCATTCCCGCAAACGCCCGAGCGCGCCGCACACCGCGGGGGTGAGAACGTCGTGCCGGCTCTCGCTGTCGGGCTGTGAGCCCTCGCGCGCATCCAGCAGAACCGTGCCCGCAGGCCGCCTGCCCTCCGCGACATGGGCGTCGATCAGGGCAGGCACGTCGTGGAAGGCGATCGGCTCCACACCCGCTTCCCGCAGCTCGACGGCCAAGGAGGAGTCTTCGTCGCCAAGGATCGTCCACTGCTCCGGAGCTCGATCGCCAGGTCCGCCGGACAGCTCCTCCCAGCGCAGACGAAACAGCGATCGCCGAGCGCCGTCGATGACCTTCAGCGCGTCGGCGGAGACCCGCCGCGCGACGAGCGAGCCGATCGACGCTACCGGGCGACCGCTGGTATCGCTCGCCGTCAAGTACGGAACCGGATGTCCCTGGCCGTCGCTAGGGGATCGCCTCGACAGGCAGACCCTCAGCTCCGAAGCTCCCCGCTGCGAGAGCCGCACGTCGTGCCACGAGAAAGGCAGGCTCAATCCCGAATCGCCCAGCTCGTCCTCTCCCATATGGACAATCCCGTCGACGAGCGCCGCCGCGTGAAGCGAGGCGTCGAGCAGCGCGGGATGCAGCTCGTAGGAGCGCGCGTTCTCGGCGACGGACTCAGGCAGACGTACCTCGCAGAACAACGCATCTGAGGTGCGCCAGAGTGCCATGAGACCGGTGAACGCGGGCCCATATTCCAAACCCAGGTCGGCAAAGCTCGCATACGCGTCCTCGATGTCCACCGCCACAGCCCCCGCTGGCGGCCACGTCGAGCGCTCGACAACAGGGGAGAGGCCGTCGCTGGTCAATGTGCCGGTCGCGTTGCGAGTCCAGCCCTCACCCTCGCCTTCGGCATCCTCTTGCTCGACGCGCGAGAACACCGCGAACTCACATCGTCCAGCCTCGTCCACGCCGCCAACGGCCATCTGCAGGCGGACCGACGCGTCACGCGAGAGCGCAAGCGGCTCCTCGAGCACCAGCTCGTGGACGACTTCGCAACCGACCCGGCGACCTGCGTGCAGAGCGAGCTCAACGAACGCCGCGCCGGGGAACAGCGTCGTCCCCAGCACAGAGTGATCGGCGAGCCACGGTTGACGATCGAGGGAGACATGCGCCGTGAAAAGCCACCCATCGCCGTCCGCGCGTGCCAGTACCGCCCCCAACAGCGGATGATCGCTGCGATCGACTCCCACCGAGCGAATGTCGCCGCCGTCATCGCCTGAGGTCAACCAGAAGCGCTCGCGAGCGAAGGCGTAGCTGGGCAGATTCACGCGCTCTGCGCCCGACCCGGCGAACACGGCATTCCAGTCGACTTCGGCTCCCGCCGTCCATAGCTCGCCGAGCGAGCACATGAATCGCCTCAGATCGCCGTCCTGGCGGCGCAACGAGCCGACCACGCGACCGTCGCCGTCGCCTCCGAGGCGAGCGTCGAGCGTCTCCTGTAGCGGGACCGCCAGCACGGGATGCGGGCCGACCTCCAGGAACAACCGGGATCCGCCGCGAACGAGCGCTTCGACCGCATCCTGGAAGCGAACCTCGCGGCGCATGTTCTCGTACCAGTAGCCCGCGTCCAATCCAGCCGTCTCGAGCGCTCCGCCGGTGACCGTCGAGTAGAACGGAACGTCGCCGGATCGCGGCGAGACAGGCGAGAACAGATCGAGCGCCTCGTCCCTGAGCCGCTCGACTTTCTCGCAGTGCGACGGGGGCGTGCCGGCGACCCTGCGTGCGCGAATCCCATCGTCCTCGAGCGTGCTCAGAAGCTCCACCAGCGCCTGCTCGTCGCCAGCGACTCCGACCGTGGAAGGTCCGTTTACCGACGCGATCGACAGGTGAGGCGACCACCGGGAGATCCGCCGCCGCGTCTCCTCCAAGCTCAGCGCGACGGACACCACCGCGCCCTCATGGTCGATACTTGCCAGCATTCGACCACGCAGCGCCGAAACACGAGCGGCGTCTCGCAGCGACAGCCCGCCCGCGACGTACGCGGCCGCCACCTCCCCCTGAGAATGCCCGACGACCGCTGAGGGCTCCACGCCGCACGCCCTCCAGAGCGCCGCGAGAGAGATCGTGACCGCGAACAGCGCCGGTTGCAGAACGTCCAGACCCGCGCCTTCTGGCACGCCGCAGGCGCCGCCCAGCACCTCAAGGACAGACCACTCCACGTACTCCGACAGCGCTTCGTCGCATCGTCTCATCTCCGCGGCGAACACCGGTGAGCGGCGCAGCAGATCGCGGCCCATGCCCTCCCACTGGCCGCCCTGGCCGGAGAACACGAAGACGACGCCACGACTGGACGACGCGACACCGGCGGCGACTCCCGGCGTCTGACGCCCGGCGGCCAGGGCTTGGATCCCGGATCGGAGCTCCTCGCCGTCTTCGCCGACGACCACCGCCCGCTCGCTGAGCGCCGGGCGTGTCGACAGCGAAAGCCCCACATCGGCGGGGTCGAGGTCGCCCCTGACTCGCAACTCCTCTTCCAGTCGGACGGCCTGTCTGCGCAATGCGCCCGAACCGCGTGCCGAGAGGGGCCAGAGAAGGACTTTCGCGGCGCCCGCTCCCACCGCCGGCGCGACAGGCTCCACCGCCGGCTCCTCGGAGGGGATGACCAAAGGCGCCTCCTCTAGGATCAGGTGGGCGTTCGTTCCGCTGATCCCGAACGAGGAGACCGCGGCCCGCCGCACGCGCTCGCCGCGCTCCCACGGCTGCGCCTCGGCAAGCAGCGACACCGAGCCGGTGGACCAGTCCACTCCCGTCGAGGGCTCGCTCACGTGAAGCGTCTTGGGCAGCGCTCCGTGCTCGAGCGCCTTGACCATCTTGATCACGCCGGCCACGCCGGCGGCGGCCTGGGTGTGGCCGATGTTCGACTTCACCGAGCCCAACCACAGCGGCCGTCCTTCCGAACGTTCGGCGCCGTAGGCGCCGAGCAATGCCCCGGCCTCGATCGGATCGCCCAGCGTGGTGCCGGTACCGTGCCCCTCCACGGCATCCACCTCCGAAGCGCAGAGACCGGCGCTGGCTAGGGCCTGACGGATGACACGTTCCTGAGAGGGCCCGTTGGGAGCCGTCAGGCCGTTGCTCGCGCCGTCCTGGTTTGTGGCGCTGCCTCGCACGATCGCCATGATCCGATGGCCATTGCGCAGCGCGTCGGAGACGCGCTCGAGCAGCACAACGCCGACTCCCTCGGAAAACCCGGCGCCGTCGGCGGAATCGGAGAAGGACTTGCAGCGCCCGTCGGGCGCCAGCGCGCGCTGGCGCGAGTGCTCGACGAATAGGCGCGGCGTCGCGATCACGGTGACGCCGGCGGCGAGCGCAAGCGAGCACTCGCCGCAGCGCAGAGACCGGCAGGCCCAATGGATCGCCACGAGCGAGGACGAGCAGGCCGTGTCAACCGTCACCGCCGGGCCCTCCAGGCCGAAGACATAGGAGACGCGACCGGAGATGACGCTGCCCAGAAGCCCCTTGCCGAGGTATCCCTCGACCTCGGGCGGGGCAAGCCGCGCTCCCGCGCCATAGTCGATCGAGCTGACGCCGCTGAACACGCCGGTGGCGCTGCCGCGCAGCGAGGCGGGTTCGATGCCCGCGTCTTCGAAAGCCTCCCAGGAAGCTTCCAACAGCAACCGCTGCTGCGGGTCCATGGCGAGCGCTTCGCGCGGGCCGATGTCGAAGAACCCGGCGTCGAACTCGGCCGCGTCGTGGATGAAGCCGCCGTGGCGGACATAGCTCGAGCCCGGACGATCCGGATCGGGATCGAACAGGCCGTCGATGTCCCAACCGCGATCCGCCGGGAAGGCCGAGACGGCATCGCGCCCGTCTGCCACCAACCGCCAGAGCTCCCGCGGCGAGCGCACACCGCCGGGGTAGCGACAGCTCATCCCCACGATCGCGACCAGGTCCTCCTGTGCGGGCGCGTTCGGGCTGGGAACCCTGACGTGCCGCTGCCGCACGTCTCCGAGCTCGCCGAGCAGTCGCTCGGCGAGAGTGCTCGCATTGGGATGGTCGAACACGACGGTCGCCGGGAGGGCCACGCCGGCGATCGCGTTGAGCCTGTTGCGCAGCTCCACGGCCGCCAGCGAGTCGAACCCGAGATCCTTGAAGGCTCGCCGCGGATCGACCGCCTCCGAGGAGGCATGACCCAGCACCACCGCCGCCTGAGAGCGAACCAACTCCAGCGCCGCTCCCTCGCGCTCCGCCGCGGGCAGCGCCGCCAGGCGGCCGTTCGAGGATTCGCCGACCCGCGCGTGGCCACGGGCGGCCGGAACCAGGTCTCTCATCAGGGCGGGCAGCAGACCGGTACGAGCCTGCGAGCGCAACGCAGCCTTGTCGAGCCGTACGGCGACCACGGCCGGCGCCTGCGAGCCAACGGCCAGATCGAACAACCGAAGCCCTTCCGCGGAGGAAATCGGCCCTACGCCCTGACGCGCCATGCGCGCCCTGTCCGCATCCGCGAGCCCTCCGGTCAAGCCGCTCGCCTGCTCCCACAGCCCCCACGCGATCGAGCTCGCCACCAGCCCGCGCGCGCGCCGGTGAGAGGCCAGCGAGTCGAGAAAGCTGTTGGCGGCGGCGTAGTTGCCCTGACCGGACGCTCCCATCGTCGCCGCTCCCGAGGAGAACAACACGAACATCGAGAGGTCTAGGTTCTGAGTCAGCTTGTGCAGGTGCCAGGCGCCGGCGATCTTGGGGGCCGACACCCGCCGCACGCGCTCCTCGCTGAGCGATCCGATCATGCCGTCGTCAAGCGCGCCGGCAGCGTGCACGACCCCGCGTAGCGGGCGCTCGGGCGGCACCTGTGCGAGCAGATCGGCGACGGCGTCGCGGTCGGACACGTCGCAGGCGAGAATCTGCACCGTGGCTCCGAGCGATTCCAGCTCGTCCCGCAGCGCCGCGGCATTGGCCCCGTCCATCCCGGCGCGGCTTGCCAACAGCAGGCTCCTGACGCCATGCTCGACGACCAGATGACGGGCGAGCAGGCCGCCGAGAAGGCCGGTGCCCCCGGTCAACAGCACTGTGCCGTCGGCGCCGATCTCGCCCGGGAACGTCAAGACGATCTTGCCCACATGGCGCGCCTTGCTCATGAAACGGAAGGCCTCGCCCGCTCGGCATATGTCCCACGAGGCGATCGGCAAGGGCCGCAGCGCGCCACACGCGAACAGCGTCATCAGCTCGGCGAGCATCTGCGCGATGCGCTCCGGGCCGGCCTGCTCCGTGCTGAACGCTCGATACGAGACGCCCGCTCGATCGACGAGGATCTCGGCGGGCTCTCGCACGTCGGTCTTGCCCAGCTCGAGGAAGCGGCCGCCCCGCGCCAGCAGCGCAAGCGAAGCGTCCACGAAATCCCCGGAGAGAGAGTTCAGGACGACGTCGACGCCCGCGCCGCCGGTCTGCTCGAGGAAGTCATCCCTGAACTCGAGCGTGCGAGACGAGGCGATGTGCGCGTCGTCGAGCCCCAGCGACTTCAGCGCGCGCCACTTCGCGGGACTCGCGGTGGCGAAAACCTCGGCTCCAAGATGCTTTGCGATCTGAACGGCCGCCATTCCCACGCCGCCGGCCCCGGCGTGAACCAACACCCGCTCGCCGGGACGAACGGCCGCAAGCTCGACCAGTCCGTAGTAGGCCGTCAGATAGGCGATCGGTATCGATGCGGCGCGAACGAACGTCCAGTCCGCCGGGATCGGAGCCACGAGACGCCGATCGGCCACGGAGACCTGACTGAACCCGCGCTCGAACAGCCCCATGACGCGGTCGCCGGCGACCAGATCCTCGACGTCCGGGGCGACCTCGAGGACCACCCCAGCCCCCTCGCCGCCGATGGCCGCGTCGCCCACGCTCATCCCCAGCGCGAGCAGCACATCACGGAAGTTCAGCCCCGCGGCCCTCGTCGCGACGCGAACCTCGCTAGGACCAAGCGGCCTGCGCGCGTTATCGCAGTCCACCAGCGACAGATCTTCGAGCGTGCCGTCGCGCCCGCTGCTCAGGCGCCAACAGTCCGCCTCGACCGGGACGGCCAGCAATCCGGTCTTCCTCAGCCCGCGCAGCCTCGCAACCAGCAACTCGCCCTCCCGAACCGCGAGCTGCGGCTCATCGCACTCCAGCGCCGCGCGCAACAGGGACTGCAGGGCGCCGGCTCCGCGGTCATCGCCTTGGCCGCCGTCGCGGTTGCCGTAAGGCTCCTCTTCGAGGTCGACGATCAGGAAACGGCCGGGGTGCTCGGACTGTGCCGAGCGCAGCAGTCCCCAGGCGGCGCTTGCGAACAGCCCGCTCACCGCGTCGCCGCTGCGCACCTGCTGGGCATCCTTGGTCAGCACCGCCAACCGGCAGGATGCAAGCCGCTCGTCGTCCAACCACCGCTGCAGCACAGACAGGATTTCGCACACCGACCGATCGGCCCGCTCGGGCATCGCAAGCGACTCGGGGTCGCCCCCGGCTTCGCCGGCGCCGGCGGCGTGCGCATCGAGCAACACGTTCCGCGCGAGGGCGCGACCGCTCGCCAGCGCCTCGGCGAGAGCGTCCGGATCGTCGTAGACGACGACGTCGGCCCCGTCGACCCTCAGTTCGCGCGCCAACCACGAATCCTCTGCAGCGAGGACGATCCACTCGCCCATCTCGCTCGCAGGCTTGCCCTCGAATGAAATCGGGGTCCAGGCCAGCTCGAGCAACGAGTCGCGCAAGCTTGTGTCCATGCCGGGCATCTGGTCGGGCGCGACCGCTCGCGAAAGCAGGCTCTCGACAACGGCCACCGGTCGCCCAGAATCGTCGGCGGCCAGGAGAGATACGGCGCCTTCGCCGAGAGGCGAAAGCCAGACCCTGAGCAGCGATGTCGCTCTCGCGCGCAGTCCCACCCCGCTCCAGAGGAACGGGAGGCGAACGGGACTCGCGTCGTGCCGGTCCGCATCGGACGCGGAGTCCAGGGCGACTCCGGGCCCGTCGGGGATCGCAAGCCCGGCAGCGTGCAATGCCGCGTCGAGCAGCGCCGGATGCACTGTGAACAGGCCCGAATCGGTTATCTGATCGTCCGGAAGCTCGACCTCCGCGAGCACCCCCCCTTCGTATCGCCAGGCGGCCCTGAGCCCTTGGAAAGCGGGTCCATATTCAACTCCGAGCTCGACCAGATCGCCGTAGAACCCGGCGACGTCCAACGGCTCGGCGCGCCGCGGCGGCCAGGTCTGACCAAGCGCGTCCGCTCGCTCCCAGGCGGACCCGTCGCGCAACGCGTCGCCGTCGCGAGCGAGCGTGCCGCCGGCATGACGCGTCCAGTCCTCCCCGCCCTCCACTTCAGGAGCGTCGTGAAGGTCGCGGCAGGAGTGAATACTCACACTTCTGCGACCACACTCGTCAGGCGCCCCGAGCGCCACCTGCAGTTGCACGATGGCATCCCCATCGATCTCGAGCGGCGCCTCCAGCACGAGCTCGGCGACTTCCGGAGCGCCGGCGTTAGCACCCGCATACAACGCCAGCTCCAGGAGCGCGGCGCCCGGCAGCAGCACGGCGCCCGCCACCGCGTGGTCTGCCAGCCAGGGATGTGAGCGCAGCGAGAGCGCGCCTGTGAAGATCCACTCGTCCTCGCCGGCGAGGCGGACCGCCGAATCCAGCAACGGGTGCTCGAGCGCGACCGCTCCGCCACCGAGACGGCCAGCGGGACTCGACTGTGCCGGTGCGAGCCAGTAGCGCTGACGCTGAAAGGCATAGCGCGGCAGCGCGACGCGTTTGGCGTCGCTCTGCGCGAAGAGCGCCCGCCAGTCCACCGAGACCCCGTGCACCCATGCCTCGGCCAGAGCAACGAGAAAGCGATCGGCCCCGCCCTCGTTGCGCCGCATGGAGCCGCAGACGAATGTTTGCGCGGCGTTTGTCTTTGTTTGTGTGTGTTCGCTGGTTTCTTGTATTGCGAGGTTGAGTACCGGGTGGGGTCCGGTCTCGATGAAGATGCGGTGCCCGTCGTTCAGTAGCGAGCGGGTGGCGTGGTCGAAGCGCACGCTCTCGCGTAG
>JBOGXY010000048.1:0-4445 GCA_050696495.1 Solirubrobacteraceae bacterium
GGCCCGGGCGGGCCCCGGCGAGGCGGGCAAGCAGGCGCTCGCGCGCGAGCGAGCCGACGGCGGGCAAGCCGACCCCGGCCCGCGTAACCACCTCGGAGAGCAGACCGTCGAAGCGCTCGACGCGCGCGCCCATTCTCACACCGCTCTGCGCCAGCTCTCGTCGATAGCGGGCTTGATCGGCGCGAGTCGGCACGATCAGCAGCGGCTCCTGGCCCCGCGCTACGCGGGCGCGCATCTCCCCCAAAAGGACGCTCGCCTTGCCCGAGTTGGCGGGCCCGGTGACCAGATGAATCGGCACGGACTCATCCTCGCGCACGAGGCCGACGCGCTCTTGGTCTTCCCAGCACTCGGTCCGTCTGCGGGGACAGCTCGGACTTACCGGCGGTATCAGCCTTACTCGATGCGTAACGCTCGTTCGGCGATCACGTCGAGTATCCGGTCAAGACACTCGTGATGCCATCCGTCACGGCTCGCCTGCTCGTGCAGCACCGACGCCTGCTCGACTACACGCTCTACAAGCTGGCCGCGAGCTCGCTGGAATGCCGTCGCACTCAGACCGAGATCCTCGGCCAGATCGGCCCAGTGAATAGACATGATCTTCTCCGGGTCAAACTCATCGCCGATGCCGAGGGCAAGACCGGTGTCGAGGTCGCTGTAGGCGGCGGTGCACACGACGTCGTAGAGCGGCGCGAGACGAAAGCCGTCATCCCCGTAAAGAAACGACACGTTCTTGGCATGCGCGTCGGCGTTGCCGACCAGATAATGAAAGACCGTGGCCAGAGCGCTGGCGAGGCGATCGACTCCAGGGACCGTGGAATGGGCATCGAGCAGCTCGGCAAGGGCGCGATAGGACGGCAACCGCCAGCCCTCGTGCTGATACTTGAAGTCGGGGGTGAGGCCAAGCGCTTGGCACAGGTCCTCCTGGTGGATACGCCGCGGCGGCCACGACGACGCATCACGGTCAAAACGCTCGACCACCAGGCACGGACGCTCGGCGATGCTCTGCAGCGAGAGGGTCGCGGCGTTCAACGCGCAGCGGGTCGCCAGCAGCATGCAGAAGTACTCGTTAGCCGCAAGGCCAGGGTAGTCGCCACCGGCTCGTTCGGGCTTGAGGATGTGGGTGCTCGCCATACCGTCAAGCGGCTTGCCGAACCAACCGTCGCTGTCGCGCAGGAGGACCGCCTTCTCCTGCACGCCGGCGAGACTGAGACGCAGGTGCCGGTCGCCGCCGTACATGCCAAGCGGATGACGGGGCAACTCAGCAATCAATTGGTCGAGTTCTTGCTCATCGAGCCACGCGACAGAGGGCGCCGGTGATGCGCGCTCGGCCTCGACGATCCTCAGCGCACCCGCGCAGTCGCCGCCAATCTCGGCGAGCAAGCCGAAGGAGTCGCCGGCGGCCAGCTTCAACTGGGCGGCAACCTGTTCGCGCACTCTCCCCTCGGGGAGCAATGCCTCAAAGAACGCGCGGGTCGGTGCTGGCTCAAAGGTCCCGGTGACAGTCGGCAGCGAGACGGAGATCGCGCGGCTCGTGTCGGTGTAGCTGAATGTGTAGTCGCGGCTGCGCTCGGAGACGCGCCCCAGCGAGCCGATCTCCCGTCCGTCCCAGTAGACGCCGAGTGTCGCCTGCGCTCCGAGCGTCATAGCCGCGAGCGAGGCTTGACGTCCAAGTCCAGGCCGAGCGCGGCGAGGATCCGCACGAGCACGTCAAACCTGACGGTTGGTTCGCCAACCTCGACGCGATGCACGGAGCGTGTCCCTACATTGGCCACCAGCGCCAGCGTCTTCTGGTCGAGGCGCTGGCGGCGACGCTCTTCGCGCACCCTCCGACCAATCATTTGCGATGTCGCTTCTGCATCCATATGCGCGATCACGCAGATTCTAGCCTATCGTTCGCATTTAGGCACACATATGCGCGATCACGCATAACTACGACTCCTGGCGTGGAGACACCCCATATGCGTGATCGCGCATATACGAGCTGACCCAGGATCTTGCAAGCCCCCCCCCTTCGGCTCGCCCCGCCGTGCACAAGCGCCTCCGCGAATCGACTAGGCGGCCGTAGCCGCCACGGCCTCCTCGCCCTCGCCGGGCGCTGCCTCGGCTCCCGCCTCAGCCTCGGCGTCCGGCGGCTTGGCGCCCTCGCGCGCCCACGGCTCGTTGAACTCCGTGCGCCATTTGCCCTCCTCGTCCTGTGAGAGCGCCAGGTGAGCGCGGAAGGAACGACCGCTGCGACCTTTGAAGCCCGTAACCGCCTTGGAGGTCTGCCCTGAACGAATCAGCTCGCGCGCGATCCCGACTGAGAGCTGCTTGCCGGCCTTGCCCTTCCAGATCACAAAACCGCAGCCCGGATCGTTGCGCGACCAGCACGAGAAGCCCTTGCGGTTCTCGACGATGTCGTGGCCGCAGACCGGGCAGGGGCCTAGGTTCGCGCGGGGGATGCGCACGTCCTTCAAACGCACGTCGAGCTCTTTGACGGTCTCCTCGGCAAAGCCGGCGATGTCGGCCATGAACTGCTTGCGTGAGTCCTGACCGTGCTCGATGCGCTCCAGGCGATGCTCCCATTGACCGGTCATGTCCGGCGAGGTGAGCGGGTGCTCGCCGAGCAGGCGGATGACGCTCAGGCCCTTCTCGGTGCATACAAGCGCGCGGCCCTCGCGTTCGATGTAGCCGACCTGGATCAGGCGCTCGATGATCGCCGCGCGCGTCGCGGGAGTGCCGATGCCGGAGTCCTTCATCGCCTCGCGCAGCTCGTCGTCGTCGACGAGCTTGCCGGCGGTCTCCATCGCGCCGAGCAGCGAAGCGTCGGAGTAGCGGCGCGGCGGCTTTGTTTCCTTGCGCTCACTTGCGATCTCGAGCGTCTGTACCTCTTCGTCCTTGGCGAGCTTCGGCAACTGTTGATCGGCGCCCTCATCTTCCTCGGCGGCGGACTTCGACTCGCTGGGCACCTGGCCGTAAACGCCGCGCCAGCCGGGTACAAGCAGCAGCTTGCCGCGCGTCCTGAAGACACAGCCACCGGCGCCTTCGCCGTCGCCCGTGGGAGCGCCACCGGGGAAGACGGTCGTCTCTACGCGCGTGTTCTCGAATATCGCCTCGGGGTGAAAGACCGCGAGGAAGCGGCGCACGACCATGTCGTAGACGCGTTTGTCATCATCGCCCATACGATCGACCGCGTGCTCGGACTTTGTCGGGATGATCGCGTGGTGATCGGTGACCTTCTCGTTGTTGACCACACGCTCTAGCGGGAGGGCATCCAGGCCGGTCACGTACTCGGCCGCCTTGGCGTACTCCTTCTGGCCGCCGAGCAACTCGGCGGTGGGCTTTATCTCCTCGACCATGTCTGTGGTCAGGTAGCGCGAGTTGGTGCGCGGGTAGGTCAGCGCCTTGTGCTCCTCATACAGGCGCTGAGCGGCCGCCAGTGTGCGGCGCGCGGAGAAGCCGTAGCGCGTGTTGGCGTCGCGCTGCAGGCTCGTGAGGTCATAGAGCATCGGAGCGCGCTCGCGCTGTTCCTTCGTCTCGAGCTTGGTGATCGTCCCGGGCTTGCCCTCACACGCCTCGACGATCGCAAGCGCCTCCTGCTCGCTACCCAGGCGCGGCTTTGAGCCAAGATGAAAGCGACCTTCATAGACACGGCCGTCGTCCCCGTCGGCTCCTTCCAGCGGGCCGGCGTCGAAGCTCGCGTCGACCAACCAGTAGGGCTCGGGCACGAACGCCTTGATCTCCTCCTCGCGCCGCGCCACGATCGCAAGCGTCGGCGTCTGCACGCGGCCCAGCGAGACCGCCCCGTCAAACGAGGATTTCAGACGGATGGTGGCGGCGCGGGTGGCGTTCATGCCGACGATCCAGTCGGCCTCCGAGCGCGAGCGCGCCGCCTGCTCGAGCAGCTCCATCTCCGATGAGGGGCGCAGACTTGAAAAAGCGTTCTTCATCGCCGCGTTGGTCATCGAGTTCAGCCACAGCCGCTGCACCGGCTTCTTCGCTTTGGCCTTCTCGAACAGATAGGCGAAGATCAGCTCTCCCTCGCGGCCGGCATCGCAGGCGTTGATCACCTCAGCCACGTCTTCGCGACCGAGCTGCGCGGTCACCACCGACATCTGCTTGCGTGAGCGCTCGTCGCGCACGATCAGCTTGAACTTGCTCGGCACGATCGGCAGGTCGGGCATCCGCCAGCGCTTGTACTTGGCGTCGTATTCGTCGGGCTCGGCCAGCTGCACGAGGTGCCCGACCGCCCACGTGATCACGTAATCGTCGGCCTCCAGCCAGCCTTCCTGCTTGGCGAATGGGCCGGGCAGCACACGCGCCAAGTCGCGTCCGACTGAGGGCTTCTCGGCGATCACCAGGGTCTTTGACATTGCGCCAGCGTAGCGACCGGCCCCGGCACCGGGGGCGCCGGTCCGAAGCCGCGCGCCGAGCCAGGCCGGCCTGCGGCCCGCGCGGACTACCGC
>JBOGXY010000049.1:0-2080 GCA_050696495.1 Solirubrobacteraceae bacterium
AAACCCGCCGGAATCCGCACGTATCCGCAGGTATCTCGGTGGACCGCACAACCGTCGACGACTGCTGACGGCGTCCCAAAACTGCCCGCAAACGGCCACTTGTTGACTTTTTGCTACGCTCAGCCGAGCGGGTCAGGGCTGGCTGCCCCACCTCTGAAAATCGTGGTGTCCCCAGTTCGAATCTGGGTCCGGTCACATCGAGTTCCCCTACTGACAGGTATGTCTTTTTAGTGCTTGTGTTGCGTAAAAGGACTCTTAGGAGCCTGAGGCGATCGGAAGGCCGCCTCCATTACCGACCGCCGGCGAGATCTCAGGACGTGCGCTCGATGTTGGGCAATGCGCGGTCCAACCACGCGGGTAGCCACCACACGCGGGGTCCTGCCGCGCGCATGATCGCCGGCAACAGCACGAGCCTGACGATGGTCGCGTCGAGCACGACCGCGATCGTGAGCCCGACACCGAACTGCCGCAAGGGGATCACGTCGGCTCCGGCAAACGCGAGGAAGACGGCGGTCATGATCGCGGCGGATCCGGTGATTACGCCCGCGGTATGGCGCAGCCCGTAGGAGATCGCGCCCTCGGAATCGCTGGTGGTGAGCCACCGCTCGCGCATACGCGTGAGCAGGAACACCTCGTAGTCGATCGAGAGCACGAACATGATCGAGAGGATGCCCGCGCCCGAAGCCGCGTCGACATAGCCGGGGCCGCCAAGCACGTGCTCCTCGGTGAGCAGCTCCAACGCTCCGAGCGCGACAGCGATCGTCGCTAGGTTCAGAGCGACGGCGATCAGCGGCAAGAGCAGTGCCCGTAGGACGACGATCAGCGTGAGCACGGCGACTATCGCCAGCGCGAGCACCAGCCATGGGACACGGGCGGTGTTCGCGTTCTTGTAGTCGAGCAGGTACTGCGCCCCTTGGCCGATCTCGACGTCGCCGCCGGTGGCCGCCGCAAGCGCGGGCAGACTGCCTCGCAATCTGCCGCTGAGAGCCGCTGTCGCCGTGGCGCCGGGTGCGCTCGCGCCGACCACAATGATTCGCGCGGCCTGGCCTCCCCCGTCGACGTTGACGAGCTGGGCGACCTGTTCGCGCATGGGTGACACCGTCCCATCGAGCGCGGTGAGCACGAGGTAGCCGGAGTCGACCGCGTTCGGGGCCTGCGCGTGTAGTAGCCGGCTGTCCCGCTGGTAGCCGCGCAGCATCGTCGCATAGCTGTGAAGCGGCGCTTGCGCGCGGCCGAGGCCGGCGACGAGCGCTCCCGCACGGCTGTCGCCCGCCGAGAGCCCGTTTGCGAGCTTGGAGTTGCCGGCAACGAGCTTGCCGAGCCCGGCGGCGAGCTGCGCGTTGCCGCCCGCGAGCCCGCCGAGCCCGGCGGCGAGCCGGCCGTCGCCGTTTGAGAGCTTGCCGAGCCCATTCGCGAGTCTGGCGTTGCCGCCCGCGAGCTTGCCGAGACCGCTCGCGAGCTGTGCGTTGCCGCGCGAGAGCTTGCCGAGGCCATCGGCGAGCTGGCCCGCCCCGCCGCCCAGTTCGCTCAGCCCGCCGCTCAGGCTGTGCGCGCCCGCGGCCAGGCGTTGCAGAGCGGAGTGCAGCGCAAGCGCTCCTTCTTCGGATTCTCTGGTGCCGGCGGCGAGCCTGTCGGCGCCAGAGCGCAGTTGGTCAAGGCCGGCGATCAACGGTGAGAGTCGCTTGGGTACGGGCACTATCCGTTCCACCTGGGCGAGGATCGCGTGGACCCTTTCGTCAACCGTGTCCAAGCTTTCCGCCATCTGAGACGCGCCGGTCGTGAGTGGGCGGTCGGAGCTCGCCAGGCGTTCAGAGCCGGCCGAGGCTTCGTCGATCCCGCCCGCGAGCTGGGACGATCCGGCCGTCGCCTGGGCGAGATTCCTCTGCAACCGCCTCGCGCCATTGTCGGCCTTGCCGGTTTCGTTTGTCATCCGCTGGGCGCCGACGTGGGCGCGAGAGGTCTTACCCGCCAAGCGCTTGGCTCCGGCGTGGGCGCGAGCCGCTTCGGTCGTAAGCAGCTTGGCGCCTGCATGCGCATGTTCCGTTTCGCTTGCCAGTCGCCGCGCCCCGCCCTCGGCGCG
>JBOGXY010000050.1:0-31806 GCA_050696495.1 Solirubrobacteraceae bacterium
CAGCCTGCGCCGCACGATCATCGCCACCCAATACTCACCAGTTACCCCCACAGCCCCCAAACAGCGAGTAATCACCAACACCGCTCACGCGCTCATCGCAACCACCGGATAACCCCGAAACTCAAGCTTGCCCGGCCAACCGGGAAATTGGCGCTGTCTGATTGGGAGTTCGCAGATCGCGGCAAATTTGCCTGCGCTTTAGAAGGCCGGGCTAGATTGCGTGCGCATGACTGCAGCGGCTAGGAGGAGAGCGGGAGGAGGCGAGGGGGTTCAGGCGCGGTCGCGCCGGTGCCCACGCGTCTCCGTACATCTGCTGCCCATGCTCGCACTGCCGGCCGCCGCCGCGGCGTTGCTTGCCGGCTGCGGAAGCTCCTCGACGAGCACCGCCTCCTCGGTGCCCGCCTCCCCGGCCGCCGCCGCGGAGACCGCCAGCGTCTCCGCCTCGAGCGCCGTCGCGATCGTCGCCGGTGTGCCGATCGCCAAGGCCGGCTACGAACACTGGCTTGCCGTCGAGCGCAAGCTCGGCGCCTCGGGCAATCCCAGCCACCAGGCGCTCGGCTTTCTGATCACCTCCGAGTGGGTGCTGGGCGAGGCCACGGCGCGCCACATCGCCGTCTCCGAAGCCGAAGTCAAGCGCCGCTTCACCCAGCTCGTGCACCAGAGCTTCCCCAAGGCCGGCTCGATGCAGAAGTACCTGGAAAAGTCCGGCGAGACCGAAGCCGACCTGCTGGCGCGGATCAAGGTCGAACTGCTGGCCTCGCACATCGCCGCGCATGTGACGGCCGGCAAGAGCGCCTCGCAGCGCACCGCCCTGCTCACCGGTTTCGAGCGCAATTTCCAGACGCACTGGAAGGCGCTGACGATCTGCAATCCCGGCTATGTGATGGAAGACTGCAAGCAGTACAAAGGCAAGCCGGAAGACCTCACGGCTTCCAGCAGCGGCAGTGCATCCAGCGCTAGGGGCAACTCTTCACACGGCTCGGCGGCCTCCAGTGGATCGTCCGCGGCCAACACCAGCGGCGAGGTCTACACCGCGCCCGGGGGGTTCGCGCTGACCAGTGCGGCCTTCGAACGCAACGGCCAGATCCCCGCCGAATACACCTGCGCCGGCAAGGGCGTCTCACCGCCCCTGTCATGGCAGAAAGTGCCGGCCAAAGCGGCCGCGCTGGTCCTGTTCGTGATCGACGACAACTCGGTCGGCAAGTCGGGCGGCATCCGCTGGGTGGTCGGCAACATCGACCCGTCTTCGACGGGCGTCGCAGCCGGCCAGACGCCGGCTGGCGGCATCGTCGGCACCAACACCGCCGGCACGGTCGGCTACTCGGCGATCTGTCCCGACCACGGCAAGAGCGACACGATCGAGTTCGTCATGTACGCGCTCTCCAAGAAGCTCCCGATCAGCTCGGGCTTCCAGCCCACCACGGCCGAGGCCTACTACGGCCAGCACAAACTGTTGATGGGTCAGGCGGCCGTGACCTACGGCATCGCCTCGCGCTAATTGACCAGATTGACCAAATAGCCTAGTATGGGCTTATGGCCACGGTTGACCTGATTCCGACTCGCAGCTTCTCGGAGGCCAAGTCAGCTTTGTCGGAGGTCATGTCCGGCGTCGTCCACGATCATCGACCTACCGTGGTGGAGCGCCACGGCGGCAGGGAAGCGATGCTACTGCTGGCCATTGCCGACCTGGAGCCGCTGCTTGGGCATTTCCGCTTCCAGACTAAGGCGACGGTCGCCGAGGGTGAATTCGTGCTGCGACAGCCGGAGCTCGGGCTTGTGGCTGGCGGTCCTACGTTCGACAGCGCAGCAGCTGAACTCGTGGACCTCGCGGTCGCGCAGGCTGAGCGCTATTTTGAGCGTCTCAGTTTCTACGCGCAGACGGATCGCGCCGAGCAAATGCCTTGGCTGCTGAGGCTGATCGTGACGCCTGCTTCGGAGCGCCGTTCGTTGCTGCTCGGTGAGCCCGAGCTTGCTTCTGAGGCATGACGCCCGACGCCCCTACGTGGGCGGAGATCGAGCGCTTTCTAAAGATCGACGGCTGGACGCGGCTCCCCGCCGCCAGCCGCGGTGGGGCTAGCCAAGATCACATCTTCTATGAGAAGTTGCTCGCTGGCGGGGAGCTGCTGCAGACGCACATATCGCATTCTGGCTCCAAGCGCCCGTCGTCGGGCCGTTTCGCGGCGATCGTTCGCGATCAGCTAAGGGTCTCGCGAGAGGACTTTTGGACAGCGCTTCGCAACCGAGTTCCCGTCAATCGCCCAAGCGCTGAGAAGGCCACGCCGGCCGAACATGATGCGTGGGTCCTCGCCGTGCTCACCCATGATCTGCATATGACCCGCGAGCAGGTCGCTTCGCTTGGCGTCGATCAAGCCAGAGAGATAGTGCTGGCTCACTGGTCGCGACCACTCCAGAGCTGACCGCGACAAGGCGTCCCGATTCAGCTCTCGATACCCCGCTGACGCAGAAACCGCTGGAATTCGCGCGCAATCGAGTCTCCCGAGGGCACGTCCTGGGGGCCCAGCGGCGACCCGCTCTCGGCCGCCTCGGCCTCGGCGCGACGCTCAAGGCGCTCGACGAATGCTTGGATGTCGGGGTCGGATTGCACCGCCAAGCCGACCTGGCGCTCGTACTCGCCGGCGTCCTGCTCGAGCTCGCTGACATCCACCGAGACGCCGACCATCAGCTCGAGCTTGCGCAGCAGCGCAAGCGCCGCCTTCGGCGAGGCGGCCGCCGCGACGTAGTGGGGCACGCTGGCCCAGATGCTCGCAGAGGGCAGTCCCGCTTCGACGCAGCTTGCATGCAGCACCCCGACTATGCCGGTCGGGCCCTCGTAGCGGCTCGATTTCAAACCCAGGCGCTCCATCAGCGCCGGGTCTGAGGCAAAGCCCGTCATCGCCACCGGCTGTGAGTGCGGCACGTCGGCCAGCAGGCCGCCGAGCGTAACGACCAGCTGCACGTCGAGCGCTTCGGCCAGGTCAACGATCAGCGCGCTGAACGAACGCCAGCGCATCGAAGGCTCGGTCCCCTGCACGATCACCAGATCGCGTGGCGCGCGTGGGGCGCGAGCTTCAAAGATCTCAACCGATGGCCAGGAGATCACGCGCGCCTGGGTGTCGTCGATCTGAACGTGCGGCCGGTTGGCCTGGAAGTCGTAGAACTCCTCGGTATCGACCTGTGCGAAGCGCTTGGCCTCAAACGCCTGGGCGAGGAAATCGGTGGCGCTCGAGGCGGCGTCGCCGGCGTCGTTCCAGCCTTGGAAGGAGCAGACCATCGCCGGGGCCCTCAGGCCGTCCGGACGGCGGTCCCAGATCAACGGCTGCATCCGAACCACCGTACATGATGGGACGCCGATGTCCGGGACCATCGACGCACAGACGATCGCCACATTGCGCGCCGGCGAGGCAGTCGACGCGGTGTTCGCCTGTACTCGCAAGCAACGCTTGCAGACTCGTAGCGGTGACCCGTATCTCGCGCTTGAGCTGCGCGACGCCAGCGGCAGCATGACCGCGCGCGCCTTCCGCGACGCCGACCTGCTGGCCGGCGGTTTCGAGCGGGGCGACCTCGTGCGCGCCCGCGGGCGCACCGAGCGCTTCCGCGGCGAGTTGCAACTGGCGCTCGAGCGGATCGAGCGCGTCGAGCTGGGCGAGCGCGACGCCGCCCAGTTCCTGCCTGTCTCACGCCGAGACCTGGAGGAGCTCGAGGGCTTCTTCGAGCACCTCGTTCGCGAGGTCTATGACCCACCGCTGCGCGCACTGCTCGAGACGATCCTGGCCGACAAGGACTTGCGCGCCGAGCTGCGGCGGGCGCCGTGCTCGCTGCCCGGTGCCGGCGGCGGTGCCCTCGGCGGTGGCAGTGGCGCTCGCTCCGCCGGCTCGTCCTCGGCCCACCACGCTTTTCTCGGCGGGCTGATCGAGCACACCGTAGCGGTGGCGACGCTTGCGATCGAGCTGTGCGCCGTGCACCCGCGCTTGGATCGCGATCTGCTGCTGTGCGCGGCGCTGGTGCACGACATCGGCAAGACGCGCGAATATGAGTACGGCGCTGAGATCTCGCTCAGCCAGGAGGGTCGCCTGCTCGGGCACGTGGAGCTCGGTTTGCGCGTGATCGCCGCCCACGCCCCCGCGTCGCTGACGGGCGAGCGCAGGCTTGCGCTGGAGCATTGCGTGCTTGCCCACCATGGCGATCGCTCCGGCGCTCAGCGCCCCGCCAGCGCCGAGGCATTGGCTCTACAGCGCCTGAACGCTCTGGACGCTGCGGTAAAGGGCGCCTTCGAGCGCGGACTCTACTAGAGACGCTCGTTAGTCAAGTCGGCTCACGCCGATGCCGATCATCACAGCGTGGAGGCGCAAGCGCTCACCCCCGCGGCCCTGGAGAGCCGGCCTGGCCGGCTGATCGGCGATGTCGTCGTCGAACTCGGCTTCGCCACGCGCGAGCGCGTCGAGGCGGCGGTCGAGACGGCCCGCGAGCAGCGCAAGCCCACCGGACAGGTGCTGGTCGAGCAAGGGGTTCTGCGCCACGACCAGCTCGCACGCGTGGTCGCCGAGCGCTACGGGCTGGACTACATCGACCTATCGGTCTACGACCTGGACATGGGGGCGGTCAACCTGATCGACATGGAGGCGATCCGCCGCTACCAGGCGGTCCCCGTCGGCTTCACCGAGGACGGCACGCTGCTCTTGGCGATGGCCGACCCCACCAACGTGCTCACCGTCGACGATGTGGCGATGCTGACCGGCCGCAGGGTGCGTGCCGCCTCGGCTTCGATCGAGGACGTCAACATTCTGATCACGCGCCTCTCGCGCGTCGAGCAGTCGGTGGAGGCGATCTCCGAGCAGGAAGCAGAGCCCGAACCCGAGCTGATGGCCGACGAGGCCGACACCGATGCGCCTGTGATCAAGCTCGTGCATTCGGTCGTCGCCGAAGCGATCGACCAGGGCGCCTCGGACATCCACATCGATCCGGGCGAGGAGGACATCCGGGTGCTCTTTCGCATCGACGGCGTCCTCTCCCAGACTGCGACGCTCAAGCGCTCGATGGCCGCCAGTGTGATTTCGCGGCTGAAGATCATGGCCGAGATGGACATCTCCGAGCGGCGCATCCCCCAGGACGGCCGCTTCGCGTTGACGGTCGGCGGACGGCGCGTGGACGTACGCGTGACGACGCTCCCGCTGGTCTACGGCGAGGGCGCCTACCTGCGCATCCTCGACCAGGGCGCGACCGTGCGCGAGCTGGAGTCGCTTGGCATGCAGCGCACCGAGCAGGACCGCTTCGCCTACGCGGTGGGTCGTCCCAACGGAGCGGTGCTGGTCACCGGCCCGACCGGCAGCGGCAAGACCACCACCCTCTACGCGGCGCTCGACGCCGTCAACGACGGCAAGCGCTCGATCCTGACGATCGAGGACCCGGTCGAGTCGCGCATCGCCGGCGTCAAGCAGATGCAGGTGGCCCCCAAGGCGGGCATGACGTTCGCAAGCGGCCTGCGCGCGATGCTCAGGGCCGACCCCGATGTGATCATGGTGGGAGAGATCCGCGACCGCGAAACGGCGCATATCGCGGTAGAGGCCGCGTTGACCGGGCACCTGGTGCTCTCCACGCTTCACACCCGCGACGCTCCGTCGGCGCTCGGGCGCCTGATCGACATGGGCATCGAGCCGTTCCTCATCTCCTCGGCGATCGACTGCATCGTCGCCCAGCGCCTTGTGCGGATGCTCTGCGCGCACTGCAAGCAGCCGAGCACCGCCCCCGAGACGCTGCTGGCCGAATACGGCCTGTACGCGGGCGAGGCGTTTGAGCCGGTCGGTTGCCCGCGCTGCGGGCAGAGCGGCTATCGCGGGCGGATCGGTATCTATGAGGTGATGCCGATCGTCGAAGAGGTCCGCAAGCTGGTGCTCGACCGCGCGTCTGTCGATGAGATAACCGTCGCCGCCGTGTGCGCCGGGATGCGCCGCATGCGCGAGGACGGCATCGCCAAGGTCCGCTCCGGGCAGACCTCGATCGCTGAGATCGAGCGGCTGACTGCGAGCATGCTGTAGATCGGACACCCCGGTCCCAGTCCGGTGCCGAGGCGCCGCTACGATCATGACTGTGCGGGCACAGGCGTCGAAGTGGACGATTGTCGGCGCCATGACGGCGGCGATCGCGTGCGTGCCGGCCAGCGCGGGAGCGGCGACGTTTGGCGCCGACCTGGGCAACGCGCCCAACAACACGGTCACTTGTGGGCAGGGAGTGGCGCCGTTCGTCATGGGGACCGCCTCGTGCATGTACTTCTCCGGCGCCCCGGGGCCCTCGCCCTACGCTCCCCAGAGCGGAACTGTGACGGCGGTCCGCGTCCGCGTTGGACCGGTCACTGGACCGATGCAGATCGTCGTGTTGCGCTCGCTCTACCAGAACAAGCTGGGCGATCCCGGCCATCCTTACTTCGCCTGCTGCTTCGTCGAGCGCTACGGCCCTGTGTTCGAACCGCAGGCGAACGCGGTCACGACGGTGCAGACCTCGCTGCCGATGACCGAGGAACCCACCCCGGCGCCCGATGACTTCACGACCAACGCCGCCGGGGATTTCCTAGCGCTGTCGGTGCTCTCGCCGAACGTTCCCGTCCCTATGTTTCTCGACGGGCAGAGCGGAGACTCTGGCTTCTACCCGGCGCCAACGCCGCAGACGGTGACGGCGCCGGCCCAGAACCCGATCTTCCAGACGGCAGACTTCATTGCGGGACAGGTATTGATCAATGCCGATCTCGACACCGGCGGCGGGGTTGCGGGTGGTGGTGGGGGCAACGGCAACGGCAACGGTAACGGTGGCGGACAGACGGCGATCCCGGCGATCACGTTTCCAAAGCGCACGTTCCCCGTCAAAGGCAACGCTATCGGCGTACCGATCCAATGCCTCGTGGTCAACTGTGCCGGCACGCTCGCGCTGCAGAATGCACAGCAGGCCGGCTTGGCCAGGCTGGCCGGCAAGAAAACCACGACCGTTAGCTATGGCTCGGCTGGGTTCTCGATCAAGGCCGGCAAAACCGCCACCGTCAAGGTCAAACTGAACGCCGCCGGGCGCAAGCTCGTCAAACGGCACAAAAACACGAAGGTGTGGGTCAATGGGCGTTTCAGCGCGGGCGGGGGCAAGCCGCTGAGCGTGCGCGTCACGCTCAAAGATTGAGGTCCGGGAGCGTCATCGGCGAGATGTCATCGAGACGACGTCTTGCTCCTGTGGCGGCCGTTCTTGTTCTGGTGACAGTGCCGGCGGCCGGCGGATCTATGGCCGGGTTGGGAGGGTCATCGTCAGCGGTTCTGACCGGAACGCCCAGCGAAGGCGGCTGCCCGATCTTCCCGGCGAACAATCCGATCAACCAGGACGTCTCCCACGCCCCGGTCGATCCGCGCTCGGCGCAGTACATCGCGAGTATCGGCACGGACATTCATCTGCACGCCGACTTCGGCACGCCGCCTGAATACGGGATCCCCTATTCGGTCGTTGGCCCGCAGCAGCGCAAGGCGCCGATCCACTTCACCGAATACGGCGAAGAATCCAATCCGGGCCCCTATCCGGTGCCGCCGGGCGCTCCGGTTGAGGGCGCGGGCCAAGAAGGCGATCAGCACGTGCTCGTGCTGCAAACGGGCACATGCAAGCTCTACGAGCTCTACAACGCGCAGCGCAACGGGGCCGGTTGGGATGCAGGGTCGGGTGCTGTGTTCAACCTGCGCAGCAACGCACTTCGCCCTGAAGGCTGGACTTCCGCCGACGCGGCGGGCCTACCGATCTTTCCACTACTCGCGCGTTATCCGGAGGTCAAGGCCGGTCGTATCGACCACGCCCTGCGCGTGACCGTGCAGCAATCCCAGCGCGGCTACATCCACCCGGCCACGCACTTCGCCTCTTCGAGCTCCGATCCGGCGCTGCCGCCGATGGGTCTTCGCCTGCGCTTGAAGGCTGGTTTCGGCCTCGCCGGCTACCACGGCCAGGCGCTCGTGATCCTGCGTGCGCTCAAGCGCTACGGCCTGATCGTCGCCGACAACGGCAGATCCTGGTACATCACCGGCGCACCGTCTCCGCACTGGAACAACGAAGACCTCGATCAGCTGAAGCGTGTGCCGGGGTCGGCGTTCGAGGCCGTGCGGACGGGCACGATCCGCCATCGCGGCTGAGCGGCGACATCAGATGTGCTAACTGCTAGCATCAAGCATCATGACGCGTACCACGCTCGATCTGGACTCCTCCGTTCTGACTCAACTGCGTCGACGGGCACAGGCGGAGCACAAGAGCATGGGGCAGCTGGCATCTGAGCGGCTCGCGGTGTCGCTCGGTCAGGAGAGGCCCGGCGAGCTACCCCCATTGGAGTGGCAGACCTGGCACATGGGTAGGCCGAAGGTCGAGCTGCACGACAAGGATGCGCTCTGGCGCGCCCTCGACGCCGAGGCGACGCGTAGTTGAGCGTCACGCTGGATGCCAACATTCTGCTCTACGCGAGCAATGCGGACGATCCACTGCATCACAGCGCTCGTGAGCTAATCGATCGACTCGCCGGAGGCCCAGAGCTGCTCTATCTGTTCTGGCCCACGATCATGGGCTACCTGCGTATCGCTACGCACCCAGGCATTTTCCCGGACCCCCTGCCGCCGAAGCGAGCGTCGGCGGCGATCGCGAGCCTGCTGGAGCGTCCAACGGTGCGCACCGAGGCGGAGGGAGGTGGCTTTTGGAAGGTATACGGCACAGTCGCGAGCGTCGATACCCGCGGCAACCATGTTCCTGACGCGCACCTCGTGGCTTTGATGCACTCACACGGAGTCCCGCTCATCTACACACGCGATCGCGACTTCCGCCGTTATGAGGGCATCGAAGCGCGCGATCCGTTTGCGTAGGCCTCAGCGCCGGTCGGTTGCGCTCGGCTCGCGCTGAGCGAACGCGTCCTGAGCCGACTGACTCGGCTCTGCCGTGCTGACCGCCGGCTCCGCGGGCGCCGCTGACGCCGGGGGAGCCTGGGTCGCTGCCGGCGGCAGTTGCTGCGGCTCGTGCTGGTGATGGCTCTCGCCGTTGATCGACTGCTTGAACTCACGCATGCCGCTACCGAGCGAGCGGCCGATCTCGGGTAGGCGGCGGGCGCCGAATACGAGCAGCAGGATTACGACCAGAAACGCGATGTGGAGGGGATTGTCGAGTCCCATGCACTTCAGTCTAGGGCGAATCGCCAGGTTCCTGGGCAGGCGCCTGCTCGCCGTCCTCGCCCCCGCCGCGCAGCGTGGAGCGCACAAGCTGCGCGGCGACGATCAAAATCAAGATCGCGAAGGCCACGCGCAGCGCCTCTCCGGAGAGCGTGTTGGCAAGCGCCACGCCGGCGATCGCGCCCGCCAGCGACAGCGCGCCGGTCACGATCGCGTCGTCGCGGCGCACGTTGCCGTAACGGTCCTGGCGGATCGTTCCTACGATCGCCACCGGCACGATCGCAAGCAGCGAGGTGGCCTCGGCCTGATGCTGGCCGAGTTTCAAGAACAGGACCAGCCCCGGCACGAACAGCACGCCGCCGCCGACTCCCAGCAGTCCGGCGATGATCCCGCCGGCCAGTCCGATCAGGATCGCGCCGACCACGCGCCCGCCTTCTTCTCGTCGGCGCCGATCACTTGAGCAGCAGCTCCACCGCCGTCGCCACCAGCAGCGCGGCGAACAGCAACGAGATCTCACGGGTGCGGATGCGCTGTTGCAGCCAGGTACCGATCAGCACGCCACCCACAGCCGGGATGCCGACGAGCAGCGCATCGTCGACGCGCACGTTGCCGTAGGTCGCCTGCACGCTGGCGGCAAACGCCGCGATCACGATGATCGCCGCAAGCGAGGTGGCGGTCGCGCGGCGGCTGTCATAGCCGAGCCACAGGACGAGCAGCGGCACCATCACCGAGCCGCCGCCGACGCCGAACAGCCCGCTGAACGCGCCCGCGGCCGTGCCGATCGCCGCGAGCTTGAGCGCTCGTTCGCGACTCATGCCGCGCAAAATCGTGGCGCTCACGACGGGGTGTCGCGTTCGATAATGAGAACTACAAGCGAATCCACGGGCACGGCTCGCCATACTAAGCATCGTGCCCCCCGCTGCCACTCTCGTGGAGGCGCTGGAGCCGCTCCGCGCCGACCCGGCCCACAGCGCCGTGCTGCTCGACATCGACGGCACGCTGGCGCCGATCGTCCGCCATGCCGCCGATGCCCATGTGCCCGAGGCGACACGCACGCTGCTGATCGAAATTTCGCGCCGCTACGGCCTGGTCGGCTGCGTCAGCGGCCGGCGCGCCGCCACCGCGCGCCAGATCGTCTCGATCGGCAGCATCGCCTATGTCGGCAACCACGGCGGCGAGCTGCTGCGCCCCGGCGCTATCCGTCCCGAGCTCGACCCGGAGATGAGCGCGTGGTCGCAGCGCGTGCGGGCATTCGCGGCGAGCGCCTACACACCGGAGCTACAGCGCGCGCGCGTGCGCAGCGAGGACAAGGACGCGATCGCCGCGTTTCACTGGCGCGGCGCTCCCGACGAAGAGGCGGCCGCTGCACTCGTGCGCGAGATCGCCGCGCGCGCCGAGCAGGAGGGCTTTGCGGTGCACTGGGGTCGCAAGGTGCTGGAGGTGCGCCCACCGGTGGCGCTTGACAAGGGCCTCGGCCTGACGGCGCTGCTGCGCAGCGCCGTCGCCGGAACCGGCGCCGTCGAGATAGGCGCCGCGCTGTACGCCGGCGACGACACGACCGACGTCGACGCCTTCAACGCGCTTCACGCACTGGTGGCGGACGGCACGCTGCGGCGGGCCGTGTGCGTGGCGGTCTCCTCCGAGGAGACGCCGCCGGCGCTCAGCGAGCGCGCCGACATCGTGATCGACGGGCAGGACGGGGTGCGCGGCCTGCTCGAGGCGCTTCTCTAGCCAAGTGCACTTCGTCGATTTTCTCAGGGCGACGGTGCTGCTAAGCGCCGCGGCGGCGACGGCGCTTGCGATCGTCACCGTCTTCTCAGCCAGCTCCGCGGGCGATCCGTCGGTCGTCTCGGTCTCGGCCGGTTGGTGGGTCCTCAGCGGCGCGATCGGACTGTGGCTCGGTCGTCGCGCCCAGGTCAACCCGCCGATCGCACGCTTGCTGGGCGAAGCGCGCGCCAGCACCGCGCTGCCCGAGCATCGACCGGGCGCGACACTGCTCAACCGCCTGTGGCCGCTGCTGCTGTTCACGTTTGTGGCGGGCGGCCTGGCTTTCATCGCCCCGCAGATTCCCGGCATCGGCGCGGGCTTTGCGATCGCGCTGGCGATGTGGTGGCGCCGCCAAGACTCCGCGGTCGTGGCGATCGAGGAGCGCGACGGCGTGCGCTTCCACGTCGTGCGCTCCTCGCCTGTGCGCTCGATCGCGCTCGTGCGCACGCCGGGCTTCAAGGCGTTTCGCCCGGAACGGATGGACGGCGCCACCACATGAGCGTGGTTTACGGCGAGCGATGCTCGACGTCCTGATCGTCTCGCTCGGCTCGACCGGCGGCCTGCGCGCCGTCGACGAGGAGCTGCTGGCCTCGCTGCGTCGGGCGGGCGCCCACGCCGAGATCGCTCGCGCGCAAGTGCCGCGGCGGCGGATGCGCACGCTGATGCTCACCGACCTGGCCTGGGCGCTTGCGGCGCGGCGGGCGGCGCGGGAGGCGCTCGCGCGCGAGGACGCGCGGGCGGTGATCTACTCGACCACAACGGCGGCCTTGCTGTGGCCGCGTCCAGGCGCGATCCGCTTCGATGCGCTGGCGGCCGCCAACCGCCCGGGTCGCCACGGCCTGTGGCAGCGGCGGTTGGAGCGCCGCCGTCTGCGCGAAGCGACGCTGCTGTTGCCACAGAGCGAGGGCGCGCTCGAGGAGGCGCCGGGCGCGCTGCCGGATTGGTGTGTCAACCCCGTTGCATTTGGTGCAACGCTCGTTGCGATGGATGCAACGGGTGTTGCGTTTGGCGCACCGGGGGGCGTTGACGAGCATGTGCTGGTGCTGCCGGTACCGGTAGAGCCGTCCGCCTCCCCCGGCGAGCTTGCAAGCGCCCCGCGCGACATCGCCGCGATCACCTACGCGGCCAACCCGGCCAAGAAGGGCCTGGATGTCCTGCTCGCCGCCTGGGCGCGGGTGCACAGGCCGGGTGAGGAGCTGTACGTCGCCGGCGTGGCTGAGAGCGAGCTGCGCGCGCTCGGCTATGCCATACCCGCCGAGGGCGTGCGCGTTACCGGTGCGCTGCCGAGCGATGAGTACCGCTCCCTGGTGCGTCGCTCTCGCGTCTACGTTTGCGCGGCTCGCCGCGAGGATTACGGAATCGCCCAGTTGGAGGCGCTGGCCGACGGCTGCCAGCTTGTCACGATGCCTTCGCCGGGACCGTACGTCGCGCTGCCGCTCGCGCGAGAGCTGGACAGGCGACTGGTAGGTGAGGACGTCGGGACAGCGCTGCGTACGGCGCTTGACGATTCGCTACCCGACTACGCCAAGCGCGCTGTGCAAGCGCTTGTGCCGTTTCGCCGAGAGACAATCGATCGGGTGGTGTCGCGAGAACTCTTGGCGCGGCTAGAGCGCCGAGGCTCGCCGACAGCGGGACATTGAGGGCTATATTGCGGATCTCCGGAATTGATTTTGCGGATCTGAGGCATTATTATTGCGGATATGTCGAGCTTCAGATCGCCAGCTTTGGGGGCGCCCGCGCTTCTTTCCCGTCACTTGCGCGCGAACGTCCAGGCGGCGCTCGAGGACACGCGAGTGGTCGTTGTTCTTGGTGCGCGTCAGGTAGGTAAGAGCACACTCGTGCAGCAGATCGCCGCCAGTGATCCACGCTGGCAGGTCATAACCCTTGATGACGAAGCTAGACGCCGCGGGGCGAGCGAGGATCCGACGGGCTTCATCGCCGATCTTCAGACGCCGGTCGTCATCGACGAGGTGCAGCGTGCGCCGGACTTGCTGCTCGCGATCAAGCAGTCGGTCGATGAGGATCAGCGTCCCGGGCGCTATCTGCTCACAGGTTCAGCAAACGTTCTGACGGCGCCAACAATTGCGGACGCGCTCACCGGGCGTGCCGAGTATCTGAGGCTGTGGCCATTCTCTCAAGCGGAGTTGCACGGGACGTCGCCACATCTGATTCCAGCCCTCTTCGCCGGCGTCCAGCCGCAGGTCGCCGATGCGGCGAGCGGACGGCGCGCGCACGCCGAGATGCTGGTCGCCGGTGGCTTCCCTCAAGCTCGTCGCCGCGTGAGCACACGCCGTGCCGCGTTCTTTGACTCCTATTTGAATACCGTCCTGGAGCGTGACTTGCGCACGATCGCTCGTGTGCACGATCGTGCCAATGTTCGCCTCCTGCTCGATGCGATCGCGGCAACTACCGGCTCAGCGTTGAATCGGGATGGTCTTTCGCGCGATCTGGGCATTGCCGCGAACACCGTGCGTGCGTACGTCGACCTGCTCGAGACCCTGTTCTTGATCCACCGCCTGCCGGCGTGGCACTCGAACTTGCTCAGCCGACTGGTCAAGGCGCCCAAGCTCCATGTAATCGACAGTGGACTGTTGGCATACCTGCTTGGCGCAAACGAGGAGCGAGTCTGCGTCGACGGTTGGATTGCGGGAGCCTTGACGGAGACGTTCGTCGTCATGGAGGTCCTACGCCAAGCCAGCGTGGACTCCGATCCACCGCGTTTCTTCCACTTCCGCGATCACGACGGGCACGAGGTCGATCTTGTGCTCGAACGTCGTGACGGCAGTGTCGTGGGGATAGAGGCGAAGGCGTCCGCCACCGCTGGCAGGGACGATTTTCGCGGTCTGCGGCTTCTCCGAGAGCGGCTGGGCGATCGGTTCGCCTTCGGGGTGGTGATGTACACGGGTCGAGCGTCGGTTCCCTTCGGGGATCGTCTCGCCGCTATACCCTTGCAGGCTCTCTGGGCCGGTACGGGGTTTGTCTGACCTGCTCAAGGAGAGCGCACACGCTCGCGCATCCCCGCGAACTCCTCCCACCCGCGCGTGTTCGCCACATCCCCCGTACTCAGCCAGGCGCCCGCCCGCCCGCCCGCGCGGCGGCGCGGGCGTTGACCCTCCCAAGACTGCTATCTGTGCTTGACCTGTCCCAAGTCCATCCCCTTCTTCTCCATGTTGAAGATCGTCTTGGGCAGCTTGGGGATCGATCCGGGTGCAGGCGCGCCACCGGGCTTGGGTGGTGATGGGGGAGTGTTCATAGGGCGATCTGCCATGACTACGAGGCTAGCGCAGCTGCGGCGGCAAGGCCAGCGGTCTCCAGAACCAGCGCCACAAGAGAGGCGCCAAGAAGCCGAACCAAGCGTCTGACGGCTTGCGTGTTGTCCTCACTCTGTTCCTCGAATGTATCGGCAAGAGCCAGGTCTACCATTGGCTGTTCAAGGATCTCCTTCTCCCAGAGCGCACGGTAGGTGGCCGGCGCGTTCACGCTGAAGCCAAGCTGGTAGGGCCGCAGGAGGAACACCACGGATACGAGTAGGCCTGCCGCTCCAAGCAGCCCCACGATCGCCGCAACAGTCTCGGCGAGACCGCTGGGATGCCCGTCTTGGAAAACAGGCTTGGCCACAACGCCGGTAAGCATCACCGCTTTGTCGGACGGCTTGTTGTCCGCGCACGCTTGCGCATCGCCGCGAACTCGCTCCACCCGCGCGTGTTCGCCACATCTCCCGCGCTCAGCCACGCGCGGCGGGCTGTCGCTAGGCCCCAGCGGATTTCGGGCAGGCGCTCGATGCCGTGGGCGTCGGAGTCGATCAGGATGCGCACGCCCGCCTGCGCGGCGGCGCGGGCGTTGAGCTCGTTCAGGTCGCGGCGGTCGGGGTTGGCGTTGATCTCGAGCATCGTGCCGGTGCACGCGGCCGCCTCGATCACCGCGCCGATGTCGAGCGCATAGGGTCGGCGGCGCTCGATCTTGCGGCCGGTGGGGTGGCCGATCGCGTCCACCAGCGGATGCTCGATCGCGGCGATCATCCGCTCGGTCATCGCCTGCTCTGCCATCGAGAAGGCGGTGTGGACGCTCGCGATCACCCAGTCAAGCTGCGCGAGCAGATCGTCCTCGTAGTCCAGCGAGCCGTCGGGAAGGATGTTCACCTCGCTGCCGGCAAGCAGGTGGATCCCCTCGATCGCGGCGTCGGCTTCGTGCACCAGCTCGATCTGGCGGCGCAGCTGCTCGGGGGAGACGTCGTCGCCGAAGCCGTGCGAGGCGGAGTGGTCGGTGATCGCCAGGTACTCGTAGCCGAGCGCGCGCGCTGCCAGCGCCATCTGCTCGATCGTGTTGCGACCGTCGGAGGCCACGGTGTGGCAGTGCAGGTCGCCCTTCAGGTCGGCGGTCTCGATCAGCTTTGGTAGCTCGCCGCCCGCTGCGGCGGTCAGCTCGCCGCGGTTCTCGCGCAGCTCCGGCTCGATGTAGGCCAGGCCCAGTCGCTCGTAGACCTCGGCCTCCGTCGCGCAGTCCGGTATCGGGCCGAGCCGCTTCAGGGCCTCATTGTGTCCGGGTGAGCCGGTCAGCCGCTGCAGGACCGTTCCCAGACGCTCGGGCTCAACAGTCTCGACTTCCACGTCGATGTTCGGCGTCGGCGGCCGGTCGCCGATCGCGACCAGTTGGATCTTTGCCACGCTATCGACCATCCGCCTGGCTTCGCCCGCGAGCAGCACACGCGTACGTGGACCGCTCAGCTCGCCGATCACCGTCTCGGCGATCTCGAGAGCCTTCGGCAGCAGCAGCCGCGGCGTCTTGCGCTCGGCGACGCCGCTGTCCAAGGAGGCGATCACGCCGGCCTCGAACTTGGGCCCCAGCCCGCGGACGTCGCGCAGCCGTCCAGCTACGGCGGCGGCGCGCAGCGACTCCAGTGAGTCGATGCCAAGCTCAGAGTGCAAGAGGCGCGCGCGCTTGGGACCGAGGCCGGGCAATCGGGTGAGATCGATCAGCCCGGCAGGGATGCGGGCACGCAGCTTCTCCATCGCCGGAATGCTCCCCGTCTCAAGCAGCGCGAGGATCTTCTCCTGCAGCGTGGTGCCGACGCCGCTCAGCTCCACCGCGCGCCCTTCGCGCGCCAGCGCCGCCACCGAGACGGCCGCCTCGCGCACGGCCTTGGCGCCCGTGCGATAGGCCATCACGCGGTGGATGATCGCCCCGTCGAGTTCGTACAAGTCGCCCAGTTCTTCCAGGGCGTCGGCGATGGCGGCGTTCGGCAGATCGCTTGCCATTGGTTCTATCGCTGGTCTCTCAAACGGTTTCGTTCTGGAGCAGCGCATACTATCCTGTTCGTTGACAACGTAGCTATTGATACGTTCAGAGCGTGGATTCTGATACGCTTCGAGCGTGGCATCGGGTAACCCATTCGTATTCCAGCGGCCAGTCGACGATCTCATCGATCGCGAGGACGAGTTGCGGCGCTTGCTCGATCTCGCCGAGGGCGGGCACTTCATTCGCCTGAGCGCTCCGCGGCGCTATGGCAAGACCACGCTGATCCGCCGGCTGCGGGTAGAGGTTGAGCGAGAGCTCGATATGCCGGCGATCGTCGTCGATTTCAGTCGTGTGCTCTCGCTCGGCGACGTCACAGTGCGGATCGAGGACGCTTACCGGCGCGCCACCGACGGGCCCATCAAGAGCGCGATCCGCACGCTGACGCGATCATGGAACCTTGGCGTCTCGTTGGGGGGTGGCGGCATTGCGGCCAAGCTCGAGGCCGAGCCCAAGACAGATCCGTTGCCAGCACTGCACCGACTGCTCGAGTTGCCGCGTGAGATTTTTGAGCGTACCGGCCAGCGCATGCTGGTGGCATTCGACGAGTTTCACGAGGTGCTGCGTCTGGAGGGCCTTGACGGTCTCATAAGAAGCCATATCCAGCATCACGGGGAGGCGGCAAGCTACCTGTTCGCCGGCTCGGAGCCGGGTCTGATGAGCCAGCTGTTCGGTGAGCGCGAGCGCCCATTGTTCGGGCAAGCCGCGCCGGTCACTCTCGGCGAGTTGCCCGCGGACGCGCTTGGCGCCCACATCGAACGTCGCTTCGCGGACACAGGCCGGGACACAGGCGAGACCCTTGACGCCCTTCTGGAGCTAGTTCAAGGACATCCTCAGCGCGCGATCCTGATGGCACATTATCTCTGGGAGCGCACGTCTACCAGGCAAGCCGCCACGCTCACGGAGTGGGTGGCGGCGCTCGACGAGGTTACCGGCTCGCTCGCCGAGGGTTTCGAGAGGTTTCTCGACGTACTCCCGGGCCTGCAAGTGCGCGTGCTGTTCGCGCTCGCGCTTTCCCCCCACGGCCTCAACTCAAATTACACACAGGCGCGCTTCGGACTCCCTGAGGGGGGCGCTGCCCACGACGCCCGCGAAGCGCTCGTGCGTCGCGGCGAGGTTCTCACCAACCCTCACAGGATCGCCGATCCGTTGCTGCGCCACTGGCTGCGTCAACGCCGTCGCCGGCCGGAATCCGACGAGCAAGCCTGAGTCGGTACGACATCGCGGTCAGGGTCCATCAGCCTGTGTGGATCGCGACGATCGCGTTCGGCGCGAGCCGCAACATGTGGTGTCCGCTCAGCGCGAACGAGACGGTCTTGGACGCGAACGAGCTGAGGATCGCGCTCGTGTGCGATCCGTCTGTCACCTTCACGGCAAGCACTTCGGGGTCACGCGAGATCGTCACGATCCGCGCACCGACCGGCAGCCAGTGATGCAGGAACAGCAGCGCGCGGCCGAGCGGGCGCATCTTCACGCTCCCGTTCGGTTCGTAGACGAGCGGGTCATAACTCGTGCCGGCGGAGTGAAAACGCACCTGCTGAAAGCCGGCGAGCAGAGCCGCGATCACGTAGCGAATCGCCCATACCCCTGAGACCGGCGCGTCGGAGACTCCGGGCCTGCCGCCGCATGAGGCGCTGTTGGTCTCAGAGATCACGGCGGGCCGGCCGATCGCGTGCGCGGTGCGCGCAAGCCAGGAGAGCTTTTCGGCCATGCCGACGCTCGCATGGATCGATAGCAGATGGGCCGCCGTCGCAGAGAGTCCGGATTTGCCGCAGGGCGCGACTGTCGGGTAGCCGTGGGCGTCGACCTGCGAGGGAGGATCGGCCCGCAGGGACCGTTCGATGTGCGCGCGCCAACCGGTGCCGGCCAGGTCGGGCCCCTCGATGCGGATCGTGCCGAGTTGGGCGCGCCCGCTCTGCCATTGGCCGGCGAACAGCCCGGCGGTCCAGGGTGGCGAGCGAAACGAGGGCACGATGAACCCCGGTTCGTTGGGGATGATGTGGCTGATCGTGTACAGGTCGGGCTCGTTGCCCAGCGAGAAGCTCAGCTGCGCCGCGGGGACGGCCTGCTCGGCGGCGGCGATCATGGCCTGCTGGTCTGCCGGCGTGTTGGTGGCGAAGTTCAGCCCGACCACGATCGGCGATCCCGTTTCGCGCGCCAGGCAGCCGAGGGAGGTCCAGAACGTGGGGTCGATGTCGTAGTGGTATGCGGCGGTGGGCCCGGCCAGATCCTGGGAGTCGCCGCCGATGCGGATGGTCGGTGAGCCGAGTTCGCGCAGCGTGGAGATCAGCGCGGCGCTTGGGCAGGCAGCCCTGCCGAGCGCGCGCAGCAGTAGCGGATACTCGATCGAGAGCCCGAACGGCGACTGGCCCACAAGAGCCGAGCGCCCGGGCGCCAGCGGGTTCGGGGGCGCGGAGAAGTGGACTCCATGCGCGCTTACGGCCTGAGCGGGCGTTCCCTGCGCGGATCCGCCGGCGGATGCACCGGCCGAGCCGCCGGCCGTAGCGAGCGCAAGCGCCGCCGCCAGCGCCAGACAGGTACACACCGCTTCTCGCCGGCACCGCATCGGCGCAGGATAGCCAGCCTGCGCGCCGGCCTCGCCGGCTTCGCTACCCTGGTCATGGGTGGGAATCGCCGGACGCTTCAACCGAGTCTCCGCGCTGCTCGCGTGCCTTCTGATCGTGGGCCTCGGCAGCGCAGCGAATGCGTGCGCGCAGGCGCGCTTCGGCCTGTCCGACTACGAACCGAAGAACTTCTCCGACCCGCGCGTGGCGCAGCTGGGCATCCACCTCGCGCGCGACGTCGTGCCCTGGAACGCCGCGCTGCGCCCAAGCGACCGCGCGGAGGTGACGGCGTGGCTGACCGCCGTCAAGCACGCCCGCGGCACACTGATCCCGTTCATCACCTTCGAGCACGCCTCCAACATCTCCCGCGCCCCGAGTCCCGGTCAGTACCTGCACGCCTTCCTGAAGTTTCGCAAGCTGTTCCCGTGGGTGAAGGAGTTTTCCCCCTGGGACGAGGCCAACCATTCAAGCCAGCCGACTGCGCGCCATCCGCATCTCGGCGCCGAGTACTACAACGTGCTCGCCGCCCATTGCCGCGGCTGTGAGGTCACAGCCCCCGATCTGCTGGACTCCGACGCCAACTTCGAACGCTGGGCGCTGCAGTTCGTCCATTACGCGCACCCGTATCCGAAGATCTGGCCGTTCAACCCGTACTCGAGCATCGGCACCGACAACCCCAGGCGGATCGAACAGATGCTGGGAGCCGTGCGCGGCCAGATCTGGTTCAGCGAGGTCGGCGGCGTCGTCTGGTGGAAGTTCCGCGGCCGCCTGATCTACCACGGCCTCGCCTATTCCGAGCGCGTGGCCCACAACATCTTCAAACTGGCCAAGCTCAGCTCGCGGATAACGCGCATCTACTACTACCACTGGCGCTCGCCGGGCCTGCCCGGCCACGGCCCCAGGAAAGCGCGCTGGGACGCCGGCCTGATCGACGCCTACGGCCGCGCCCGCCCGGCGTTGTGGGTCGTCGCCGAGGAGCTGCATCGTCACATCCAGGGCACGATCCCCAAGGTCTTCTGAGCACCCGCCTGAGCGCCGCCGCCAAGCTGAGGCGCTCGCGCCGCCGGACGCGTAGGGTATGCCGGCGATGAGCGCTAGCGAGCAGAGCAGCGGCACCCCGTGGCTGGTGCTGCCGACCTACAACGAGGCCAAGAACATCGAGGCGATCGTCAACGCCGCGGGCCGGGTTCTGGGCGCGGCGAACGACGAGGATTACAAGATCCTGGTTGTCGACGACGGCTCGCCAGACGGCACCGGCGATATCGCCGATCGTCTGGCCGAGGAGCGCGCGCAGGTCGAGGTGCTGCATCGCAGCGAGAAGAACGGCATCGGCCCGGCCTACCTGGCGGGCTTTGCCCACGCGCTGGAGCACGGTGCCGCCTATGTGATGGAGATGGACTCGGACTTCTCCCACGACCCCGCCGACCTGGCCCGTCTGCTGGCCGCTGTGCGATCGGGCGCCGACCTGGCATTGGGCTCGCGCTACGTGCCCGGCGGCGGCGTCAGCGACTGGGGTCTGCTGCGCCGCTTTATCAGCGAGGGAGGCTCGACCTATGCGCGCTGGATGCTCGGCCTGAAAGTCAAGGATCTGACCGGCGGCTTCAAGTGCTTTCGCCGTGAGGTGCTCGAGGCGATCCACTTCGACGGCGTTCGCTCGCAGGGCTACGCCTTCCAGGTCGAGCTCACCTACCGCGCGGTGCGCGCCGGCTTTGCGGTGGTCGAGGTTCCGATCGTCTTCAAGGACCGTGAGCTGGGCGAGAGCAAGATGTCTTGGAAGATCGCCGTGGAGGCGATGTGGCTGGTGCCGAAGCTGCGCTTTGGACGCCAGCCGCCGGCGGCCTCGACTCAGGCGGAGCTCGCAAGCAGCCGATAGTCCAGGAGTGGACGCCTCCTCCTACGCGCTCTACCACGGCGTTGCACGTACCCGCGGTACTCTGCGCGCCTGGCAGCGCCGACCGCTGCCGGTGCTCGGAGCATGGGTAGCCGGATCGGCGCTGGCCGCCGCCGGACTGCTGTGCGCAGTACTAGTCGTAGCGGCGCTTTCGGTCGACTATGTGCAACCGCTGCAGCTGCAACCGCCGTTCGCCGTCGGCGATCTCGGCGACGTCCTCGGCGTGCTCTCGCGCAACCTGCTCGTGCTGCTCTTTCACGCGATGGCCTGCGTGGCGGGCTTCATCGCCGGCTCCTCACTGCCGCTGCAGGCTCAGAGCAAGAGCGGTCTGTCTCGCTGGGTGCACGAACACGGCGGCCGCATCGCGCTCGCGTTCGTCTTCTGCGCCACGGCCTTCTCGCTGAGCGTCCAGGCCTACCTGCTCGGTCATACGCTCGCCGGCGTCGCCCATTTCCTGAAAGTTTCCCCGGCGCTGCTGCTCTTGGGAGTGCTGCCGCACGCCGTCCCGGAGCTGATCGCCCTGTTCCTGCCGCTGGCCGCCTGGATCATCGCCAGCCGCCGGGGAGAGTGGGATCAACTGCTCGCCGCGACGTTCGTGACGGTGGCGATCGCGCTGCCCGTGTTGGTGATCGCGGCCTTCATCGAGGTGTACGTCTCGCCGCACCTGTTCACCGCGCTGACGGGTATCCACGCGCCGATCGAAGGCGTCTGGCAAGGTTGGACAGTGCACATTCGCTGAGAGGTCCATTCGCTATACTTCATTTTGTATAGTGATCGGTGGACTACGAGAGACGACCCGAACTAGGAGATTCCCATGGCAGGCACCCTCACCGAAGTAAGCGACGCCAACTTCCAGGCCGAGGTGATCGAGTCCGAGAAGCCCGTGCTGGTCGATTTCTGGGCTCCCTGGTGCGGTCCCTGCCGCGTGGTCGGCCCGGTGCTCGAGGAGATCGCCTCCGAGCGCGAGGACCTTCGCATCGTCAAGCTGAACGTCGATGAGAACCAGCAGACGGCTGCCGCGTTCCAGGTGCTCTCGATCCCGACGATGATCCTGTTCAAGGGTGGCCAGGCGGTAAAGACGGTGGTCGGCGCCTACCCGAAGAAGAAGATCGAGGCCGAGCTCGAGCCGGTCCTGGCGTAAGCCGCTTATCAGGGGGATCGCATACATAACAGCGCTGGCGCTGAGCGCGCTGGCGCTGGCGGGGCCTGCCTTTGCCTCAGAAGGGCTCGGGCTCGGCCAGGCTCAGATCGACGAAGTCTCGCTGCCGGCGACGAACATGCTGCTGGCCACCCAGCAGCCCGACGGGACGTTCTCAGACCCGCTGCGCGGACCGATCGGCGGCAGCGGGCTGACGCGGATCGTGTGGGTTGCCTTGCGCCAGGCCGGCCGGCTGAGCGGTAGCGAAGCGGCGGTTCGTCTCAGCGCGGCCGAACGCTCGCTGGCCAAAGGGACCGAGCTCGACCAGGTGCTGCCGAAGTGGGAGCTGGCGATGATCTTCAGCGACCACCTGCAAAACCTGCTCGCCGACCCCAAGCCGCTTGAATTAGAAGAGGCCAATCTCGGCAAGCTGCACGCCTCCGGTACAGCCGATCCCTGCTTTCAGAAGCCTGGCTGCTTCAACAACTACGTGCTTGCCGGCAAGCTGCTGAACCTCGAGTTGGCGCACGGCGATCTGCACGCCTCGCGCGTGGGCGCCCGCCTTGCCGACCCGCGATTGGTCTCCCAGACGCTGCGCTGGATGGCACGCTTTCTACCTGGCACGACCAGTGAGACGGCCCGCGTACATGTGCCCGGCGACGGCGATCAGACCGGCGCGGCGCTCAGCGACCCCTCGACCTACCCGCTTGCCTATCAGACATTGTGCGCGGCCGAGCTTACGCGCGCGACCTACCTGGCCGGTTCGTCTGCACCGAAGGCGATGCGCCGGCTGGAGACGGCGACGCTGTGGGATCTGCTCGGGATGACCGCGCCCAACGGGGAGATCTCCTGGTGGGGGCGCGGGCAGGACATCGTCTGGACGACAGCAGCCTCTTTCTACGCCGCGATGCAGGGCAGCGTGCTCGAGCGCCAAGCCCACCCCGACCTGGCGGCGCGTCTGCGCCGTCTGTCGCAGATCGACCTGGCGGCACTGCGCGCGCGGCTTGGCCCGCCGGGCTTTCGCGCCCGACCGATCGCCGGAATCCCCGGCGGCGCCGGCATCGACACCTACTACGGGCCGGTCGGCACCACCTCGCTGGCGCTGGTGTGGCTTGAGCTCGCGCGCGAAGTGGCCCCAAGCGTCTCCGGAGCGCCGGCGCCGATCCCCTCTGAGCGCTCGGGCGCGTGGACGGCCGACCCACACGGGGCCGATGTCTTCACGCTGCGGCGCGGCGATGTCTGGCTGGGCGTAAGCGCGCGCCGCGTCGACAGCGATGCGCGCAGCGGCTGGGGCCTGTTGCGAGCGCTACGTCGAAGGGCAACGGGCGCTTGGCAGGCATTGCTGCCCGACCGTCCGCTGCTGCCCGACTATCACCCCGAGCCGCCGGCCGGCCCGCTGCTGATCAGCGCCGCGGGGGGCACGCTTGAACCGCACACCGACCGAGTGACGAGCGGGTCTCAATCGATCGAGATGAGCGGCGGTTGGGGGACCGGCAAGAAACCGGTGGCGGCCCGCTTCACCTGGGCGCCGGCCGCCGAAGGCGTGGCGCTGAGCAGCACTTGCCCGAACGGCCACAAGCTGCGTTTCACCGAGTGGTTGCCGGCCGTGGGCAAACTGGCGCGCGGCGCCAACTGGCTGGCGCGCGGGGGATTCTCGGTGACCTTCTCGTCGCCGATCACGCTCACACAGGCGCCGGGCCGCTACGCCAGCTCTCGTGAGGGCGCGCTGGACAGCTATCGGGTGACGGTCGTCTGCACCGTTCGGACGTTGCGCGTGGTGTGGGACGGAAGCGAGCCGGCGCCGGCCTGACCTAGCGTCAATGAGGGCGAGTCCATGATCTGGCGTTCTAGTAGAGGAGCCAGAGAGTGTGAGGCGCTATCTGGAACACGGCGGATGTAGAACCTCCGCAGTGCCGTCTAAAGTCGCGGGCTCCATGGCACGAGCGACCTTTCACAAGGCAGCAGACGGTTACCCGGCGCGGGATGCTGCGTCGTGGACGGAGGAGAAGCTGATGATCCTCGACGCCTACCTCAATGCGTTTGCGAGGGCATGCAGAACGGCCGGCGGCTGGTACGCCCTGGATCTGTTTGCGGGAACAGGGCTGAACTGGTCAACGATCCGCGACCGCGAGATTAATGGCTCTGCGCTGATCGCATTGGAGGCACAAGCTCCCGAGGCGATTAAGGTCGTTGTCGCCGAGAACCACGCGGGCGCCTTTGAGGCGCTTGTGCATCGCACCGAACGCTATGGCAACCGGGTGGAGCGCTTCAACAACGATGCCAACAAGATCGTCGAGACGATGCTGGGCGTCATTCCACGACGGGCTCCGGCCTTCGCGTTTCTTGACCCTGAGGGGTCGGAGCTGGAGTGGCCGACAATTGAGGCGATCGCCGCGCACAAGCGCGAGCACAGCCCGTACAAGATCGAGCAACTCATCTTGTTCCCAACGGATATGGGATTCGTGCGGCTTGCTCCCGACCATCCCGAGCTTGTGACTCGGATCTATGGGCACGATGGCTGGAGAGCGATCTATGCGCGGCGCGAGTCCGGCAAGATCAGTGCCGAGGAGGCCCGCGGCGAGTATGTGCGCATGTACGCCGAGGGATTCACACGGCTGGGCTATGAGACGGTTCTTGACCGGCAGATCAAGAAGTCCAACGGCCAGCCCATGTACTTTCTGATCTTCGCGACGGACAACGATGCGGGCGAGCGGATCATGGATTGGGTCTTTGATCGGGTGCGCTTGCGCGTTCAGGAGGAGCTTGGGCAGACGACGCTCTTTGACATGGAGAGCGGCCCACGCGAGAGACGACTAAACGGCGGCGGCGACAGTTAGCTCACGGTGCCGCACCCGGGCGGACGGCGATGATGGCATTGCGTCATAGGTTCGGTTATCGAGCAGGCGGCCGCCCGCCTTCGATGTGCGACCCCCCCACTGCTTGAAGAAGAACGCCACGTTCTGCTCTGCACAGCGGGCGCGCAAGTCACGTATCCAGGCGGCGTCGCAGCGTCGGTGCTTTGCCCCTGACTCGCCGCCCGCGATTAGCCAATCGATCCCGTTGAGGTCAAGTCCTTCGAGCGGACCCAATAGCGGCTCAGCCGAGATGAACCGCACTGCGGCATCAACCTCGCGTAGATAGTTCGCTCGGTGCACGAAGCGACGGTTCTCGATAGTGACGCCCATCCAAACGTTCGGAGCCCAGCGCAATGTCGGTGCCAACTCGGCTAGGCGCTCGTGACGCTTCGTCAGGATCTGGAAGGTGTGCTGACTCGCCTCCTCCATGACGCCGAAGACCTGTCGAATGAACGACTTGGGGATACGCTCGTGGAAAAGATCGCTCATTGAGTTCACAAAAATCGTCCGTGGACGTTTCCACCGCAGCGGTTGGTCGAGTCGGTTTGGCCATAGGCGTAGATCGAAGCCCTGCTGGTAAGGGTGGCCCGGGACATCCCGCCAGCGCTCAGCAAATGTCTCCGCGTAGCAATGCGCGCACCCCGGCGAAACCTTGTCACAGCCCGTGACCGGGTTCCAAGTTGCATTTGTCCACTCGATTGCGCTGTTGTCGGCCAAGGCAATGACTCCTTCTCGCTCTCAAGCCTATCTCCTGCGCTTTATCGAACGTATGTTCGCAGGCGCCCCGGACCGATATTTACGCCAACGCCACTGCCGTTGCGTGATCCTCTGCCCTAAACCCGGCTCAGCGCGATCTCCAGCGCCAAGCCTTCCAGCTCGCTCTGCTCGCTGTAGTCCATCGCGCTCGGCTCACCCTCGCCGGCGCCGTTGTACTCGATGCCGACCGCCAAGGTCTCGCCGCTGAGGTAGCGCTCGTGCTCGCGGGCGGCCTCGATCAGCGCCGGGTCGCCGCTGAGCAGCAGCTCGATCCGGTCCTCTACCTCAAGGCCCGCGGTCTTGCGGGCGTTCTGCACGGCGTGCACGATCTCGCGCGAGCGGCCTTCGCGTAGCAGCGAATCGTCGATCGCTAGCTCCAGCGCCACCGCATGGGCGCCCTCGCGCTCGACGCTGTAGCCCTCCGGCGCCTTCATGCTCAGCAGCACGTCCTCGGCGGTGAGCGTGTGCTCGCGTCCCGCGACGGAGATGCCGATCTGCTCGCCCTCGCGGATCGCGCGTGCGACGGCATTGGCATCCAGCGCCGCGATGGCCTCGGCCGCAAGCGGCATCTCTTTTCCGAACAGCGGACCCAAGGTGCGGTAGTTGGCCTTGACCTCATATTCGCCCAGCTCCTCGGCGCCGGCGACGAAGCGCACCGCGCGCACGTTGAGCTCGTCGCGGACGATCTCGCTCAGGCGCTCGATCGCCGCCCGCTCGCGGCCGTCGGCGACGACGACCGCCTCCGCCAACGGCTGGCGCACCTTGATCTTCGCCTGCGCACGGGCGCCCAAGCCGAGCCGCACGGTCTCGCGCGCGATCGCCATCGCATCCTCCAAGCTCTCGTCGCGGGCGGGGAGAGCCTCACCCAGCGGGAAGTCGCACAGGTGCACGCTTGCCAGCTCGCCGTCGAGGTTGTCGTAGACCTCGTCGGCCACGAACGGGCAGAACGGCGCCAGCAGCTTGGCGACGATCAGCAGGCACTCGCGCAGCGTGGCGAAGGCCGCCGGCTCGCCATCCCAGAAGCGACGGCGCGAGCGGCGCACGTACCAGTTGGAGAGTTCGTCCACGAGGGTGGCGATCGCCCGTCCGGCGCTGGTGGCGTCATAGTCGTCCAGGCGCTCGGCGACAAACTGCGCTGTGGCGGCCGCGCGCGAGAGCGCCCAGTCGTCGAGCGCGTCGCGCTCGGCTTTAGCCTCGGTGCCGGCATTGCGCAGACGGTCGCTGTTGGCGCCGGCATAAAGCACGTAGAAGAAGTATGTGCTCCACAGCTGCTTGAGAAACAGCCGCACCCCCTCGCCGATGGCATCCTCGGAGAAGCGGTAACCATCCCAAGGCTGCTTGGAGGTGAAGAAGTACCACCTGAACGCGTCGGCGCCGTAGCGGTCGAGCACCTGCCAGGGCTCGACCGTGTTGCCCTTCGACTTGCTCATCTTCTGACCCTCGCCGTCGAGGATCAGACCCAGGCAGACGACGTTCTCATACGGCGAGCGGTCGAACAGCAGCGTGGAGACGGCAAGCAGCGAGTAGAACCAGCCGCGGGTTTGATCGAGCGCCTCGCAGATGAAGTCGGCGGGGAATTTTTTCAGGAATAGCTCTTCGTGCTCGTGGGGTGAATGATGCTGGGCGAACGGCATCGAGCCCGAGTCAAACCAGACATCGATGACCTCTGGCACGCGCCTCATCGGCGTGCCGCATCCGTTCCTGCAGGGGAATTCGACCTCGTCCACGTACGGGCGGTGGTGGTCTTCCAGCGTCACGCCGGACAGAGCCTCCAATTCGGAGAAGGAGCCGATCGTGTGCGTGTGCCCTTGCTCACAGCGCCAGACCGGCAGCGGCGTTCCCCAGTAGCGCTCGCGCGAGAGCGCCCAGTCGACGTTGCCCTGCAGCCAGTCGCCGAAGCGGCCTTGCTTGATGTGGGGCGGGTACCAGTTGACCGTCTCGTTGGCGGCGAGCATCTGCTCGCGCAGCCTGGAGGTGGCGATGTACCAGGAGGGCTTGGCGTAGTAGATCAATGGCGTGCCGCAGCGCCAGCAGTGCGGGTAGGAGTGCTCGTAGTCTTCGCGGCGAAACAGCATGCCGCGGGCGTCGAGGTCGGCGATCAGCTCCTCGGTCAGTTGCGGGTCCTTGACGAAACGTCCCTCGTAGGAGGCTCCGTCGTGGCCCCGCACGTTGTCATCGTAGGTGCCATCCAGCCGCACCGGATTCAGCAACGTCCGCGGGTCGGTCGGGTCGAACAGCCCGTTTGTCGCCGCGACGCGGAAGTCGTCCTCGCCGAAGGCGGGCGCGATGTGCACGAGGCCGGTGCCGTCCTCGGTGGTGACGAAGTCGCCGGCTATCACCGGCAGGGCGTGGGACTCGTCCTCGCCGGTGGCAAAGATCGGGCCCTCGTACTGCGCGCCGATCAGTTCGCTGCCGGCAAAGCGCTCGAGGATCTTCACGTGCTCGGCGGGCATCCGCTCGGCCATCGCGGCCGCCACGATCAACGTCTGCCCGTGCGCGCTCGCACGCACGTACTCGATGGCCGGACCGGCGGCCACGGCGACGTTCCCGGGCAGCGTCCACGGCGTCGTCGTCCAGATCAGCAGACTGTCGCCGGCGCGAACCGGGCCGTGGTCGGAGAGGATCGCCAGGCGCACGTACACCGAGGGGTCGACCACGTCCTTGTAGCCGAGCGCCACCTCGTGCGAGGAGAGCGCCGTGCCGCAGCGCGGGCAGTAGGGAACGACCTTGTTGCCCTCATACAGCAGGCCCTTGCGGTCGATCTCCGCCAGTGCCCACCAGACAGACTCGATGTAGCCCTCATCGAGCGTGCGGTAGGCGTGATCCAGGTCGACCCAGAAGCCGATCCGCTCGGTCAGGCGGTCCCACTCCTGCAGGTACTCGAACACCGAGTTGCGGCACTCTTCGTTGAAGCGCTCGATCCCGATCCCCTTCTCGGGGTCCTCGATCTCGCTCTTGCTGGAGATGCCGAGCTTTTGTTCGACGGCGATCTCGACCGGCAGGCCGTGACAGTCCCAGCCTCCCTTGCGATCGACCCGATAGCCGCGCATCGTCTTGTAGCGCGGGTAGATGTCCTTGAACACGCGCGAGAGCACGTGATGGGAGCCGGGGCGGCCGTTGGCCGTCGGCGGGCCCTCGTAGAAGACCCACTCCTTCGCACCCTCGCGGCGGCGCAGCGACTCGGCGAACACGTCGCGCTCGCGCCAGCGCTCGAGCACCTCGAGCTCCAGCGCAGGCAGCTCCTGGCGTGCGTCGACCGCACGCAGTGGGATCAGGGGATGTCGCTCGTCGGCCGCCACGGCGGCCAATTGTAGGTGCGGGCCGTTTTCAGGAAACGCCGGCCAGCCGCGAGGCCTGCCGGCCGGCGCGCTGGGCGCCCGGTTGGACGCTCGCTTGGCTGAGGCGCTCGCGCAACTGCTCGACAGCCTCGCCCGCGCCGGGGCCGATCCGCGTCACCGTGCTCGCGCCGCTGTCCGGCAGCGCGCCGCGGAAGTCGAGCACGTCGATCTCCCCCGCGCTCTGGCGCGCGGCGTATACGAGCCGGCCGATCGTGTCGAGGCTTGCGCCGCTTCCGGCCAAAACGACGGAGCTCGGCCGCAGCGCTCGCACGGCGTTGCCGATGCGGTTGCTGTCGAGGTCCACCGGCAGCGCCAGCACGCGCAGGCCCGCGCGGCGCAGAAACAACTCCAAGGCTTGTGTATGCAGGGCATCGTCGTGCAGCGCTCGGGAGGCGTCGAAGATCAGCACGCCCTCCTCGCGTGTGGAGGGCGGTGCGACGCGCTGGGCGGCTGCCAGCCAACCGGTGCCGTAGCGCCACGCGAAGCAGTGCTCCGGCGATGCCGGCGTGTCGTTGCCATGTGCGCGGCCTTGGTCGCTTGCTGGCGAGTCGTTGTGCCGCGCCTGTCCGTCGTCGCCCGCGAGGGTTTCCACGGCCGGCAACAGAACTGTCTGCACGGTGCGCTCCAGCGAGCGCAGGGCCATGCTCTCCTCCAAGATCCGATCGGCACGCTGCGCGTCGAACGCGGAGAAGGCGCCCTGTAGGCGCGTGGGCGTCGCGCCTGACTCGCCGCGCTCGCGGGCGATCGCGATCGCCGACGCAATGTCGCCCGTCTCTGCGTAGGCCTGCCTGAGCGTCTCGATCTCGGCCAGGTCGAACTGTCGGTGTCCGCCCTCGCTGCGCTGAGGCGCGGGGTAGCCGAAGCGGGTCTCCCAGCTGCGCAGAGTGTTCTGGCTGACGCCGAGCAGTGCCGCGGCGGCGTTCGTGCGGATAGCGCTCATGCGCAGGATTGTGGGGCTTTGGGGAGATTGTGAGAAGGAGCGCAACATCCCCTGCATGGTGGGAGATGCGTTGCAGAGGCAGGAGTACCGCGTACGGTCCCGATGCCCGCGGTCGGGCTCCTAGGATTGGTCCGATGCCCCTGCGCGAGGCGCCACCGATGAGGCTGCGCCTCTACCACCATCGCGACGGCGCCCGGGTCGCCTACCGCGAGGTCGGCGCCGGGCCGCCGCTGGCGCTGCTGCACGCCGGGCTGCTCTCTCACCGCGAGTGGGAGCCGGTGGTAGCGCGCCTGGCCGAGCGCCACCGCGTCGTCGTCCCGGACCTGCCGCTGCACGGCGACTCCGAGGACCGTCCGCGCCACCCGTACACGATCGACTGGTTCGCCGAGGTGATGGGCGGCTTCTTCGAGGACGTGCTCGGTCCCGCGCCGCTGCTGGTCGGCCACGACGCCGGCGCGGAGATCCTGCTGCGTGCCGTTGCGGCGGACCTGGTCCAGCCGAGTCGCCTGGTGCTGATGCCCAATCGTCTGCACCTCCCGCCTGCGCGTCCACGCAAGCGCCGGGCATGGCGGCTGGTCACGCTCGGCGGCTCGATCCCCGGTCTGGATCGTGTGCTCAGCCATGCGACCAAGCTCGTGTTCACGCCGGGGCTCGGCGTTCGCCTCTCAGAGCGCGGCTCGCCCGAGGCCGGCGATCTGATGCGCCACGCCTTCGCCGACGTGCCGGGCAACCCGAACCTTGCGCGCTCCTGGTCGAAGTGCGCGCGGCGCTGGCCGCAGGGCGCGCAGAGGCAGCTGCTGGAGCTCTATCCGCGCCTGAAGATGCCTGTGCTGTTGTTGTGGGCGGACCGCGACACCCTGCATCCGCTGGCCGGCGCCGAAGAGACGCTGGCGCTGCTGCCGCGCGGGCAGTTGCGGGTTCTGCCCAGCACCGGGTTCTTGATGACCTACGACGACCCGGTTGGCGTGGCGCGCGAGATCGTCGCCTTCTGCCGGTAGGCGCGACAGACGACCGGCTGCTCGATCTTGGGCTCCACACGCGCGTGCTTCGGCGCCCGGGTGAGATACTCATCGCCGTCACCAACCAGGAGAAACCATGACCGAGACGCAGCTGTGGGGCGGCGAGACCAGCAAGGCAGTCGAGAACTTCCCGATCTCCGGCGAGAGCATGCCGGTGTCGGTCGTGCGCTGGCTGGCACGCCTGAAGGGCGCGGCCGCCGCGGTCAACGGCGAGCTGGGACTGCTCGACAAGCGCCGTGCCGCGCGGATCGAGAAAGCCGCCGCGGAGATCGCAGCCGGCAAGCACGACTCCCAGTTTCCGATCGACGTGTTCCAGACCGGCTCGGGCACTTCGACGAACATGAACGCCAACGAGGTGATCGCAGCGCTTGCGGGCGAGACGGTGCACGCCAACGACCACGTCAACATGGGCCAGTCCTCAAACGACGTGTTCCCATCCGCGGTTCACCTCGCCGCGCTAGACGTCGCCCAGAACGAACTGCTGCCGGCGCTGCGCGGGCTAGAGCGCTCCTTCGCGCGCAAGTCCAAGAGCTTTGCCGGAATCGTCAAGGCGGGCCGCACGCACCTGATGGACGCCGTGCCGGTGACGCTCGGCCACGAGTTCGGCGGCTATGCCGCGCAGATGGCGCTCGCCCAGGAGCGGGTGGCCGCGGCGCTCGTGCACGTCGGCCAGATCCCGCTCGGCGGCACCGCCACCGGCACGGGCCTGAACACGCACGCGAAGTTCGCGGAGAAGGTGCGCGCGCGCCTGAAGCGCGAATCGGGCCTGCGGCAGATAGCCGGTCCGCTCGATCCGTTTGAGGCGCAGGCAAACCGCGACGCGCTGGTGGAGCTCTCGGGCGCCTTGAAGGCGGTCGCGGTCTCGCTTACGAAGATCGCCGGCGACCTGGCGCTGATGGGCTCCGGTCCGCGCGCCGGCATCGGCGAGCTGTTCCTGCCGGAGCTTCAGAAGGGCTCCTCGATCATGCCCGGCAAGGTCAACCCGGTCATCCCCGAGGTCGTCCTGCAGGTCTCAGCGCAGGTGATCGGCAACGACACCGCGATCACGATCGGCGGCATGCAGGGTCAGTTCGAGCTGAACGTGCGCATCC
>JBOGXY010000051.1:0-12237 GCA_050696495.1 Solirubrobacteraceae bacterium
CCGTTGGCCAGCTGAACGCGCCCCCACGTCATGGGGAGAACTCATGGCCACCAGTGGGGAGAAAAGATGGCCACCAGTGGGGAGAACCGATGGCCGTCCGTGGGGAGAAACCGACGGCCATTGACAGCGTGATGGCGATCGAGCCCGGCGACCGGCTGATTCGGCTCGCGCGAGAGAACCTTGGCGGCGAGGGTGACGTGGAGTTCGTGAACTCCAGCCTCGAGGATGCGCCCCTCCCCCGCGAACGCTTCCAGGCGGTGTTCTCGGCTTCGGCGATGCACTGGGTCGATCCCGATCTCGGCTGGCGGAAGGCCGCCGATGCACTCGTGCCGGGCGGAACGCTCGCGCTGATCCAGCACTTCGGCTGCAGCGACCCGCGCAGCACCGACGACCAACGGGCGCTGCTGGGCGCGATTGCGAAAGTGGCGCCGGAGCTCGCCGCGAGCTGGCCGACCTACCGGGAGATCAAAGCGATTTTGACCGGCGTGCACGAGCGGCGCGGCAACGTCTCTGAGGTGTGGAGCCGGCTCGGCGATTACGACTTGGCGCGCGACTATGCGGCAGACCTGTTCGAGGACGTGCAGATCGCCGCCGTGCCGAGGCTGGTCGAGCACACGGCCGACGAGCTGGGCGCACTGCTCGGCACGATGTCGTTCTGGTCGAGGCTCTCGCCACAGCAGCGAACCGCCATCGGGGATGAGAACCAGGCCCTCTACGAGCGTCTCGGTCAGCCGATTCGCTCGAGCATCCTCGCCTGTGCCGTGACTGCTCGTCGCGCCGCATAGATCCGGCCTTTGCAGCGCATAGGCAGAGTGTGATCGCGTCAGCCCATGGACGCTCGCGCATATCGAGGCCACGGGCCCGGCGGGATATCCCGATCGACAGTTCGGACCTCCTGCATCTCGACACCGACGCGTTCGAAGATTCCCCGGACGATCGCTACCAGACCGTCGGTGTTGCTGACCTCGGGTGAGCGCTTGGTGGTGCCGTTCAATACGACGGCACGCAGATCGTCGTAGCGCGTGGTGGCGCGATCAGCCTGCTCGTCGATGAACCGTTGGATGTCAGGTGGAAGGGCCATGCCGACCTTTCTTTAGGAGGCGATACGGGTGGTCCAACGGACCGATCGACCATTCCCGGCCGTTCGGTAAGGGCGATGGGTTCAAAGGTAACTTGTTGCAAGCCATGTTAGTCAGCAAAAGTCAAGCCGTGCTTGTCGTATGTCGGACACTGAGTTTGATCCGAGCGGGCTCGAAGTTTGTGTAGAAACCCACAATCCCGTGGCCCCGCCGTCTTTCTGCGATCCCAAATCACGGCTCGTCGTCGTCCAGTGTCGACTTGCTCGCGCTGACTGGCGCTTGGGGCTAATAGTCGATGTCTTCCCAGTCCTCGATGCGGTCGGGCTCTGCCACTGGTCCGCGAGCTCGGATTGCGACGACGGGGTTGACCACCTCCCATTTATCTGTGTGCCGAAGGAGACCGGCGAGCCGGAGTCTTGCCAACACCTTGCTGATCTCTTGTGTGCTCGTCGCACCACGCTGCGCCAAGCCGTACGGCTTCTGCCCACGCGCAACCTGCGCAAGAACTTGGCCTCCCAACCGATGCAGAGAGCGAGCATGCTGCATCGCACGGGCAGCTACCCCATCGTCGTGAGCAACCACTTCAGCCAGCAGTTGTTCTGCTCCGTAGCGTGGGAGGTCGTCCCCTCGCATAGCCGCCGTGGTGAGAGCCACCAACATCGTCTGCGGGTGCCCGCCCGTAAGAACCGCCAGCTCCTGGACAATGCGAACTACGACTTTGAGTCTTTGCGCGATATCGCGCCACATACTCGCCGGTGGCGCGTCGAGAGTCAGCCATTGACCCTGCTGGTGAAAGGCAGCCTTTGAGCCAGTGACAATATCTCTTATTCCCTCGCGCCCGGACACCACGATGCGAACGTTTCGCTGTCGCTGGTGCAACTCGCGGAGTCCCCACAGGAAGCGCCCCACGTCTACTGGATGTCGCGGTGTGACACGTGGAGCCTCAATGTGATCCGCCCAAATGAGCACATCCCGAGTCATCGCGAAGCGTTCAAGCGCCTCAAACGCTGTGAGGAGACTGTAGTCCCCAGAAGGCCACTCTCGCAAGGACTCTTCAACGCCGTCTACTCCAAGGAACTCGGTTAGCACAATGCGGGTGCGTTCAAGGCGCGCCGGCACCAGTGCGCCGGCGCTCAAGATGGACAGATCGATGCCGCTTGTTGACGCTCGCGCGATCTGCCGTGCGATCTGCCATCCAATATGCCCGTCGCTTGCGACCGCCTCGAAGTCGAGGTAAACGGTCGCCGCGCGAATGTTCAGAACACCCAGCGCTTGACGCATTGTCTGCGACTTGCCGACTTCGGCCTCACCAAGAAGACCGACGATCCCATTCTTTGCGATGGTATCGCTGATGCGCTGTGCTTCACCGCGCCGACAGGTAGCAAGTGCCGCGTGGGCTTGTTGCATGGCACCGATCACGTCCATGACCGATCACCTCTCGCATCACGGATCGCCAGCTCAACTAGAGCGCTGGTGGCCTCGCGATCCGGCACCGCAGAAGCGCTCGACTGCACGCGAGCGCATATCAACATCGTCCGACGTGGATGATTATCGGCGGCCTCAATGATTGCGAGAAGCTCGTTCCCCTCGATCTTCACATTTCCCTCCGCGAACCTCTGCTTCAGGCCGCGCAGCCAATCCTCCGCGGAGATATCTGGCAACATCAGTTCGGCCCCAATTGAAGCTAGCGGCCGACCGGACTGACGTAGGGTCCTGACAGCAGACTCTTCACTACCAGCAAAGATGAACACGAGCGGCACATCGGCCTCCCGAGCCAGGCGGGCAAACTCACCCTCACACCCACCGATGTCACCTAGTAGCTGAACCTCGTCGACAAGAACTATCGAGCGAGTGGCCGTAGCACGAGCGTGCAGGGCAACAGCATCAAGGACCGCACCAAGACCCGGGGTACCATCGTCGGCTCCATATGCTCACCCCTTATTGCGAGCTTGCTCATATCCACGTCAAGCGCCACGGAGCCATCCGCGCGGAGGCGCGCCAACGCGGCCTTGGCTACGCTGGTCTTACCGATTCGTCGCGGGCCGATCAGCCATTGATGCGTCGCGTTGCCAATACGCGCCGACAACATCTCGATCGATAGGGCGCGCCCGATCTGGCGGTCCTCGGGCATGACCGGCTGATCAATCGGAAAGAGCGGTGCCTGCAACGACATGAATGCTAGTATAGCAACGCTAGCGTTGTAGTTATAGCTGACGCAACAGCCAGTAGGGTGGTCTCAATTCCTAAACTCCAGGCAAGCCGGCTGCTGCGCTTCCGTGCTGGCGTAGTGTCTAACAAGACGCTCGACGAACTGTGGGGTACGGCATATGACATCACGCTGATCGCTTGCCACGCTGCCGTCTTGCAGCTACCAACTGCCTTTGAGGCCGTGATCCTCACCTTCGACCGTGGCTTGGCGGAAATGCGAGAGTTCTTCGAGCATGTTGATAGCGACGAGATCCCGTGGGCCAGCAGCCGTGGGGACGGCATTGCCTGGCGAGCTCCGTATCTAAACAGAGTCCCAAGCCCCAGGACCTTTGCAACTGATCGCGGTTCGCTGTCTTGCGCCGGTCCTTTTGCGCAGCCAAGCGTCGACCGCTCGGGCGGGCGGGAGAGCTGGTTTAGTATCGAGAACCCCAAACTAGAGGCACCCGGTCATGCCAAACGCATCGCTCCCCTCGCCGGCCGGGTAATTCGCGATGTTCGAAGCAGCGACTCTCGAACTAGGTCGACCTCCGCGGACGCCAGTCGCTTTGTTCGGCGGTTCCAGGCGTGGGCACCGACCCGAGCGGCGCGGCGAACACTACGGTGACATCTGCGCTTGCTGGCGATCGGCCAGTTGCTCGCCGCGGCGCCCGCGCCGCTGCACCAACTCGGCCTGCTGCAGCTCGCGGCAGATACGGCGCGCCAGCACGAACAGCACGGCCGGCACCACCCAGATCGCGACGCGGAACACTTCGAGCAGCGTTTCGTAGCTGACCCCGAACAGCACGTACAGCCGATCGGCCGCGCCGAACGTGAACACCAGGAAGATCCAGCTGAGGAAGGCGACACCGAAGGCGGTGCGGTTGGGCGCGTCGCGCGGGCGGTCGAGCAGGTTGTGCACGCGCCGGTCGCGCGTGAGCCGGCGCTCGATCGCGGGAAAGGCGAGCAGCACGCCGAGAACCACCAGCGGAAACGCGACCCCGCCCCAGAACGGGTTGGGGATCAGCGTGTAGTGGCCGACGACTACGTCAAAGCTCGGCATCAGCCGCAGCGCTCCGATCAGCCAACCCAGGTACCAGTCCGGCTGCGCGCCGTTGGTGGCAAGCCAGGGCTCGAACGGACCCCATTGCCAGATCGGGTTGATCTGGACAAGACCGCCCAGACCGAACAGCACGGCGGCGACCATCAGCATCAGCGCCAGCGAGCGCGGGGCCTGCCCCGGGAACGCCGGCACCCCGACCAGGCGGCGCTCGCTGTGTCGCTCGTCGCGGCGAAACTGGGTGTGGTGGCGCGCCATCACCAGCACTAGGTGCACGCCGATCAGCGTGGCCAGCAGGGCGGGAAGCAGGAAGACGTGGGCGATGTACATGCGCGACTCGAACACCCCCTTGCCGGGGAACGTCGAGCCGAACAGGAGGATCCCGAGCGGGCCGCCCACGAGCGGAACCGAAAGCAGCACCCCATAGCCGATCGCCAGACCGATGCCGGAGAGCAGGTCGTCGACCAGCGAGTAGCCGAGATATCCCTCAAGCAGTGAGGTGAACAGCAACAACAGTCCGATCGCGTAGGTGAGCTCGCGCGGCTTTCGGTAGGCGCCGGTGAAGAACACGCGCATCAGGTGAACGACGATCGAGGCGACGAACACGTCCGCCGCCCAGTGGTGGGTCTGGCGAATCAGCAGGCCCGCCTTGTAGGTGAGCGAGATTTCAAGCGCCGACTTGTAGGCCACGCTCATCTGGCTGCCGCGCAACGGCGCGTAGGGACCGTGATAGACGGTCTTGGCCAGGCTCGGCTCGAAGAACAGGGCGAGGTAGACGCCGGTGAGGATCAGCACCACGAACGCGTACAACGCGATCTCGCCGAGCAGGAACGACCAATGGTCGGGGAACAGGTATCGCAGCGCCTTCTTCAGCAGCGGCGCGGCGGCCGTGCGCTCGTCGACGAAACGAACCGGGTCGGCAACGCGGTCCTTCACGAGGGCCGCTCCCGCACCGCCCACCAGCCCGGCCCGACGCGCCCGGAGAAGTCCCCGGCCGCCACCAGAGCGCCGCTGGAGTCGATCATCAGCGGCAGTTGCGGCAGCGGCCTGCCGGCAGGGCCAAAGATTACGGTGGCGCCGGTAGCCGGGTCGAAGGTCGAGTAGTGACAGGGGCAGACAAGCGCCGGTTTGGGCTCGACCGGCGCGAAGCGCGGCTTGCGGTAGAGCTCGATCGCGCAGCCCGCGTGGGTGCAGATCCGCGAGTAGGCGAGGATGCCGTAGGGCGCCCAGTCGCCGCGACCGGCGGGCAGTTTCAGTTCCGCCGGGTTCATGCGCACGAGCACGAGCGGGGAGGCGAGCTCCTGCGGTTCGGCGCCCTCGGGGAAGGCTGAGTAGAAGGTCTCCTCTTCGATGTGCGAAGCGAGCAGCGGATTGCCGTCGGCGTCGACGAGGCGGCGCCCGCGATACCAGGGGCTTGCGTCCAGCGGCTCGGTGTCCCACAGCGGCCCGAGCGAGAGCACCGGCATGAGCCCAGCCAGGCCGAGCGCGGCCCCAGCGGTGGCCGCACTGGCGAGCAGCATTCTGCGGCGGGTGATGCGGCTGCCGCTCTCGCGCACCAGCTGCGCGATCTGGCGCTGCTCCTCGAGGTGCTCTTGGGGATAGTCGCCCTCGAGCTCCTCGGTGACGATCAGGCGCCTTGAGACCACAACCAGCGCCGCCGCCACGCAAGCGAGCGCGGCGGCCAGGCACACGCCGAGTAGCGCGTTCAGCTCCTTGGTGGCGCTCAGCTCCGCATAGCTGACGATGAAGCCGGCGGCGAACAGGGCCGCCAGCAGCAACAGTCCGGCGACAAGCAGCTCGGCGCGGCGGTCGGGGCTACCGGCCGGCACGATTCGCGCGTCGCCCTCAGCCTGGGCGGCGCGGCGGCGCTTGCGGCCGTAGGCGAGCGCGACGAGCACGATCAGCAGTCGCCTGGGGCTCACGCTTTCAGCCTCCTTCCCACTGTGAGGCAGAGCGCCGCGAGCACCAGCGCGGCCAGCCATGCGACCATCCCCTCGGGGATCGGTCCGAGGTTGCCGATCGACCAGCCGCCGCGGTTCTCGGGCCGGTTGGTGGAGAGCACGTAGCCGACGATCGAGTCGAGCTGGCGATCGCTGACCTGGCTGCGCGAGAAGCGCGGCATCAGGTAGGGGCCGATCCGGACGGCCTCGGCGATCTCGCTGGCGCCGACCTTCTGCAGCGGCGGCACGCGCGCGCCGGTGACAAACCCGCCGCGCGCGAGGCTCTGATGACAGCCCGCGCAGTCTTCGGTGAACAGCTTGAAGCCCTGAGCCCGATCGGCGCGCGCGAGCTGGGGGTGCGGTATCGCGGGACCCTTGCCGAGGGCGGCGACGAACGCGGTGAGCGCCGCAAGCTCCTTGGAGCTGAACAGCACGCGCCGGCGTGAGGGCTGCGCATGGATGTCGGCGAGCGGCATGAAGCCGGTTTTCAGATAGAAGTCCGCTGCCTGCGCGCCGACGCCCTTCAGCGACGGGCCGGCGCCGAGCACGCCGCCGGCCCCCGGTCGCGGCCTGGAGATGCCCCCGCCGCCGATCCCGTGGCAGCTCGCGCAGTTGGCATCGAACAGCTCTTCGCCGAGCCCGAGCGTGGGCTTGGGCGGCTCGTAGGTCGGGCGGACGATCCCGTTCCGCGACGCCGCCAGCGCGACGCCGGCGCCGACCAGCGCGAAGATCGCCGCGGCGAAGATCAGACGACCGGCTCCGAGCGCGCCGGCGCGTGGGCTGGCCGGTGTATCGGACGCTCGGCTCATGACTGTTGACAGAGGCCGAGCAGCGGCACGCCGACCGCGACCATCGCGCAGATCGTCGTGGTCAGCGGGTTGACGACGACGCCGACCGAGGCGAGGAAGTGCAGGCGTCCGGTCGTGATCTGGGCCGGGTCCTGGGTGTGCTCGTCCTCGCGGGTGGCGCGAAGAACGACGATCGCCGCCAGCTCGGCGAGCACGCCGACCAGCACACCGAGCGCTCCCAGCACGGCCGAGATCGCGTGTACGGGGAACTGAAAGCGAGCGTCGGGAGATTCGCAGCGCGCGAGCGCGAACTGCAGCGAGAACAGGAACTGCAGCGCCCAGGCGGTCGGGCCCCCCAGCACCGCGAACCACACGAGCTTGCCCAGCCGGCCCGGTCTCGCTCCCGTCAGGTGTCCGGAGGCGGCACTCACAGCGACGGGTAGATCTCAGTCAGCAGGACGGCCACCGCCAGCGCGTTGACCACGTACCAGTAGAGCGCGAGCGCCCGCACACCGATGACGCGATAGCCGGACAAGCGCGATCTGGCCAGCCAGAACAGCACGCCGAGATCGAGCAGCACGCCGAGCAGGACATGGGCATGGTGCAGGCCCAGCAGCGCGATGTACGCCGAAGCGTAGGCACTCTGCTGGGGGTGCACCGTGTGCAGTTCGGCCACCAGTTGGTGTAGCTGGAAGGCCAGGTAGCCGGCTTGAACGAACGTGGCGACGGCGATCGCCACGACCGTCTGGCGCAGCCGGCCTCGCCGTGCGTGAGAGGCGGCGAGCCACATCGGGACGCTGGTCGCCACCAGCACGGCGGTGAGGATCGAGGGGTCGAGCGTTTCCGGCAAAGATAGGCCCGGCGGCGGCCAGTGCACGGCGCGAAAGTCCAGGTAGAAGTAGCTGGCGATCAGCCCGGCGAACAGCATCGTCTCGGCGCCGAGGAACAGCGAAGTCCCCAAGACGCCGCCCGGGAGACTGTCTGAGTCGTTTGCGAGCGGACGGTGCTCGGGCTGGTAGGCGTGCCAGCCGAGCAGCACCAGCGCGAGCGCGCCGCCGAGCGCCGCGGCGATCAGAAAGTGCGCGAGCAGCAGCATCAGAAAGCCGGCGAACAGCGCGAGCCCGGCCAGGACCGGCCAGAGCGAGTGCGGCGGCATCGCCAGCACCTCCTCCAGCCGCCCATCCTGCACGCTGCTGATGGGGGTCTCGTGGCCGCGTGCCAGCAGTCCCTGACCGCGCCGCAGCCGCAGCAGATCGGCCTCGCGGTCGCGCCGGTCCCACATCGGGTAGGCGCTTGAGACGGTGGGGATGACCGCGTAGTTGTACGGCGGCGGCGGCGATGAGGTCGCCCACTCCAGCGTGTCGCCCCCCCACGGATCCTCGCCGGCCCGCCCGCCCTTGAACAGGCCGAGCGCGAGATTGACGATCACAAGCACCAGGCCGCAAGCAAGGACGTAGGCGCCAAGTGACTCGATCGCGTTCAGCGCAGCCCAGCCGCTGCTCGCCGGATAGGTGTAGATGCGGCGCGGCATCCCTTCGATGCCGGCGATGTGCATCGGAAAGAACGTCACCCAGGTGCCGAGGAAGCTCAGCCAGAAGCTCACCTGCCCGACGCGCTCGTTGTACATGCGGCCGGTGACCTTCGGAAACCAGTAGTACATGCCGCCGAGAATCGGGAAGACGGCGCCGCCGAAGATCACGAAGTGGAAGTGAGCGACGATGTAGTAGCTCGCGTTCACCTGCTGGTCGAAGGGAATCGCGGCGACCGTGATGCCGGACAGGCCGCCGAGGATAAAGAAAACGATGAAGCCGACGATCCACAGCAGCGGCGTCTTGAACTCGGGTGTGCCGGTGAGGATGGTCGTGACCCAGGAGAAGATCTGGATCGCGCTCGGGATCACGATGATCATGCTCGCCGCGGCGAAGTAGACGGTGACGAGCGTCGCCAGGCCGACGGCGAACATATGGTGCGCCCACACGCCGAAGCCGAGCAACGCGACGAGCAGCTCCGCCAGCGCGACGACCGGGAACAGCACCATCCGCCGGTGTGTGAAAGTCGGGATGATCGAAGTGGCGATCCCGAACGCGGGAAGGATGATGATGTACACCTCTGGGTGCCCGAAGATCCAGAACAGGTTCTGCCACAGCAGCGGATCGCCGCCGAACGCGACGTCGTAGAAGTGAAAGCCCAGTTGACGGTCGAGCTCCAAAAAGATGCACGCCAGGGTCAGCGCCGGCAGCGCGAACACGAGCGAGAAGGCCGCCGCCAGAAACGCGAAGCAGAACAGCGGCATCCGGTTCAGCGACATGCCGGGCGCGCGCAGCTTGAAGATGGTGACGATGATGTTGATCGCGGTCGCGGTGCTCGCGATCCCGTTGAAGATCAGCCCATACCCGTAGAAGTCGATGTTCAGCCCCGGGTCATACTGCTTGGACGCCAGCGGCACGTAGTCAAACCAGCCGGCGTTCGGTGCCTGTCCGGTCGCCAGAGCGATATACAAAAACAGCCCGGAGCCGAGAAAGATCCAGAAGGACACGGCGTTCATGCGCGGGAACGCCATGTCCCTGGCGCCGATCATCAGCGGCACGAGATAGTTCCCGAAGGCGCCGGTGCTCATCGGGATCACGACCAGGAAGATCATCGTGATCCCGTGCATCGTGAACAGCTCGTCGTAGGCCTCGGGGGTCAGAAGTCGCTGGTTTGGCCCGATCAGCTGGGTGCGGATCAAGAGCGCCTCCGCGCCGCCCGCGGCAAAGAACGCCAGCGATGCGAAGAAGTACATGAGCCCGATCCGCTTGTGGTCGGTCGTGGTGAGCCACCCGAGCAGCCCGGTGCGCTCCTTCCACACCGTCTCGAGCCGCCCGACGTGCAGTTGCGCTGGCGGTGAGAGCGCGCTCGCCATGCTCAGTGCAGTTCCTTCAGGAACGCGGCGATCGTTTGCGCTTCTGAGGCTGTGAGCCCCAGGTCGGGCATGTGATTGCCGGGCTTGATCGCCTGCGGATCTTCGATCCAGGCCGCCAGCTCGCGCCGATTGTTGGGGATCGTCAGGGCGGCGAGCGTCGCGCGGCTAGCCAGGTGCGTGAGGTCCGGTCCGACCGTTCCAGTTGCTTCTGTGCCACGCAGCTGATGACAGGCCTCGCAGCCGCGGCTCAGAAACAGTCGCTCGCCTTCACGCCCGCGCGCGGTGAGCGCCACCGGGGCGGGCCTTGCCATGCCCGCAAGCCACGCCTGGAAGGATTCGGCGGGTTCGGCCACGACCGCCAGGCGCATTTGTGCATGCGCAAGGCCGCAGAATTCCGAGCACTGCCCCAGATATCTCCCCGCGTCCGGGGTTTCGAGCAGGATCTTGTTTTCGCGGCCGGGGATCATGTCGATCTTGCGGGCCAGCCGTGGCACCCACAGGCTGTGGATCACATCCGCCGTCGTGGCGATCACCCGCACACGCTCGCCGGTGGGGATGTGCAATTCGTTTGCCGTCACCGCATCGGTGCCCGGGTAGCGGACTTCCCACCACCACTGATGACCAATGACCTCGACGGTCATCCGAGTCGAGCCGCCAGGGGGCGCCTCGGTGAAGCGGATGGCGTAGATATCGGTCGCGCCGAAGAGGACCAGCAGCACGACCAGCGGCACCACGATCCCAAACGCGATCACCATCGCGCTGGCCAGTCGCTCCCGCTCACCGAAAAAAGGCAGTCCAGTGCTGTGGCGGCGCACAAACGCCAGCACGAGCAGTCCGACAGCGCCGGCGAACACCACCGCCGCCGCGCCGAGCATCCACCACCACACGAGCGCGATCACATGTGTCTGATGGCTGCGCGGTGCCACGATCGACTGCTGGCCGCCGCATCCGCACATGCCGAGCGCCAGTAGCACCCCGGATAGACAGGCGATCGATACCCAGCGCGAAACATGGCTTGCCCTCAAGCTTCCTCCAGGCCTGATGCTCCCCTGTGTCTCACGCCCTGCCGGCATGCCATGAGGGCCGGGTGTGCGCACGTAGCCTGCATAACGTCACGTCGCTTACCCGCCTGCACAGGGCCCCAAACCGACACGCTTTGCGGGCATTGTGCTATCCGCCGACCGCGCTGTTCAGCTCATCCCCAGGTCGCGTGGGATGAAGGTCGTGGTCGGGTATGCACCACGTCCGGTCGGGCAGCCTCGTCAAGAGTCCCTGTTGGCGCAACTCGCCTACCGCGATTGTGACCGATGGCCGTTGCGCGCCAATCAGCTTCGCGATCTGCTCGTGGGTGAGTGGAACGGGGATGATCGTGCTGGAGCGATCGGCGCTGCCCCAGCGACTTGCCAACCGGGCGAACAGATACAGGATGCGGTCGCGGATGTGAATCTGTTGGCTGATCGCCAGCCTTGCTGTTAGCCAGCGCGCGCGGCGAGCGGCACGGCCGAGAATCTCAGCTGTCAACGCGGTCCACGGCGCTACGCCTGCTGCGAACTCGGCGTCGAGTAGCGCGACCGTGGTGGGTGTCAGTGCCCGCCAGCTGTTGGCTATGTCCGACAGGTAGTCGAGATCGTCATCCCACGGGCGCACTAGGTCCCCAGGACCAACGATCTCGAGCGCGCTCTCTGGGCCATAGCTGGTTTCCAGCGAGAGGAACCCGTCGAGTACGAGCAATCCCAGCCAGTCCGAGCCGCTGTCTTGCGGTGCGATTGGATCCCAGCTGCCGGCCGCCAGCATCTGCGTCCGCACCCTGGTGTGGTCCTGCGCTGCGATCAGCTGTGCGGGCGAGAGCACCCCGGCCAGGCCCCTGTCGGCATGCAGGAGGTTGACCTCTCCGATGTTCACACCGCCTGATGTGGCTATTTGTGTGGCCGTGGTGTGGGGGAACTCTGACGGTGGGGGGTGGCTCGAGAGCAGCCAGTCGCCGTCAGGAAGGATCGTGATCAGGCCGCGAGAGCGCAGGTCGCTGAGCGCGGTTGTCACGGCCTGCCGCCGGGTCCCGATCAGCTTCGCCAGCAGCTCGTGACTTGCGGGAAGTGAAAGGCGCATGCCATCGGGGCGGACCCGCCCCCAGCGAGCGGCGAGAAGGCTCAGCAGGAACAACAGCCGGGCGTCGGTGCGGCGCATGGTGCGCGTGAGCGCCAGTGCGCCGAGCGTCCGTCCGCGGCGCGTCCCCCTGCCGGCGAGTCCGAACAGCAACGGCCAGGTCGGTGGCGAACCGCAGGAT
>JBOGXY010000052.1:0-2961 GCA_050696495.1 Solirubrobacteraceae bacterium
CATGAGCATCATGTCGAAGCAGAAGATGCGCATGTTATTCACGCCCTTGCTCTTCTCCCCCGGCATGTGCGCTTCGAACACCGGCCCATTGGTATCCGTTCGACGACTACCGTCGCTGACGGCGCCCGCTTCGGATGCTACTTGGTTGGGCGATGGTCGTCGAGCAAGCCGAGGGTGGCACGCCTGAAGACGTTGGCGTCGAGTCGCTGCTGAGCGTCCTGGTTCTCGAGGGTCTGCTTCCAGTTGAGGGGGGCGAGGTCGAAGACGCGGCGGCGGGGCCAACTCGGCAGGAGGCAGAAGAGGTCGCGGAGGTAGGACCAGGGCTCGAGTCCGTGGAGTTGGCAGCTGGCGAGAAGGGAGACGAAGGCGGCGTTGACCTCACCGGCGTCGTCGCTGCCAACGAACAACCAATTCTTCCTTCCGACGGCTTCGCGCCGCAACTCGCGCTCGGAGCTGTTGTTGTGGAGTGGGAGCCGGCCGTCGTCGAGGAAGCGCTGGAGAGCAACCCGCTGATTGAGCGCGTAGCCGATGGCTTTGGCCGTGGGCGTCTCGTCGAGAACATGCCCGCGCTCCTGCTCGCACCAAGCGAAGAAGCCGTCGACGATGGCCTTGGACTCGGCCCGCCGAGCCGCCAAGCGCACCTCGGGCGGAGCGGCGGCGGGTACGGCCCGCTCGACGCGAAACAGGCCGCCGATGAACGCCAGCGCCTTGCGCGCACGCTCGGGATCCGTGTCGAGCGCCTTCCACCAATACCTGCGGGCATGCGCCCAACACGCGACCTCGATCAGGGTCCCGCGCCTGTAGAGGTGATCGAACACGGCGTGCGCGTCGGCGACGAGATAACCCTGGTAGCCGTCGAGCAGCCCGTCGACGGCGGCGCCGTCGTGCCTGGCGGTGTACGCGAAAAGCACGTGGCGCTCGGGGGCGATGACCACCCAGAAGTGACCGCGTCGGCATTTCTCGCGCGCCTGCACCAGGACGCCGGTCGCGTCGGTGCAAAGGTAGGGGGCGCCACGCGCGTCCGCCCACATCGCGTCGATGAGCGGCTTGACCAGTCGGGCGAGCGACTCGTGCCAGCCGCAAATGGTGGAGCGGGCGAGGTCGAGCCCCTCGCGGCCGTAAATGCGTTCGAGCCGATGGAGCGGCAGGTGATCCTGCCAGCGTCGGACGACCGTGTCGGCGAGCAGTCCCGGGCCGGCAAGCGCACGCTCGACGGGCAATTCCGGCGGCGCCGCCTGCAACACGGTGGTTTCGGCGTCACGGTCGCGCTTCTTGGGTACAAACTTGGGCTTGCTGACCCGCACGACGACGAGCGATGCGGGACGCCGCTCGACGGTCTCGGTCACGTCTTCACCGATGCGCACGAAGGAGTCGGTCCCCTTTTCCTTTACCTCGGGCGGCAGAACCTCCACTTCGACTCGCGGGAGATTCTCGGGCAGCGGCTTGCGTCCCGTGGGCTTGGCCCGCGCGTGGGCCCCAACCTGCGTCTCGGCAGGAGCCGGCGGCGGCTCGGACGGTGCAGGGGGCTCCCCGGCGCCGTCGCCGAGCAACATCTGCAGCAGCGACATCGACAGCTGCGCGTCGTTCGGCGAGAGCCGCTCACGCTTGGGACCGACGATCCCGAGCTCCAGCTTGCGGCAGATCTCCAGCGTCTGGAGATATAGCGCGCGGTACTGATCCCTCTCGGCGGCGAGCGCGTCGACGCGCGCGCTCAACTCGGTGAGCTTGGCATCAATTGAGGCAGCGGCACCAACCGTCACGATGATGATTGCCAGAAAACACACCGCGATCGATCCGTCAAGCGGCCGCGCGTCGCTTTTCCTCCTTCGCCACGCCGGCGAGCAATCGCGCGAGCGCCGCGCCGTCAATGTGGATCGACACCGCGCCGTTCGCGGCGGCTGGCAGCTCGAACATTGCCCGATGGAACCGCTTGTACAGCAGGCAGAGCCCGTTGCGGTCGAACCACAATACTTTGAGCCGCGTCGCCGACTTCCCGGCGAACACAAAGAGCGCGCCGCCCTCGACCGGGTCCTGGCCCACGCGGTCGCGCGCCACCTGCGCCAGCCGGTCGAACCCGTACCGCATGTCCACCGGCTGCGTGCAGACGAAGATGCGCACGCCAGTCGGGATCACGCCGCCGCCTCCAGCACGCGCAGGAGCCGCGCGAGCGCGCCGTCATCGAACGACGGCGGTACCCCGACGCACCGGCCGCCGGCCAGCCGCACTTCGAACCGGTCGTCAGCCGGCTGTCGTGCTGGTCGCACCTCGACGATCTTCGCCAGCGCCGCGCTCAGCGCCGGTGGTGCGGCCTTCTTCACCTCGCGCTGCCAGCGGCACACCGTCATCGCGTGCACTCCGACGCGCGCAGCAAATTCCGCCACGCTCTCGCCGCTCGCTTGCCACCGCGCCAGCAACTTGGGCCACTCCTCGCGTCTCCGTCGTCGTCTCATGCCTCCGACAACTAACCCCGCGCCCCAGACAAGTCAGCTACGCGGCTCGCCGAACGGATACCACGAAAAGGTACAGCTCGCCGCCCATAGGATCCGACCGCAGCTCGTTCTCAACGATCCCGACCAGTCCGTTGTAGCCCTTGCGCAGATCCACGGGGCGCCCGTACGCCCAGACCCGCACCGTCCGCGGCAGCGTGATCACCGGAGTCGCGCCAGCAATGCCACGACCGTCTCCAGGTCCAGCCCCTCGACGCGGTAACCGCTCGGCGCGACGACAGCGAGATCGCGCGGCCGGGCATCGTCTGCGACCTCCACAGCGACGAAGCCGGGCGCTGCCTCGCATAGCCTCCGAACCGTCTCCGCCGGGAGCCCGATGTCACGGCCGATCTTGAACCAGCTCTTGCCCTCGGCGCGCAGTTCGCGCCCTACCGCCGCGATCTCGCGCCGAAGCTCCGGCGCGAATCGCCGTCCACGTCCGCCCTCGCGTCGCGCCAGCGTGGCGCGCAGCCTT
>JBOGXY010000053.1:0-20557 GCA_050696495.1 Solirubrobacteraceae bacterium
GGCAAAGACGGCACGAACGGAACCAACGGCACCGCCGGCAAAAACGGCGAACCGGGCTCAAACGGCAAGAGCGTGACCGTCAGCGCAACCGCCTCGAAATGCGCCGAAGGTGGCGTCACCGTCGAACAGGAAGGCTCCGGAGCGGCGCATGAAGTCTGCAACGGCGCGAAGGGCGTGCTGCACCCCGAAGAAAAGCTGGCGCCGGGCGCCACCGAGACAGGCGCATGGTCGTTTGGACCCTTGGCGGGCGGCGAAAGCGGGGAACAGGGGTATGCGGCGATCGGCTTCACGATCCCGCTCGCTGCCGCGCTTGAAGAAAGCCAGGTTCACTACGTCGAAGAAGGCGCGTCTGTTGCCGCATGTCCCGGCACGCCCGAGGACCCGGCCGCCGAACCGGGCAACCTCTGCGTGTACGAAGTCGAACAAGAAGGTATCGAAAAAGGAAAAACGCAGATCTTCAAGGCCGGTGAAAAACGTATCGGCTTCGAACCGACACTACACCTGAACCTTGGTGCAAGCCCCAGCGGCGCGCGGCTGGCCTTCAACGTTCTCGCAACAGACCGCGGCACCACTTACGGCACCTGGGCTGTGACAGCACCGGTCAGTTGACCTGACCCAATCCCGTAAATGAACGTAGCCCACCCGGAAAAGGAGCCTGGCATGAGAGTCACAAGCAAGCGCGTGGCGTTGGCCGCTGTCGCGGCAGCGCTTACAGCGATGCTGCTCGGCGCCGGACCGGCGTGGGCTGCGTTCACGCGGCCTTACCTGCGTTCGATACCGGGTACGGCCACCCGCTTGTTCACAGGACCGTTTCAGTCTGAACCGGGACCGTTCGGCGTGGCCGTCGATGCGCAGAACAATCTGTGGGTGAGCGAATACCACGCGAACCCGAGTGAGACCGCACTGGAACCACCCTTCGAACTGGATGAGTTCGAATACCCTTCCGACGCATTCGCGCGCACGCTCGGTATCGAAGGCCTCAACCCGCCCGAAGGCAAGCTCACGGCGCCCGCTAGGCTGATCATCGATCAAGCAAACGGCGATTTTTACACGGACTCAGAACATGCGGGGGGGCACCTTCCTTACGTCGAAGTCTTCGACAACACCGGTGCGTATCTCACGCGTTTCCAACCGCCTTCCGTGGGGGGAGGGGGTGGATTGAAGGCAATCGACGACTCGACTAATCCGTTTGACTCGTCCGCCGGCTCACTCTATGCGGTTGTGATGGTAGGAAGCAGTGTTGCATCGGCGCGCCCCGCCGTTATGAAGCTCAACGCGGACGGTGAACCGGTTGATTTCGTCAACGAATTCGGCCAGCCGACCAAACTTCCCTACGTCGAAGGAAGCACGATCGTTGGCTCGCCTACGAATTTGAGCGGCTGTTCCGAACAGACGTTTCCATCGAACCAGCCGTCTGCGGTGCCCGCGATCACCGTCGATCCGCAGGGCGACATCTACGTGATGAGCCAATGCCGCGAAGGTGGAGGCTCGAAAGGTTCGGCGGACGCGGTGTTGGAGTACCGCCCGAGCGGCGAATTCGTGCGCTCGTATTTCGGCGAAGAAACGCCTGGTATAGGCAACGGAAAAGCAGCGCATGAAAACGGCGGTTTCGGCGGCGGAACTGGTGGCCCGAACGCGGCGTTGGCCTTTGATCCGGTGAGCGACCATCTGCTGGTCGCGCTCTATCTGGAAAATGGCTTTGGCGAAGGCGAAAAGTATGAAGGAGTGATCGACGAATTCGATGCGGCTACGGGTAAGTTCGTTGCGCAGATCGCCGACGCCGGTGGAGGGGAAGCGTTGCAGCGCCCGAGCCAAGTGGCCGTCGATTCCGAAGGCGACGTTTACGTGAGCGAACCGGGCCGACATGTCGTTGTGGCCTACGGTCCGGGTCATTACCTGGCCAGTGAGCGTTTGGGCGAAGCGAGTGGACGGACGTCCTCCAGCGCGGTGTTGAACGGGTCTGTGGATCCGGAAGGCTTGGGTGTGTCGCAGTGCGAGTTCCAGTACGTTCCCGCTTCGGTTTTCGATGAATCAGGGTTTTCGAATGTGGGCGCCGTGCGTGAAGTGCCGTGCGTGCCGGCGGCGGGCGCCATCCAGCCGACCTCGTCTTACCAGTCCGTGCACGCGAGTGCAGGTTCGCTTGCCTCCGGCGCTACCTATCGGTATCGCCTGCTCGTCACGACCGAAGGCGCGCTCGGCGGCGCCAACGCGAGCTCGTCGTTGGCGTTCACGGCGCCGGGGGTGCCGCGGGTGCAGTCGCAAGTAGCGGAAGGTGTGTCGTCGAGCTTTGTCGCTTTGCGTGCGTCCATCGCTCCCGAGGGCGCACAGACGAGCTATCAGCTCGAGTACGTAGACGAAGCCGGGTACGCGCCGGGCGCCGAAGACCCGTATGCGTCGGGCGGCGTCGTGCCCGTTTCCGCGGCCGGCATCGGCGAGGGAGGTCCGGCGGGAGACGCGGTCGCGACCGTGGTCCAACACGTCGGCGGCTTGACGCCGGGCACGACATACCATTTCAGGGTCGTGGCAGCCAACGAAGTCGGCGTGACGTACGGCGTCGACACGACGTTCGCGACGTTGCCTGCGCCGGTCTCCGGTCTGCCCGACGGTCGCTCCTATGAACTGGTGACGCCCGCGCAGAAGGGCAGCGCGGTTGACATGTTCGCCGAACGGGGCAACCAGAGCGCAAAAGGACTCTTCGAATACGAAAATCAGGACGCGGTGAGACCCAGCGACTCGGGCGGTCGGATCTTGCTTGAAACGATGTCGGCGTTCGGGCCTTTCCCGGCGTCCAGTCACGGCGCGTATCTCTTCGAACGTACGGGGGACGGTTGGGGCTATACGGCCCTGGCGTCGCCGTCGCTGGGTGTGCAGGACGTCTCCGGCGCGCTCTACGACAAGGAGCTTTCGCGGTTTGCCTTCGGCGATCTTCTCGGCGATGCGACAGCCGCGAGGTTCGTGGCGCTCGCCGGTCCCGCAGGTGGGCCTTACTCGGTGCTGAACGAAGGTAAAACGAGCGATCGAGGAACGGTGGGGGCGGGGCTCGAAGAAGCGCTGCCGCGGGCGGCCTCGGCGGATCTCGGCACCGTTGTGATCGAAGGGGAAGCCACCGCGCAAAGCGCCGTGCAGCCGATGTGTCCCGGTGCGCAGACGCAGGACCTGAAGAGCAAAGTCCTGTGTGAGTGGTCGGGTGGGCAGATGCAACTTGTCAACGTCAACAACCAGGGAGGTTTGCTCAGCCGGTGCGGCGCGGTGCTCGGCTTGGACTCGCATCAACCGGGCGGCTCGCACAACGCTGTCTCCGCAAACGGTGAACGCGTGTTCTTCACGGCACCGGACCCGTACGTGCGGTACAACGCGTACGAAGCGGCGGCGACCCGCGGCTGTTGGGACAAGGTCGCGAACGCGAACACGCCGCAGTTGTACATGCGGGTGGGCGGCAGGACGGTCGAGATCTCGGCGCCGGAAGCGGGCGTGAGCGAAGGCGGAAAAACGCCGGTGGCCCAGCCCGCCGGGTATCTCGGCGCTTCCGAAGACGGCTCGAAGGTCTTCTTCAAGACGAGCAGCGAGCTGACGAAAGACGACGAAGGGATACACAGCGAGCAGCTGTATGAGTACGACACCGAAACCGGGGCGCTCACACGGATCTCAGCCGGGGAATCGGGTCGTAGCGCTGTGGCCGTGCTAGCCGCACCCGCGATCTCGGGCGACGGGGCCACGGTCTATTTCGTCGCCGACGGGAGCCTCACGGCGGATGCGCCTGCTCTCGGGGAACACCAGGCCGATCTCTACCGCTACGACACGAATAGCGCCAAGACGACGTTCGTGGCGACGATCTATCCGGAATCGGATCTCACGGCAAGTAACCCCTTCACTTGGTTTGACCAGCCCGGCCCGCAGCCACAAGGAGATTGGTACACGACGCCGGGTGGTCGTTACCTGTTGTTCGCGAGCACCGCGGAAATCGGCGGGGTGAGCACTGTTGGCGATTGCTCGGCCCCGGCAGGCGAGGGCTCTGCAGGCAATCGGCGGGATGGTACTCATTGCTCGGTGCTCTACCGCTACGACGCGGCTGGCAACACGACGATCTGCGTGTCCTGCGTAACGCCGGGGTTGCCGAAGAGCTCGAACGCGCTGTTCGGCCGCTCGGCAGGCCCGCTCTCCGGCTCTGCCGAACCGGTGCGCGCGATGTCTGACGATGGGTCCTACGTGTTCTTCGACACCGCTGAAGCGCTCGTGCCGCAGGACGCCAACGGCACCCTTGACGTTTACGAGTGGCATGAAGGAAAGCTTGCGCTGGTCAGCTCCGGCAGCGACTTGGAGCCGTCGTTTTTCCTGGGGATGAGCGCGAACGCTTCGAACGTGTTCATCGGCACGCACGCGAAACTCTTGGCGCAGGACACCGACAGGTCCGGGGACGTCTACGACGCTCACATCTGCAGCGAGTCCGAACCGTGCCCGAAGCCGCCGGCGGGCGAAACCGCGCAGTGCGAAGGTGACGCGTGCCAGATCGTGCCGCCCGCCCCGATCGATCAGACCCCGGGCTCGTTGACGTTCAGCGGCGCGGGTAACGCGGCGGCGACGGGCTCCGGCGTGACGGTCAAGACGAAGTCCGTGTCGCGCACGGCACGGCTCTCGAAGGCTTTGGCGGCATGCAGGCGAACGCACCCGCGCACGGGTAGTTCCAGACGCAAGCGTCGCCGCTGCGAAGCGCTGGCGCGTAAGCGCTACGGCGCGAGAACAGCGGATTCGCGCGTGCGGCGGGCCAAGACGAGCCGAAAGGCGGTGGGACGATGACCTGCACGACCGAGAAGTCCACACGCGCGTTGCGCCTGCTCGTCGCGTCGCTCGCGCTGCTCGTTTGCGCGATGGCGCAGGTCGGGGTGGCGCGTGGCGAAACCGCCGGTCCGCAGTGGACGGTGAGCTCCGTTTCGCGTCCCACCAACTTTGCTCCGGGCGATGAATCCGGAGATGACGGCTACGTCGTGTTCGTGACGAACACCGGCGGGTCGCCGACCGATGGGTCGCCCATCACGATCGGCGACGAACTGCCGGCGGGCCTCTCGTTCGCCGCGGGGGACGCGAGCGGCGAAAACGAGCTGGCGGCTGCCAACAAAGGTAGCCTGCGGGCCGGGTTCAGCTGCATCGCGTCGATGTGCACCTACAGCGGCGTCGTGCAGCCCGACCAGTCGCTGGTGATCCGCTTTCACGTCGACGTGTCGGGGGGCGCATCCGCGTCGGTGGAAAACGTGGTGCGGGTCAGCGGCGGCGGCGCCGTCGACGCTTCGATGGCGACGCCCACCACGATCAGCCCGACCCCCGCCGGGTTCGGTGTTTCGCCGGGCTCGGCTACGACGACCCTCTCAAGCGTCCAGGCGGGCGCGCACCCGGACATCACAACGTCGCTCGCCTTCAACACGATCGACGCGCACGGCGCGCTCGCGGACGCGCCGAAGAACATCGTCGACGACCTTCCGCCGGGATTCGCGGGGGCCGACCTCGCGGGAACCCCGAGCTGCTCGCCCGCGCAGTTCAAGCTCAGGCAGTGCCCGCTCGGCTCGCAGGTCGGGGTGATCACGCTGAACCTCTATGAGGGCAGCGGCGCCGGGAGTCCCGAACTCTTGGAAATCCAGCCTGTCTACAACCTGGAACCGGGCTTCGGGCAGGCGGCGAAGCTCGGGTTTATCGTCAACACGTTCGTGCCGGTGGAGGGCGCGGTCTACCTTCGCGGCGACTACGGGCCGCGGGTGGTCTTCGAAGACATCAGCCAGACCCTCGCGGAGCTCGACGATCAGACACTCACGATCTGGGGAGTGCCGGCCGCGGCGAGCCACTATCCGATGCGCTACGAATCCCCGTTGCAGGCGCTGCAAGCGTTGCCGAAGATCCCGTATTTCAGCAACCCGACGTTCTGTGGGGCGGCGTCCTACCAGGCCCTGTTCACGATCGACTCGTGGCTGCAACCGGAATCGAATGTCGGCGTGTCGATGCCTTTCGGGCCCGCGTTCGGCTGCGATCGGCTGACGATGCAACCGTCGATCACGGCCGAACCGACGACGGATCAGGCGAGCGCCGCCACCGGCCTGGATTTGACTCTAAAGCTTCCGCAGACGTTCGACAACAGCGAAGCGCTCGCGACGGCGAACCTCAAGAAGACGGTCATCACACTGCCAGAAGGGGTAACGGTCAACCCATCCGCGGGAGCGGGCCTCGGCGCTTGCAGCCAGGCGCAGTTCGAAGAAGAAGCGGCGCAGTACGTCGCGGGAAAGGGCTGTCCGACCGACTCCAAGCTCGGCACGGTGAGTAGTCACACGCCGGTGCTCAGCGAAGAAGCGTTCGGGTCGGTGTTCATCGCAAAGCCCTATGAAAACCCGTTCAAATCGTTGATCGCGCTGTACATCGTGGCACGGATACCCAATCGCGGGATCATCGTGAAGGCCAGCGGCGAAGTTCACGCCGACCCGGTGACCGGCAGGCTCGTGACGACGTTCGACGACCTGCCGCAGGTCCCGTATGACACCTTCACCTTCTCCTTCCGTCAGGGCGCTACCTCACCGTTGGTAACGCCGCCCACGTGCGGGAACTACACCGTCAAGGCCTCGCTCAATTCGTGGGCGAACCCCAACGTCACGCTCGAACCGCCGATACCCGCATTCGCGATAACCACCGGCGCCAACGGCGGACCATGCCCGACCAGCGGCACACCACCGTTCGAGCCGAGCGTCACGGCGGGCATGAACGACAACCGTGCCGGCTCCTACAGCCCGCTCTATCTGCGGATCGAACGCCGCGATGGAGAACAGGAGATCACGGGATTCTCGACGCGATTGCCGTCGGGTTTGACGGGGAATCTGACCGGTGTCCCGCAGTGTCCCGAAACCGCGATTCGACATGCTCGCGAACAATCCGGCGGGCAAGCCGAAACGGAACCAGCGTGTCCCGCCGCCAGTCGGATCGGACATACGATCGCGGAAGCGGGGGTGGGCAGCGTGCTCGTGCAGACCCCCGGCACGCTCTACTTCGCCGGCCCGTTCGAAGGGGCGCCGTTCTCGGTCGTGGACGTCACCAGCGCGAAGGTCGGCCCGTTCGACCTCGGTACCGTCGTCGTTCATCTACCGCTCCAGATCGACCCGCTTACAGCCCAAGTCTCGATCCCCTCCGGGCCGGCGGATCAGATCCCGCACATCATCGACGGGATCGTCGTCCATCTGCGCGCGATCCGTGCGTACGTGGATCGGGAACGCTTCATGCTCAACCCGACCAGTTGTGCGCCGAGCAGTATTGGCGCGAGTGTGATCGGCGCCGGAGCGAACCCGGCCAACCCGGCGGGATACGACGCGGTCGATCTCGCAAACAGCTTCCAGGACGCGGACTGCTCGAGTCTCGCGTTCAAACCGTCGTTCAGCGTCTCCACGAGTGGGAAGACCTCGCGTAAGAACGGCGCGAGCCTTTCGGTGAAGTTGACATTCCCGCCCGACTCGCTGGGCAAGCAGGCAAATATCCGTTCGGTGAAGGTGGACCTCCCCAAGCAGCTCCCGTCCCGCCTGACGACGCTGCAGAAGGCGTGCACCCAACAGCAGTTCGCGGTAAACCCGGCCGGATGCCCCGCGGCATCGATAGTTGGGCACGCCAAGGCGATCACCCCGATACTTCCCGTCGCCCTGGAAGGGCCCGCGTATTTCGTCAGTCACGGCGGTGCGAAGTTCCCCGAACTGATCATCGTCCTGCAGGGCGACGGTGTAACGATCGACCTACACGGCGAAACGTTCATCAACGAACACACCGGCATCACCTCAAGTACCTTCCACACAGTTCCGGACCAGCCCGTCACGTCCTTTGAACTGACTCTGCCGCAGGGAGCCAACAGCGCCCTGGCGGCGAACACGAGCCTCTGCCAGATCACCAAGACGAAGATCGTCAAGAGGAAGGTCAGGGTGCGCTCCAAGGGTCATGCCAGGACCGTGACGCGAAAGGTCAAGACAACGGTCCCCGCTTCGCTGGTGATGCCGACGGCCTTCACCGCGCAGAACGGCGACGAAACACGCCAAAACACACCGATCGAAGTGACAGGATGCCAAAAGACGAAGGCGAAGAAGGCCGCGGCGAACCGCCGCACAGGCAGGCGAGGCGGTGACGCCACGTCGCCGGAGGACGGTCGGTCGGCAGCTAAGCGACTGGCTGCGCGGCGGCGGTGACGGCGGCAGCACCGACGCTTAGTGGCGCGGGGGAGACTTCTTCGCGGCCGAGATCGGCCGCTGCGGGCCAACGCACCGCGTCCTCGCCGCGCAGGCGCATGTAGGGCCAGAGGACATGGCAGTAGGCGATCAACGCGTGGCGATCGGCCTCTGAACAGTTGACGATCGACGCGCCGATGCGCCAGTCGTGCTCGTGGGTCAGGCAGGAGCGCACCTCGACTTCGAGCTGGGTGGCGGTGGCCTGCCCGGAGACGCTCGGCAGCTGGACTGTGAGGTTTGCGCGCGTCCCCGGAGCAAGCGACTGCGAGAGGTCGAAGCCGATGCCGCTGGGCGTGATGTCGCGTATGCGTGCAAGCGTCGTGGCTTTGCCGCCATCGGGGCCTGTGTCCGCGACGATCAACGCGGAGGCGACGAGCGGTGTGCGGTACTCCACGCGCAACTGCCTGCGTCGCGCCACATGAACGAGGGTGCGAAGCACCCTTCCCAGCTCGAGCAGTCCGAGCAGCGGCACGAACCATGAAGCAAAGCCATGCATCGCCGGAAGCACGCCCTCCACCCCAAAATCCTGAGCCAGTCTCAGCGTAAGCCCCGCGGACAGCAACAGAGCGATGGCGAGCAGCAGGCGGAACTGGCGCAGCGCCTGCCAGCCGCCGCGGTCGACGCCTTCCTTCGGCGTCACCTTGAAGGCTGTGCGCCCGGGCCGAATCACGCAGCGCAGCGCGCGGGTGAAGATCTCCGCGGTACACAGTTCGTAGTGAACGGCCTCGCCGCTGCTCTGCTCGCCGCGACAGAGCGCCGAGCCGGCCATCACCATCAATGCCGTCGCCGGCCCCCACAGCGCGATCAGGGCCAGCAGGGAGATGTGCATCGGCAGCGCGCCGCTCCAGAGGACCGCCGTGAGGACTGCCAGCAGCAGCAGCCGCACGGGCCCGGACAGGTAGCCGGTCAGGCTCGCGAAATAGCTCAGACGCTGGGTGGGTGTCAATCCGCGCGCGCGCAGCGGGCTCTCGGGTGTGCTGAAGACCGCCAGGTTGCCGCGCGCCCAGCGGTCGCGCTGCAGCAGGTAGGAGGCCAGATCGTGCGGCGCGAGCCCCTGGGCGACGATGCGCTCGTCGTAGTGGGTGCGCCAGCCGCTCTTGTGCAGCTTGATCGTCGTGTGGAAGTCCTCGGCGATCGTCTCGGTCGCCACGCCGCCGACATCCAGCAGCGCCGCGCGGCGGATCAGCGCCCCCGAGCCGCACCAGAAGCTCGAGTTGTGGCGGTCCTTGCCCGCGCAGATGGCCGAGAAGAAGACCGACTGCTCGTGGCGCCCGAGCGCGTAGTGCTGGATCGAATCGTGGTTTGAGAAGTCGTGGGGCGTCTGCACGAGGGCGACTTCAGGATCGTCGAGGTAGCCGACCAGGGTGTCGAGCGCGTCTGGCATCGGGACGTGATCGGCGTCGAGGATCAGCACCAGCTCGCCGTCCGTGCGCTCCAGAGCGTGATTGACGTTGCCGGCCTTGGCGTGGGATTTGTCGGGCCGTGTCATGTAGCGGACCTGCCAGCGCTCGGCGAGCTGGGCGATCTCCGGGCGGCTGCCGTCGTCGAGCAGCCAGGTCGTGTGCGGATAGTTCAGCAGCGAGCAGCCCGCGAGCGTCGCCTCGAGCACGCTCACCGGCTCGTCGTAGGTGCAGACGTAGACGTCGATGCTGTGGCGATGTTTTGGCTGCGGTCGCGTGCGCGGCTGGACATCCCAGGTCAGCCAGCTCAGCGTCGCCAGGTTCCACACGCCGTAGGCCTCGGCCAACAGCAGCGCTCCCCAAAGCAGCGGATTGGCGCGCTGTGAGCTGAAGCCGATCCGCCAAGCCAGGTAGACACTCGACCAGCCGAGCGCCAGCAGGACAAGCCCCCGCAACAGGCGCGGGTGGCGCCGCCACCACTCGCCCCAACGGGTCGCGTTCGCGCGCTTCGTGGCGTCGTGCATGCCCCGTCTATCGGTCTGGAGGAGCCCCGGGTTGAGCGTTGAGGCGCTCGGTGGCGCGGCCTGCCAGTCTTTCGGGCGTGTTCCACGTCGAGCTGCGCCAGTTCCCTCACAACTTCTGTCGCTTCAACATGAGCGAGCAGGAGCTGCTCAGTGCGGTCGTGGATGCCTGGGCACGCAAGGAATGGCTGGAGTTCGGGGAACGCAAGTGGGACCCCAACCAGGCGACTCTGACGGTCCTGGAGGGCCCGCGCCTGTCGATGCAGGAGCTCTCGATGGGCCGCGGCTGGCGCAACGCGCAACGGGCGGGCAGCGACGTCACCGAGCGCGTGCTGGAGGCGGCGCCCGCCGAGCAGGGGGTTGGGGGAGGTCCGGGTGGCGGCGCGCCGGCGGCCGCCGTGGAGCGCGGCGGGGTGGATGTGCGTACGGGCGCCGATGTTCAATCGCTGGCGGCGCAGCTGGTGGCGGTGCTGGGTCAGGACTCGGCGCCGTTGATGCGAGCCTGGCAGCTGGCGCTCGAGGCGCACCCCGATCGGAGCCCCAGCCAGTGCCTGGCGCTGGCGGAAGAGTTCGTGCGGGGTTGAGCCGGCGCTAGACTGCCAGAGGCTTGGTGGGCGTAGCTCAGTTGGTAGAGCTCCGGGTTGTGGTCTCGGCGGTCGCGGGTTCGAATCCCGTCGCTCACCCTCTGTTGTGTCTGTCTGTCTGTCTGTCTGTCTGTCCGTCCGTCTGTCTGTTGTGTCTCGGGACATCCTGGATGGATGTCCCGGGTCATCCGTGTCACCGCTGTTGAGTGGAAGACACGAAGTCAGGGTAACCAGGGGTATGGCATCCGTGGATGTCCTCGGTGGATCGTTCGATCCTCGTACGGTGCGTCGCGGCGCGGCGCGATAGAGAGCCCTTGAACGGGGCCCACGAAGGGAGATCCGATGGACATCCTCGAGATCGAGCAGAAGGAGACCCTCAGTAGGGAGCAGGTCGCCGAGCGTCTGCGTGCCCTCGCCGACATGCTCGCCCGCCACAACGACCTCGAGTTCGAACGCGGTGGCATGCGGTTCAGCCTTCGCGTTCCCGACCAGGTACAGCTCAAGGTCGAGCTGGAGGTCGAGACTGAGGAGCGCGAGCTCGAGATTGAGTTGAAATGGTGAGAAGGCTTGTGCAACTGCGTACTGTTACTTCAGTGAGTTTTATCGGTCGTTAGTTTTAATTCCTACGCCTGAAACGTCGGTTAGGCTCACGAAAGGGCGCTTCAGCCGAGGTCCGGCGGACGTTAGGAGCGTTGGGTCGCCGCGGCGGTCCTAGTGGTTCATCCTGGAAATTCATTGGCGTTTCCCGGCGGCTGCTCACGTCTGAGCCTCGTCGCCGACTTGCCCGCACTACCGGTGCGATCTGCGTCGCCGCCAAGGCTCAGACGCAGACCATCCACTCGGCAAACCCTCAACGAATTTCCAGGATGAACCACTAGCCTCGATTGTGGGTTTGTGAGCCTGCCGGGTATGCAGAGCCCGATCTTTCCCGCCGGTCAGAGACACCGGCGGTCGCTAAAGGCTGGATTGTGCGCACTTGACGTGGTTTGCATTTGCAACGACCTCGTTCGTTCGTCACATTCGCTGTATGGGACAGGCTGGGGAGCCAGGAGTCGTCTGTGCGCTCGCGCTGTGGGTCGCGCGGTCGTGAGTAGGAGACATGGCTCGACTTGGGCGCCGTGAACCGTGAACCTCTTTTTCGGGGCATAATGGCTTCGATCGACGACACGCCCGCGAGGGCTGCGGTTGGCACCGTCTCAGACGGCGTATCGCATGGTCACGTCAGCGAGATTCAGCGCGCGCGGATACTCAGCGCGGCGATCGACGCGATCAAGGATGCGGGCTACGCGCACCTCACAGTGGCCCAAATCATCGCGCGCGCGAAAGTCTCTCGCAAGACGTTCTATGACCTCTTCGAGGATCGCGAGGACTGTTTCCTAGCGGTCTTTGAGGTCACGCTCGGTCAGATCGGGACCAGGGTCATCGGCGCCTATGAGCGGGAGCGCTCCTGGCGAGATGGGATGCGTGCAGGGTTGGCGGCGCTGCTGCAGTTCATCGACGAGGACCGAGAGTTGGCGCGCCTGTGCATCGTCGACGCGCTCGGGGGAGGGACGCGGGTGCTCGCCGAGCGCGCACGCACGATCGCCGCGCTGCGCGAGGTCATCGACTTGGGCCGCGAGGCTCCCGGCGCTCGCCCCGAGCCCCCCGGCGTCACCGCCGAAGGCGTGATCGGGGCCGTGCTGGCGGTCTTGCACACGCGCCTGCTTGAACGCTCATCCAAGCCGTACATCGATTTGCACGGTTCGCTGATGAGCATGATCGTGCTTCCGTACCTGGGAGCCCGGGTGGCAAGCGCCGAACTCAGCCGGCCGCGCCCGCGGCCAAGCAAGTCCGCGGGCGGTGCCCATCCGGTGACAGCGGACCCGATGGCGGGCCTGGACATGCGCCTGACCTATCGGACGGTAAGAGTGCTCACGGTGATCAGGCAGCGCCCCGGCGCCAGCAACCGAGAGGTGGCCGACGGCGCCGGCATCGCCGACCAGGGCCAGATATCCAAGCTGCTCACCCGCCTGGAGGGGCTTGGCTTGGCTGAGAACACGGACGGCGCCCTGGGCAAGGGGGCCCCCAACGAGTGGCGTTTGACCGAGCGCGGCGAGCGAGTCGAGCGCGCCACGCGCCCGATGTAGCCGATCCGGTGTCCCGTCAAGCCGGGGGCGGTCGGATCAGCTCACGGTGCCCTTCTACGAAAGCTCGCTACTTCGCCCGTTGTTGCTCGCCAGGATGGCGCTGCTCGTGCTCGGCGGCTCGGCGCTGCTTGCCCTCGTTGTCGCTCGCCTGCTGGCAAGGCGAAAACGTCGTTATGTGCGCATGCGCATCGTTGCGTATCGTGGCGATGACTGCAGCCTCGATCAGCTCGTGGCGATGTTCGAGGCCTTGCACAAGCGTCTACAGCGACGCTGGTGGCGGCGCCTGTTCGGCGGGCAACCGTCGATTGGCCTAGAGATCCACTGCGATCGACAGGCATGGCTGGCGCTGAGCTTTCCGGCGGGTATCGAGGCGATCGTCGAGGCGGCGCTGCGAGCCGCCTACCCTGACGCGCGCCTGGGTGCGCCGCTCTCGCGGCCCGGTCCGCCTCCGTACGTGCTGCGCCTGAAGAAGCACGCCCCGTTCACGCTTCGCGCCAAGCGCTTCGATCGCTTCGAGCACGAGCGCGCTCCCAACGTGAACCGCCTGATCACAGCTATGGCGAGCTGCCGGGAGCCGGTGTTCGTCCAGCTCGCGCTCACTCCCACGCCGGCGCTGTTCGAGTCCCATGCCAAGCGCGCCTACAAGCACCGCGAGCATCGCCTCTCGCGGGAGCGCAAGCTCACTTTCCCCGAGCTCGATCCGTCGATCGTGGAGCGAGAGGAGCTGATCGGCGGCCTCGACGTGCAGCACACGCCGCTGTTCTTCGCCGACATCCGGATTATCGCATCCAGTAGAGGAGTTTGCGAGCGGGTGGCTTCAGAGCTACGCGCCGGCGGCGCTGAGAATCGGCTCGTCGAGCGCGGGACCACGCTGCGTCACTCTCGGCTGCGGCTGTACAACCGCAGAGTGCTGCGGGGCGAGGGAAACCCGCTTCCCTCGCCCCGCAAGGGTGTCTTGGCGGCCACCGAGCTGGCATGCATCTGGCATCTGCCATCGATTGACTACGCGACCGTCCCGTTCGAGCGCTCGCCGGTTCCCGTGGCGCCCGCGCCTCCGGCGATCATGCGCGTTCCCGAGGAAGCCGGCACGCTGCGCGATGCGCTTGGTTTGGTCTCGATCCATCCCGACATGCGCCGCCAGAACACCGCCGTGCCCGGCACGGTGGAGCAGGGCAAGTCAAGCTACCTGGTCGCCACCGTCGCCGAGGACCTGCGTCGCGAGCGCTGCGCGGTGATCCTGCTCGACCCCAAGGGAGACGCGGCCGATGCAGCCATCAGCATCGTCCCTGAGGGTCGGACCTGCACTCTGCTTGACTTCGCCCATCCGACATGTGGCTTCGATCCGCTGGCGGTCGACGCGCCGGCGGACACGATTGCCGACTACGTGGTGGGCGCACTGAAGAACCTGTTCGACGTTGGGGACATAAAGGCGTCCTCGGATCGCTATCTGCGCAACGCGATAATCGCTGTCCTTGCCTACGATCGTTCCAGCACACTGTGGGACGTGGCACGTTTGCTCTCGGTAGGCGAGGAGGGCTACGCCTATCGCGCGCGTGTGTCAGCGCGCCTGCGCACACAGCCGGAGTTCAAGGAGGTCTCCGAGTTCTTCGCCGGCGAGCTAACAGCGCAGCTGGCGGATTCCCGAGGCACCACCACGGCCAAGCTCGACGCGCCCGTGAACAAGCTGGCCCGTCTACTCAACTCGCCATCAACCAAGCGAGTGCTCCTGAACGACAGCCTGCGGATCGACTTCGACGCCGTCATCTCAGGTGGTGAGGTGCTCGTCGTCAAGGGAGCGCTCGGGACGATGGGAGCGGGCAACACCAGTGTGCTGATGCAGTTGCTGGTCGGCATGCTCGACGCATCGCTCGCACGCTGCCAGGACGATCTGGCGCAGGAGCAGCGCATGGCGGTTGCCTTGAAGGTGGACGAGGCGCCACTGGTGCTCAACAGGGGCTTTGCCGAGACGATGGCGCTCAAGCGCTCGGCGGGCCTTGAGACGGTGGCCTGCTGGCAGACCGACTCGCAGTGGATCGACCGCGACATCCGCGCTCAGCTCGACGCTCTGTTCGCCCATCGGGTCTATTTCGCCACTGCCTCGGTGGATGATTCGCGCAACGCCGCGGCTTTGCTGATGGCGTCTTTCTCTGACATCGTGCGCCCGGACATTCGCAACCTCTCGGCGCTCGGCCGTCCCGATGCCCGTCTGCACCTTCCAAGACACCACGCGATAGCCAGTTGGGTAACGCGGGATGGTCGCCAGTCGCCGTTTGTCGCGCAGACGCTGCCGTTGCGCGTCGATAAGTCGCGCCTGGCCCACCACGCGCGCCGGCAAGCGCAGCGCGGTGGCAGCTATCTCGAGGACCTCAGTCAGCCGCACTGGGAGCGATCGGACGCGAGCACACCCCCGTTGCACGCATCGCAACAGACGCCGGAGCGTGGCGGACAAGCGTCAAAGCGTGGCGAACAGGCGTCGGAGACAGTCGATCGCCCCGGCCGCGCCGTGGGGTCGGGCAACGGTTTATCGTCGTCCGGTTCCTCGCCCGAACCCGCGCCCCAATCCGACGAGGGCTATCGCGAACTGGTCGATCTTGCCGCGGCGCACAGTGTGCGCTGGGCGAAGCCGATCCTCTCGCCCAAGCGCCTGGACGCGGAGCCGCTCGACCTGGAAATTCTCAGCCTGCTCGAGTCGATGCGCCACCTTCTGAGCAGCCAGATCCACAGGCGCTTCAACGCCGGCCGGGCGGCAAGCACGACACAGAGGCGTCTCAAGCGCCTTGCGGACGCCGGCCTGGTCGCGCGCTTTCAGTTTCACCGGCGCGACGGCGGCGGGATGCCCATGTGTTATTCGATTACGCCCGCGGGTCGTGAGTTGTGCATCGCCGGCGGCTCGTCGATCGCAGTCGAGCTGGAGCGCCGACGGGGCTCGAATGAGGGCACGGCGCCCGATACGCAAGGCCACGGTTCCTCTGCCTCATCCTCCGAGCAGAGCCTGGTCAGGCAGGCTCGCCACGATGTTCGCGTTGCCGGTTGGGCGCTCGCGGTCGAGCGGGCTCTCTCGGGACATCGCTTGGCGCTGGTGGGCCCTGAGCGCTCGGCGATCGCTCCGCCGACCCGCTCCACGCCGCAGGGCAAAAGGATGCTGGCGCTCAGTGACCTGACACTGCCGGGCGGACGCACGGCACACGACTTCCTGCGCACCGGGGAGAACGGCAAGCGTGTGGAGGTCGAACGCTTTCAAAGCGTTCGCCCGGACGCCACCCTCGTCGACGGCGAGCGTCGCGAGCTGTTGATCGAGCTCGACGATCGACTGCCGCAGGGACAGCGTGCGGCCAAGCTCGAGCGCTACGAGCACTTCCTGACCGGCTGGTCTACGCGGTTGCGTCGCTACCCGCCGAACTCGACGCCGCTGGTCGTGTTCGTCTGTCGGGATCGACCCAGGGCGCGCGAGTGTGCGAGGGCGGCCGATCCTGTGCTTACCGCCGCGCGCGCCTACCCAGGCGAGTATCCCGCCGCCTGGGATTACATGGCCAGAGAGCGCGTCCTGTTCGTCGCCGAGCGCGATGCCTACCAGGGCCTGCTCTGCGGTTGGCGGCCGTCTGCTCTACCGCCGGAGGTGCGCGCCGCCGCCGGGGACCCGGCGGCGCGTGAGCCGCTGTTGCGTTCAGGCGAGATAGCCTTCCAGTAGGAAACAACCAGATGGAATCATCTGGATAGATTTGACAGTCAGCGAGGAGTGTTGCATGATGCCCCGGTCGTCAAGCGCGGGCGACATGGTCACACCGATCGGGCGTCTTGCGGACTAGCGTCCGGGTGTGTGCGGCCAACCCTCACGAGGGCCTGTCGGCCCTCTCCGGGGCCGACTGGGCGCGATCGTAAGAGCCGGTAGAGGCCTCCCTGGCTCCGATCGTGGCCCCGGTCGGTCCCGTCTAACGGCGAAGTTGGGAGCGGCGGCGCTTCGGTGTCGCTTGGTCGCTCGAAGGGGAGTGACCGTCCAGCTGCGCCGAGCCGACGGGCACTCCCTGAAGCAGCAGTCCCGGCGGCACATCAAGCTTCGTCGCGAGCTTCAAGACGGTGCGCAGGTTCGGTTGGCGCACACCATTCTCATAGACGCTGATCGCGGCGCGATCGACTTTGGCGTCCAGCGCGAGGCGCTCCTGGGATATGCCGGCTCGCTGCCTCGCCGCTCTGAGGTTGACACCGAACTGTCCCGACGAATCGGACGTCTCTGCATCGCCTCGCGGCGCCCGACCGCCGTTGGCCTTGCCGACACCACGCAGCAGGTCGGTTGGCGTCGTATCCAGAGCGGCGCACACTCTCAGCAGCGTTGGCATGTCCGGGGAGCGCTCGCCGCACTCCAGGCGGCTGATCGCGGCCCGGTCAAGCGGCGCGGCAGCCGAGAGTTGCGCCTGGGTCAATCCCGCGTGTCCGCGCGCCTCGCGCAGATTGCGCCCGAACGCGCGGATCTGCTCGGCTATCTCGATCCCGTCTGCACCGGCCATGCCCCCATCATTCACAGCTGACTACAAAAGAGCGACTGAATTAACACCACAATTCATCGCTGGCATTGACAACCGGTCGGCTACATCTAGCGGACGCTCAAGCTCGAAAACGGCCGAAGCGCAATCTCACATGCTAGATCCCGCAGGCGTGGAAGCTCTCTGGCCCGCTCGTCGGAAACGTACACGAAGCACAACTCGAGTAGCGCCGTGGCTGTTGCCTCCGGCGCGACAGCCGCCCACGGCTCTTCCTCGGCGCCGGTGATCCCAGGCTCGAGCATCGCCGAATAGGCGATCAGCCCGTCGTGGGCGATCGAGGCGGCCTTGGGGCTGGCCGTCAGCGCATCGATCAGGGCCAGGTGCGCATAGGCCGGCTCGGAGGCGAGGAACTCGAGCAGCGTCGCGATCGCCGAACCGATGGCCTGCGGCCACAGCTCCTGTGCTTCATAGGCGCGCTCGACGATCGCAAGCGCCTTGCGGTGCCCGATCTCATACGCCACCAGGAAAGCGTCATCCTTACCGGAGAAGTGCTCGTAGAAGGCCTGCACCGAAACCGCGGCCTCGCGCACGATCTCTGGGATCGTCGCGGCCCCATAGCCTTCTGCCGCGGCTAGGTTGGCGAGCGCATCAAGGATGCGCTCGCGCTGGCTGTGGATGACGAAACTACGCGAGACATTGCCCTCACCGCGAGGGAGTCCGCGGCGCTCTATTGCACGAGAGCTCAATGAAAGCGTCCCGGGCGCTCTGCCGCCCACCGGCGCGTCGGGGGCCTGAGCGTCCTGTGCTGGCTCCGTCACCTCTGGCAGTCCGTCGCGATCGGTGTAGCGCCGGGCCCAGCTGGACACGCCGTCGGCGAGCTCTTGGGCCACGCCTCGCCGGGGCCGGCGCACTCCCGCCCCCCTGCGCGCACGCGCATAGAGCATGCGCAGCGCCGCGCCCACGATCGAACGAGCCAACAACAGAGAGCTCGGCTGCTCGCCGATCTCGGGCTGTAGCGGCGCGGAGAGGTCTGCCAGCAGCCGCTCCCGTCGCGCAACGCCGGCGGGCCCCGCGGCCGTCATCTCGACCGCCACGATGCGAAGTGCCGCCGGCCGCTCGCAGCCGAGTGCGAACAGCTCTGCGATCAGGGCATCGACCGCGCTCGACCCATCCTCGGCGGTTGCGTGCTCGCACGCCGCGCTCACGCGCTCTACCCATTCCGAGCCGATTTCGTCGCTGAGCGCAAGGAAACAGGCCTGTCGATCCTCGAAGTGTTCGTAGAAGGTCTTGCGAGACGCCACGGCCTTGGCGATCACGTCCGCTACGACCGTGGGCAGGTAGCCCTGCTCACCGACGCAGCTGAGCATCGCCTCGAGCATGCGGCTGCGGGGATCCTCCCCGGCCAGCCGTGCCTTGCGCCCGGCGCGAGAGGAGGGGCGGCGGGGCCGCGCGTCGGCGATGCGTCCGTTGGGCTCGTCCACGAGTCCACATTGTTACGCGCAAACCCCTCCAACGCGAATAACTCATTTCCTAGAAGGCTTGTGGACGTCTTTGGAGTCGACGGAGTTTGGCCACGAATCGCTCGTGAATGTGCGTTCGTCTTGACGCTCTCACCCCAGCGCCTGCCGCAGTTACCGTGACCGCCAGCGTGGCCTCGACGCAGTCGCCTCGCCAGAGAGTTTGAGCCTGCCTGCACGCGCAATCGCAGTATTGGTCAGCGATTGTGGGAAGGCTCGGCGCCCAAGTGGGGCGACTGCGCCGGCCCTCGCACGCTCGTTGAGGTCTCGAGCTTGCGCATCGCTGCCAGGGCTCTACGCTGAAGCTCCCCCGCATTCCACCATCTTGAGTCTTGGCCATCGATTGGCCGCACATAGCTACGCCGCCGAGTTGGAAACACAGATCCGCATCGGCCTCGCAGCGTTTCTCGCCGCCCGTCTGCGCTCTCGCGGCTGCCCGCCCTGAGGAGCGATTTTCGGCCAGGTCTCACGATCTCTTGCTCGCCATCCGTGGATGTTCCGAGAGCCCCCTAAGGGGTCTCGGAAGCTTTCGAGCCCGGCGATCGGCGGTTGCTTGGCGAGCTTGACGACGCGCGCAAGCGCGCCTACAAGCTTCCTGCCCAAGCACAGCCCGCCACCCACGGCGGCATCGACCGAGAGGATCTCCCATGCCCACCATCGTCTCATCGCCAAGCAGGCTCAGCGCCGCCACTCGGCCCCGCAGCCCGTCGCGATCGCGCCGTCGATTGGCTTGCAGTCCACGCCGCTCTGGCAAGCCGCCGGTTTCATCTGCTCCACCGGCTCGCCTTGGCCGCTATCGAGACGCCCGCGGTCGGCACCGCGAGGTGGTCGCCCTTGGCGGTCGCGCCGGCTCGCTGCTTGTCATCGATCGCGACGCCGCCACGTCCGGGGATCGGCGCCTGGTCGCCCATCTCGCAAGCGATGAGCCCGCCGATAACGCGCTGCTTGTCTGTCGTGGCTATCTCGAGCATCCGTCGGGGCGCTGGTGTCGTCGTTTGCGGCCCGGCGACCTGCTGGCGGTCCCGCGCTGCGAGCCCTCATCGCCAAGCTGCCCTCAGCGGCTGCCCGGCGAAGGCTCTCGCGAGTTCGCGCCGATCGCGGTGCGGGGTTACGTCCATTTGCTCGCGCCCGTCGAGTGCGAGCGCTCGATTCCCGAGCTGCGCTGGTGCAGGCGTCGGCCGGGGTCAAGGACGGAGCGCTGGGAGCCGGTCGGCCTGCGCGATGTGATCGCGGCGCTCGAGGACTACGAGCCCGTGCGAGCGCTGACCGCCGCGGCGATCGCTCGCCATCGCGATAACCCGCGTCTGGCGTTGCGTGCGCTCCGCGGCGAGTACCGCTGGCTCTGTACGAGCCCGGTGGTGCTCAACCGCGCTCTGCGCGAAGCGGTGCAGCGGGCGATCGACTATGACCAGCTGAGCATGAGCGAGATCGCGTTGCGCTGTGGCGTGCTCAAGCGCGACCGTAAAGGCAACGCTCGCGGCGAAACCAGCTGGCTCGCCCGTCGTGTCGGTTTGATGCCCGAAGGCGGCGCCAAGCGGACCACACCGTGGATACACAGCGACGTGTTGGCCCTGATCGCCCGCGAGGGCTTGCGCCTGAGCCCACACGAGGTCGAAGTTCCGTGACCCCCTAGTTCTTCCTCCAAGTAGCAGCACCCCCCCCGAGCGGCGGGCCATTTGGCTCGCCGCTCGCTCGTTAAC
>JBOGXY010000054.1:0-5248 GCA_050696495.1 Solirubrobacteraceae bacterium
CCCACAGACTCCTCAATCGCCACAACAGCCATCATCACCCCTCCCGCATCGATTCTCAACCAATGCCAAAGGAGTTCGCCGGACAGCCAAGAACACCTACCAAAACTCTAACAAAGTACTACTAGCCGAGCGAGATGGATGCGTCGATGTCGACTCGCGCCGTGCGGGCGAAGGGTGCAAGCAGTTCGTTCTCGCGGCATAGCTGCTCAAGGGACTTACGCCCGCTGCGCAGGTCCTCCAAGTCCTGTTCGCGGCTTTCCTGCTTTTCGCGGGCGCGCTCGTGGAAGTCGTAGGTCTCCTCGGTTGGCTGCATGCCGTTCCAATCGTAGAGGGTGGCGGCAAGACCTCACCAAAGCAGCCACGCGCCTGGAGACTATGCACTTTTTCAGCAGGCGTCGAGCGGCCGCTGGACTGTGATCGAGCCGACGCGGAGCTTGTGTTCGAAGGTGGCCCGAGAGGAGTTCGAACGTCGCAGTGCGAACGAAATGATCCTTTCAGATGGCGACCGTCACGAGCCTCCGCTTTGACGTTTCGCTGTAGCGCCCGCGTGATGAGAATCGGCAGTAGCGAGCCACGGGCCGTCTCTGGGTTTGAAGAAGGCCGCTAGCCGGAGAGGCCCGGCAGGTCTTCGCGGTGTTCCTTGAGCCTATCGGCGAGGTTTTTAGCCAGCTCCTTGACCCGTGTAGGGGGAAGCACGTCTGTGAGCAACGCTTCGTAGGCGACCGTCGCGCGGAAGTCGTCTCTAGTGAAGAGCATCGTGTCCCCCCAGGCGTAGGGCTCATAGTCGCTGTAACTCTCCATGTCACTGAGCACGGTACGAAGCGCGTAGAGCAGCCGCGAGAGCTCCGCCGGGACCGGCGCTTCGGTCTCGAAGTAGGCGCGCCAAGGATCGCCGATCAGTCGCTGCAGTTCGCGCATGAACGCCCGCAGGCCGCTACGGCGCATGTTGCGAAGCGCGGTTAAGCCGTCGTCGGAGTGCTCGAGCAGCGCCCGGCGCGTGCGCTGCGCGTAGCTCTCGATGCAATCCAGGTCAGGACAGCGCTCGCGCACGAGCGGCACGAGCGCCGCGTGAGCCCACTCCAGCCATTCCTCGGATTCGCTCGCGACCGAGGGAATCGCGATCTGCGGCTGCTTTTCGGCCGCCGCAAGCAGCGCAAGCGAGAGCCGGGGCCCGCTGGCAAGCCAGCGAATGCGCCGCTGGTGCTGGTCGATGTGCTGGGCAAAGATGACACCCGGCACCCGCGCCAGCGCGCAAAGCAGCTCGCAGTCGGCCTCCCCCTCGATCACCCACTCAAGCTCCTCGGCCACCACCACCGAGCGGCGATCGCGCCCGCTGTAGCGCAGGTCCTGAGAGCAAAGGCGGTAGAACGCGCAGCGGCGAACGTCCACGCCAAGCGACTGAAGGTGCTCCAACAGCCGCTCGTGCTCCTCGCCGAGCTCCTCCTCGCAGGCCACAAAGACGGTGCGCTGCCCCCGGTCGCGGCGCCCCTGCGCAATCGCCACCAAGAATTCGCTCTGCTCCTGTACCCCCCTCGGGGAGAGCGCCGTGGTCAACAGCAGTTCCGGCGCGGATTCCAGCGCATCGCGAGCATCTCTATGCAGCTGCTCGATCGTATCGGCGGGTGAGAAAGAGGCGAAATCCAGCTCCCCCTCCTCCCCGCCGTCCGCCGCGCCGACGCGACAGGCCAACGTGCATTCTCGCGAGAGCTCGGAGGCGCCATGCACGACGACATGGACGCGCCCGCCGGCCGCGCAGGAAACCGGGACCACGCCGCCAACGCCTTGACGTCCCGCCCCGAAGTGAATGTGCTCAAACTGCATGAATTAATGGAATGCTGATTAAGACGTAGGAATGCTCAGGTTGCTTTAGTCGTGTCAGGACACAGCCCCCGCCGCGCCTGGGGAACTCAGCCCCCCTTGCGCACCAGGCTCAAACGGGTGATCTCAACCGGGAACGGTCAGCGAGCGACGCAGCGCGACCGCGTCCTTGCACGCCGAGCAATTTTCGATGTGGGCCATCATGCTCGTATGCACGCGCTCGCCGAGCACGTCGCGCTTACCCTGCACATAGAGGTCCACGCGGGGAGCGCTCAAATGGACCACCGGCGCCGAGTCATAGGGGCTCGGACCGAAGAAGGCCGCGTCGTGCTCCTTGCCGGCCGCGACGCGCGCCAGGCGCATCGCCGTGGAGAGCTCGCCCAGGGAGATGTAGTCGAGCGGGCTCGGCTCACCTTCCTCGAGCAGTTGCTCGAAGCTTTCAACGTCGAGATCCTTGCTCAGGCGCGCGCAGCGCCTGACGACCGCCTGGCAAGAGCGAGCCGAGTCGACACGTTCGGCCGCCCCAAGCAGTGTGTTGAGAAACCTAGTGCAGCGCTCGGTGTGCTCGGCGTCCTTGACCACGACTTTCGGATCGCGATCCTCGCAGCCGATGTTGTCGAGCAGCTGCTCGCGCGTCCACCCGGTCAGCGCCTCCAGCCGCCCGGCCGCCTTCACGAGCTCACGAAGACGCTCGCGCTCCTGGGGCGTGGCCTCGGCCAGCTCATCCTCGACCGGCGCCGGCACGGGTACGGGTACGGGTACCACGACCTCGAACTCATCAAGGTCAAAGACATCGGGGTCGCGCAGCACCTCGGGCGTCAGCAGCAGCAAGCGGTACTCGGCCAGCTCACCGACCGGATCGAGCACAGCGACCCCACCTTCCTGAGCGTTCTCCGAACCGTCCTTGTCCTCTGGCGTCAAGATTGCATCCTATCGTCGTCGGGGGCGGGGCGCGCGATTCTTACATACAGACACCGCGTCGAGCGTTCCGGTGCGGTTACGCAAGCAATCATGCGTCTCTTCGGTCTCGCCTGCACACCCCGTCCCCGTCGCCCGCGACCCCCCGCGGCGACATGCCGTGCGAACGTTCGAGGCGCCCGCACGAACCTGACAGTCGGATTCCGATTGGCGGCACTATACAGATCGCTCCGGGGATCGTCCAGGGAGACGGGGTCGAACCGCTGGGACTGCCTCTCCATGCTCGTGCGGGGATCCATCGAGGGAATGCTGCCGCTCAGGCGTGGGAGGGAACCAGGACGAGGCCGGAGTTGAGGGGGGTCTTGTGGGAGTTTGAGAGCAGGGCCGCCAGGGGTTCGGCCAGGTCGCGGAGGTGGATTGTGGAGTTGGGTTGCAGGGCGCGGTGGACGGCGCTCAGGGCGGCGAGGAGGTTTGATTCGGCCGCGATCAGGCGGGCTGTGCGGCGCGGGGGCCGGTGGTGGGTGTCGTGATAGGTGCTGGGCGCTGAGCGCTCGGCGGCGAGGATGCGGGTCAGGCGGTGAAGCTCCTGCTGGCGGCGGCGGCGGAGGCTTGGGCTCTCGCTCGTGATGGTGTCGATGACCGCGAAGCGGGCGAGGTCGGGGTGGTTTTCACAGAAGCGCAGGAGGGCGCGCAGGCCGAGTGCGAGGTGCTGCTCGCGGGTGGTGGCGGTGCGCAGGGATTCATGGACGGCTTGGGAGGCTTGTTGGGTTATGTCCTGGAAGGCGGCGAGTTGGCAGTCTTCGCAGCCGTCCCACCAGGCGTAGTGGGCATGGAGGGACACGACGATTCAAGCTAGAGAGTGTTGTTCGCGCGATCAAGATGTCAGCCGTGATCGGCGGGTGTCTCGATGTGTGGCTGCTGCTTATTTGCAACATGATGGTTTCTATGTGTCGTTTAGGCCAAGGTGGCGGCGACCGCGGCGCCGCGGTCGGTCAGGCGCCATTTGTTGGGTCGGCCGGGCCCGCCGGGTTGCTTGGAGATAAGTTGCATTTCGGCCAGGCGGGCCAGGAGCTTTGAGATCTGGGTGTGCCCCGGGATGCCGACGCCGTCGGCCACTTCGCGGTTGCTGGCGTCCGGGTGCTCCGCGAGGTACTGCAGGCAGGCGCGGGCGCGATGGGAGCGGGGGTCGAGTAGCAGTCCCGGGGGTTCGACAGGATGTGCCGGGTTTTTTGGGGGATAGGCGGTTGCCAGCAGTTCGTGGGTGCGCGCCTCGCCGCGGCTGACTTGCAGGGCGGTGTGCTCGGCGTCCATGTAGGAGGCGGTGACGATGCCCATCAGGGCTCCGAGGAGGGTGATCAGGGGTTCGGGGTTTTTCGCGAGCAGGTGGGTGTGGATGACCGCGAGTGCGCCCGCCAGCACACCGATGTTGGCCGGGGAGTCGGGGAGGTTGGCGGGGTCGGGGTTGGCGGGATCGGGACCTGGGAGGGTCTCGCGGCCGGAGACGATCAGGGCGCGCAGGTGGCTGAGGTGGCGCTCGCGGCGCTCGAAGGCCCAGCTGCCCGCCGCGACGGCCTCGATCATCCAGACGCGGGCGCGGACCGGTTCGGAGTCGAAGAAGACCAGGAGGCCTTCGAGGGTCGCCAGGACCTTGTCCTCCCAGGTGCCCTCGCGGGAGAAGCCGCGGGTGACGACATGGATCGCGAAGTCCAACCCTTCGTCGATGACGGCCGCGAAGCAGTCCTCGATCGAGTCGAAGTGGGTGTAGAAGCTGCGGCGCGAGACGCGGGCGCGGGCGATCACGGCCTCCACCGTGGCGGCGCGGTAGCCCTGCTCGGCGGCGATCGCGAGGATCGCGGCGAGGATGCGCTCGCGCTGGGATTGGGCGGCCACGGTGGGAGGATATTTTGGGCGGGGTTGTGGCGCTTAGGGCAAGTCGTTTACTAGGCGCGGACGTGTCCTCAGTGGTCAATTATCGCGAGTCATGCGAGTAGTTTGACTCACCCCTGTCGTGGGTAGGTTCGAGTTCACATGAGCAGTTTCGAGAGGGAAAACCGCAGGCGGGCGCGACTCCGCCAGCTTCGTAGAGCGCTCGTCGCGCTGTCTGCCCTTGCGCTTACGACCACGATGACGCCGCCTGTGAGCGGAAGTAATCGCCACGCGCCGGCGGCAACCGGACAAGCGGCGAGCATCACCGTCCGTTTGGTCGGAGGCTCAGCCTCGGTCCAGGCCGGCCACCGGGCCTTCGTGGACGCGATCCTCACCGGACGCCGACGATGGTGCCGAGTCGAACTCGCCGAAAGTGGCCGCACCTACGCCGGCCCGACTCGTCGAACGAGGGCGCGTCACGTGCGTGTCGCGTGGACCGTGCCCACTCTTGCCAAGTCTCTTGAGTTTCGGGGTTATCCGGTGGTTGCGATGAGCGCGTGAGCGGTGTTGGTGATTACTCGCTGTTTGGGGGCTGTGGGGGTAACTGGTGAGTATTGGGTGGCGATGATCGTGCGGCGCAGGCTGC
>JBOGXY010000055.1:0-13085 GCA_050696495.1 Solirubrobacteraceae bacterium
GGATAACGACGTGAGCGTCGGCGCGCATGTCAAGGTGCAGAGCAATGTCTATCTGACGGCCTTTACAACCGTTGAGGACGACGTGTTCGTGGGGCCCGGAGCGAGCACGACCAACGACGACACGATGGCCCGTCACGGCAGCGAGTACGCCCTGCGCGGCGCCACTCTACGCCGCGCCTGTCGCATCGGCGCCAGCGTCGTGCTGACACCGGGTGTTGAGATCGGCGAAGAGGCTTTCGTTGCGGCCGGCGCGGTCGTGACAAAGGATGTGCCCGCACGCGCCGTCGTGATCGGTGTCCCGGCTCGCGTGGTGCGCGAAGTCGGCGAGCAGGACTTGCTCGAGCGCTGGCGCTGATATGGATGCTGGTTTGTCATCCATAAAAGGGGTGGGGTTGTCAACTGGGTCACGGACCCCGGGTTGTAGGGGTCCGGTTCGCTTGCGGCGTTCCGGTCACGGAAGTGCTCCAGTCATCCATTCGGTCGCGCTGGGCGGACCAGAGTGCCTTGCGGGGCTCGGGGGCTCAATCAAGTGGTCGGCCGTCCTATTCTATGTGAGCGGGGCCATGACAAACAACGAGCTCGCCCGAGCATTCCGCTCGCGCCTGGGCCGGGGACGCAAGCCCGACGCCGTAGCGTGCGCGGCGGTGGTCATGCGGCCACCGCCAGCTTCTCTTTCGCGCTCGCCCGGCTGCGGCGCGCCAGGCAACGGATCTCTCCGTCGCGCAGGCCGTAGTAGGACAGGGTCAGGATCTGGCGGGCGACAGCGACCTTCGCGACCTTGCGTCCGCGGCGCTTGGTAATCCGCTCGAACTGCTCACGCAGAGGGCCGCCACCGGTGGTGCACTTCTGTGCGGCCTCGACCAGCGCCCAGCGCAACGCCGGTGATCCTTGCCGGGAGATGTGCCCGAGGCGTGCTTTGCCGTCCGAGCTACGGACGGTAGGTGTGAGGCCGGCCCAGGCGCAGAGGTGCCGGGCGTCGGGGAATCGGGTGATGTCGCCGACCTCGGCGATGATCAGCATCGCTGTGTAGCGGCCAACGCCACGAATCTGGCAGAGCACATCGACGCGGTCGTCGGCTTTCGCACGTTGCTCGATCTCTTTTGTTGTCTCGGTGATCTCAGGGTCGAAGTCCTCGATGAGTGAGATGAGGCTGTTCAGGCGCCGGCGCCCGCGCTCTAGGATCGAGCGTGGCCTCGGGCTTCGGGGCTGCTCATAGCGCCATCGCGGGTGCTCGCGCGCGTGGTGGCCAGGTTGTTCCCGCCGCCTCCTTGACCGACGTGGTGCCGGGGCCGGTCAGTCGGCGTTGGCGATCGCCCAGCAGAATCCGGCGAGCTCGCGGGCGACGGCGACCGCGACGATCGTCTTGCGCTTGCCGCGGTCTGTGTCGAGGCGTCGCCGGGTGTGGTGCAGTCGCTGCTGGGCCTTCCAGGAAAGCGCGATCACGTGCGGCGGCTGGCCCTCCTGGCGGCGGCGCAGCGTTAGGCCCTTTGCGGGCGCGCGACGGTAGTGCCACGCCGCCTCGACCAAGAGCCGCCGGGCGTGTCGGGCCCCGGACTTCGTGATCGCTCCCTGCCGGCGCGTCTCGCCGCTGCTGCTCTCGCTGGGCACGACCCCGAGGAAGCTCATCAGCTGTCCGGCTCGCGGAAAGCGCTCCCAGTCGCCGATCTCCGCGCACAACCCGACCGCGGAGAGCGTGTCGATCCCGCGCGGACAGCGCAACCTGGCGATGGTCTGCGCCCACGGCGAGCCGGGCACGAACTCGCCGATCGCGCTCTCCAGCGTGTCGCGGCGCACGAGCAGCGCGTCGATCGCGCCGAGATAGTCAAGCAGCGTGAGGTGCGCGCCCGCTCGCCGAGCTGAAGGCGCCCGAGCCACTCACGGTGACGGGCACTCCAGTTCTGGCCAGGACCATCGAAGGTGATGTCGTGGCGCGCTCGTGCGCGGCGCTGTCGTCGGCTGGTATCCCTACTTCTTCGTCAACCCCAAGCAGTCACCGGCTACCTGCTGCTGGCCGGTGACTGCTTGGTGGTCGCCCTCGGGATCGTGGCGTTGATCCTCGCGACCACATGGGCGGGCCGCCGCCGCGTTGAGGTTCAGATGGGCGCGGGCTACCTGACTCAGACGTCATCTGCATGATCGTAAACGAGGCCCTCCGGGGGTCGATCAGGCCGGCGAAGCGGCCGATCGGCATGTCCCATCGGCTCGTTGGTGATCGTCGCCCGGAGCTCGCGACGCTTGGCCACGGCGGCGTCGCAGTCCGCGACGGCGAAGCAAACGCCCCAGTGCGGCGGCACCTCAGCCGGGAAGTACTCGTGGGACATCTGCATCATCCCGCCGACGTTTTTCCCCGCCCACCCGCCACACCGTGTAGCTCTCGGGCGCGCCCTCGAACTGGGGTCGGCCGGCCGTCCAGCCGAACACGGCGGCGTAGAAGGCCTTGTTGGCCTCCGCGTCGCGCTTCATCACCTCGTTCCAGCACAGCGGCCGGGCTCGTTGGCGAGGTCGGCTCCGGCGAACGTCTTCGACTGCCACACACCGAATACGGCGCCGGTGGGATCGGAGAAGACGCCATCCGGCCGATGTCCATCACGTCCATCGGCACCACCACCACCACACCGCCGCCAGCGGCCTTCACCTTCTCGGCCGTCTCGTCCGCGTCGGCGACGCTGATGTAGCTCGCCCAGGCGGTCGGTCGCTCGGGCTGCATCTTGCCCATCAGGCCGGCGACGTTCTGTCAGTCCTTCTGGAACATGCGATAGCCGTCGGTCTCGGGCGCCGGGCTCGGTGGCGCTCCAGCCCAGCAGCTCTGCATAGAAATTGGCGGATGCGTCGGTATCGGGCGAGGCCAGTTCGACCCACGAGGGTGTTCCGGACCCGTACTCAGGCATCCCTGCTTCTCTCTAGGGGATTTGACGTGCTGAGCACCATGGGGCTGGGCGCGGTGCTGTCTGGTCGCGAACATAGCACCGCTCAGGCGCCGACGAACAGCTCAGCTGACTGATCCAGACGCCGAATCGCCGAGGAAGTCGATCAGCGTGGCGCCACCGCGGCGAAGATGTCCGCGTACGATTGCGCCACAGCCTCCCAGGTGATCGGTGTCTCATGTCTACGGCCGCTCAGCTCAGATGCGGCCAGCAGCCCCCGGGCGAGTTCGTCGGGATCGCCGGGTTGAACCAAGACCCCGCCGGTGTAGGAGGCGACGGCCTCCACCAAGCCGCCTACCGCCGTCACCACCGCGGGCAGGCCGAACGCCTGGGCGATCGCTAGCGGGCCGCTCGCGGACGAGCGCAGGTACGGCAACGCGACGATGTCGGCGCGTTGGAAGAAGCCGGCCACTTGGTGGTCGGTTACGTATCGATTCACCAGCTCGACGTCGTCGCGGTACGGGCTGCGCTCGATCAGTTCGAGAGGCAGCTTCCATCCTTCCCACGTCTCCCCGACCACCAGCAGCTTCCATGGAAGCCCGGAATCGCGCCGGACCTGCTCGAAGGCGCCGATCAGGTGCTCGAGCCCCTTGTACGGACGGATGGTTCCGAAGTAGAGCACGGTCAGTCGTGGTCGCGCGCTTGGCGAACTGGCCGTCGGCTCCAACCGATCCTGGATGATGCCGGGCCGTTGCGGATGACCTTCTTCGCGTTCGGTGGCGGCCAGGATCGGATACGGGCCGTGGGGGATCACACAAAACCGGTCTGGATTGATATCCAGAGACGCCGACATACGGTCGCGGTCCCACCCGGAGTGAACGACAAGGGTCGCAGCCTGACGGCACAGGGCCTTCAGCCCGCGTCGTGCCAGGCCGCCGATGAGCGGGAGCCGCGCCTCTCCAGTGTCGAGATCCTCATGGAGCTCGATCACTACGACGCACCGGCGTCTGAGCGCTTGCAGGGCCAGCAGCAGGTACCACGGCAGCACCGATGCCGACCACCATTGGAGAACCAGAACATCCGGTCGCTGTGACCGAAGGAAGAGCAGTGCCCGAACAACGGAAGGCAAGCCCCACCAGTCGACGCCGTCGAACGTTGGTACCTCCCCGGCGATGTCATAGGCCATCACGTCGTGCCCGACGCGGCGGCGGCCGGGATACCAGCGCGTTGGGATCAAATGCCGCATGAGGATGACCACAACGTCGTGGCGCTCCTTCAGGGCGAGGGACAGAAAATACGTGTAGTAGCTGATCCCGCTAACGAATCGGGTGCCGGACCCGACTACGCACACCTTCGGCCGGCTGCCGGCGTCGTCGACGCCGGTGGTGGAGGGGGAAGGCTCCGACGGCCCCGACGCGCGCTCGAGCGCGCTTCCCGCGTGCCGTACGTCGAAACGCACCCTTGGTTAATCCCTGACGAACCGGTGACGATCCACCTTTGTCAGCTCCTCGCAGCCGGTGATCCGCCCTACGGGCGCTCTGGCTCCCGGATCCGTCAGGTCCGGGTTCTCGATCTCTGCCGCAAGGCGCTCCAGCGGATCGTCGATCTCCGCGAAATATGGCGTCCCTTCGATCGGGGCTCTGACCGTCGTGCGCGGCAGCGTCGGCAGCGCACGATCCCCCGCGTCCATCGGTAGCGCAAGCGGAATGCCATGAGGCGCTCTCCGCAGCGCTCGGCTCTCGCGAGCGATGATCGAGAGAACCCGCCAACCGTCCGCGAACGCGCGCAGATTGCTGCTCCCGTGCAGGCGTTCTCCCTCGAATGACGGCACCTCGGTCACATTGAGCCCGGCGCTGTGAACACGTATGTTGATCAAGGTCTCGACCTCGAAGCCGTCACCCCAGCGGCGAGCGTCGCCCTCGCCGACCTCCAGTCCCAGGACTGGGAGGATGCGGCGCCAGAAGGCGTTGAAGCCGTAGCACAGGTCGGTGAATGACGTCCGGTGGATGAGCCCGGTGAGCGCGTTGAGCACGTGATTGCCGGCCGCTCGGAAGTGGGTTATGTCAGATGAGCCGCCCCCAGGCGCAAAACGGCTCCCCTTGGCGTAGTCTGCGTTTTGGACCAGGGCGTCGACGAAGTATGGGATCTCGCCTGGATCCATCGAGCCGTCGGCGTCGATCATCACGATGATGTCGCCGCGGGCCACGGCGAAGCCGCACGCGAGCGCATTGCCCTTGCCGCGTCTGGTCTGCGTGACGAGGCGGACATCCGGCCACAGGTACCGCGCCGTCGAGATCGTGTCGTCGGTCGAGTGCCCGTCGACGAGAATTATCTCGCTCACGCCCGCCGGTATTCGGCTGGCCAGCCATGGCAGGTTGCGGGCCTCGTTGAGCGCTGGGATGACGACCGACACCGACGGGCCGTCGGTGTCGAGATCTATCCGCGGCGCAGCGATCCGGACCTGCAGACGCTCAGTCGGCCGAGCCGTAGCCAACTCGGCCCGCGCTCCGTCTGCCGCCAACTCTGATTTGCGCTCTCTATGCGCGTAAGTACGGCTGGTGTCGCCCCTTGTTGCCAACCTATTTCCCTCGTTCCTTGGGGTTCTACCGCCCCCCGCTCCGTGGGGAGGTGCGGCCCTTTTTAGTCGTCCCTACTGGGGTCGGTTCGGATGGGTCGGTTTGATGCGGGATAATACGGGATGGCACCCTAACACGTAAACGGCGAAATGGAACTCTCGTCATGGCCTGGCCTGGGCTTTGTGTGGCCAATGCAAGGCGCGTCATTGCGTGTAGGCTGTGCGACCGGGTGATGGCTAGACAGAACGATCCGTTGGCGGGCACCGGCTTGCTGCAGTCGCGAGAGGAGTGGGCGGTGCGCGACCGCACGCTTGCCGGCAGCTTGGCGGATCTGATCCGAGTCAACCTGCCGGTCGCCGGCGGCGTGGGTCTGGACATCGGGTGCCAGCGAGGCGGCCTGATCGACCAGATCACCACCGAAACGGGGCTTACCTGGATAGGAATCGATCCGGTCCTCGATGAGCCCTCATTCACTGAGAAGGGTGCCCAGATCGGACCCGGCCAAGCCGACGATATCCCGTACCCGGACGCGCACTTCGACGCGGCCCTGCTGGCGAACGTCTTCGAGCACATTCAACCGGACGCACGGCAGAAGTCCTTCGACGAGATCTGGCGGACGCTGAAGCCTGGGGGAGTCCTCGCCGGGCAGATTCCCAACCCGTACTTCCCGATCGAGTCCCACAGTCGGCTGCCGTTCATGGGCTATCTGCCGATCGGCCTGCAGCGGCGCTACTGGCGGTTCACCAAGGTGCCCTGGGAGCACGACTTCTTCGTGGTCACGATGCGCCATCTCAAGCGTCATGCCCTCGCCGCCGGCTTCCACCTGCGTCAGAGCAGGGCGTTCAACTATCCGCCCGAGGCGATTCCAAGCCGTGTCCGCCCGCTCGCGCGCATAGCGGCGCCGGTGATGCGAGTCCTCCCGTGGGCCTGGCAGTTCGTGCTCGTCAAGCCCGAGACGGCCGGACCGACTCAATAGGTAGCCTTGACCCGGCCTCGATTGGCGTCCCCGGCGCTGAGAAAGCGGTCTGGAGATGCATCGCGAAGCTCCATATTCGGAAGCCTCAAACATGTCGAGTGACCTTTCAGGCGAAGCGGCTCTTCGCATCGCCCGCTTCATCCTGTCCGAGCTGGATTACCAGGGAACTGTGGTGGACTTGATCGGGGGCGAGCCGGTGCGGCTCACGGAAGCGATAGACTCGGTCGCGCTGTTGGAGCTGGCCACTTTCGTCGAAGACGACTTCGGCGTCCAGATCGAGGATCACGAGATCGTGCCCGAGAACTTCACTACGGTCGCCGACCTCGTTCGGCTCATCAACGAGAAAGTCGCTTTCATCGCGCCTTCGGCGGGCGACGGGGAAGACCAACAGCGCGGGCGTTTGTGACCATCTCGAGCAGGGTCTCCCTCCGAGGCGCCGTAGCGGCCTGCCTGCTGTGCGCCGTCTGTGCCTTCGCCGTTGGCTGCGGACCCAAGCCGGGCACCGCTTCGCAGCCGGTGCGGGAGCGTCAGAACCTGGTCTATGGACGGTCGAGCGGGGGACAGGCCCTGACGGAGGACGTCTATTCGCCAAACCGGCGGACCAAGCCGGCCCCGTTGCTGATAGCGCTCCACGGTGGCGGCTTCACCGGCGGCGACAAGCAGGGCACCGCTGGATACGCCGCGGCACTCGCGGCGGCCGGCTTCGTCACCATTAACGTCAACTACTCCCTGACCAGTCCCGGCTACCCGGAGCAGGTGAAGGAGATACAACGCGCTATCCGCTGGAACGTCGCTCGCGCCGGCGAGGTCGGAGGCGATCCGCATCGGGTCGGAGTGCTCGGCTTCTCCGCCGGTGGCTATCTCGGGGCGATGGCCGCGCTGCTGGACGATGAGCACTCAACACCGCCGGTGGATGCTGTGGTGACGCTGTCGGCGCCGCTCGACCTGCCCGCTTTGGACCGGCTTCTCCGCGCGAGACTCGCCGCCTGCGGCAGCCGACCGTCGTGCTCGAAGATGCCGCACATGCCGCCGCTGTCGGCCTTCGGCACCCTGTATCGTTTTCTCGGCTGTCCGACCGGGAACTGCTCGCCGTCGCTGATCAGAGAAGCCTCTCCCAGCAATCAAGTGACCGCCCATGCCCCGGCCTTCTTGATGCTCAACTCGACCGACGAGCTGATTCCGGTCAGCCAGCCTGGGGACATGGCCGATGCGCTACGCGTCTTCGGCGTGCCCGCGCAGGTTGTGATCGTTCCCGGAGCCGCGCACGCGGCGGGCTACGTGCCGCGGGTGAGCCCGGCCATCCTCAAGTTCCTGCGTCAACGACTTGGCAGCTCCTCCCCCCGGCTTAGCGGCGGGGATCCACCCTCGCCCTCCGGGGACCTGACGTTGCTCTTGGTCTGCTGCGCGCTCATCTTCGCTACAAGCCTTGCCCTGATTCTTGCCGCCGCACGCCGGCGGCGGCCGGACGGCGGTCCGCCCGTCGGAGAGTTGAGATGACCACTCGCGTCGGCGCGGATCAGACCTTCCTGGACGCGGTGCGGCGCACGCTTGCAGCAGGCGGAGACCGGCCGGCGTTCACCTTCCTCGAGGAGGGTGAGATAGACAGGGCCGAAACGCTCTCGTTTGCCGCGCTCGACCGGGCGGCACGCGTCACTGCGGGGGATCTACAGGCAAAGGGCGTGCGGCCTGGCGATCGGGTCATGCTCATGCAAGAGCCGGGGCGGCACATGGTCGCCGGCTTCCTGGGCGCCGTCTACGCTGGCGCGATCGCTGTACCCTGCTATCCGCCGAGCCCGTTCGTCGGCGCGAAGGGCGACGAACGACTGCGCCTGGTCGTCGAGGACGCCGGGCCGACGGCGGCGTTGACCGTTTCTACGCTCGCCCCCGCTCTGGGATCGCTCAAGGAAACCTATCCGGAGCTGTCGTGGGTGCTCACCGACATGGCCGGTGGCTCGCCCGATGCGTACACGCCGGTCGAGGCCGGTCTCCACGATCTCGCCTTTCTCCAGTACACGTCGGGCTCGACCTCTTCTCCCCGTGGCGTGCGGGTGACACACGGCTCCCTGGCGGCGAACATCGAGATGATGGTCGAGGTCTATGGATTGAGCAAGGACACGGTCGTCTGCAGCTGGCTGCCCCCGTTCCACGACATGGGCCTGATCGCTACGATCCTGTTGCCGCTGACAATCGGTTGCAGGACGGTTCAGATGGCCCCATGGGCGTTTCTGCGCCGCCCCGATCGATGGCTGAAGGCGATCACACACTTCGGCGGTACGTTCACCGCGGCGCCGAATTTCGCATACGAGCTGTGCGTCCGTCGCGTCTCCGATCTCGACGGGATCGACTTGGAGAGCTGGACGGTGGCGGTCAACGGCGCGGAGCCGGTGAAGGAGCGCACGCTGGCGGAGTTCACGCGCAAGTTCGCGGAGTGCGGTCTGCGACCGGACGCGCTCTGGCCCGGGTACGGCCTTGCCGAGGCCACGCTGCTGGCGAGCACGTGTCAACGCGGGCCCGGGTCGACGTTGTGGATCGATCCCGACCAACTCTCGCTGGGGCGCCTCGTTCCCACGGAGCCTGAGACCGGACGCCCGCTCGTCTCATGCGGGCAGTCCCCTCCGGGGACGGCCGTGACGGTCTGCGATCCGGCGACCGGCGACCCGGTCGAAGACGGCGTGGTGGGCGAGATCCGAGTCAGCGGCCCGCACGTATGCGACGGATATTGGGGCGATCCGACTCTGAGCGCGGAGTTCTTCCCCGACGGCGTACTGCGTACCGGCGACCTGGGCGCGCTCTGGCAGGGATCGGTTTACGTGACCGGTCGCTTGAAGGATCTGCTGATCGTCCGCGGCCGCAACCACTATCCGCATGACATCGAGCAGACGATGGAGGCGGTCGATCCGAATCTGCGCCCCGGGTGCGGAGTGGCGGTATCCGTCCCCACCGATGTTGGCGAGTTGCTGGTCCTGATCCAGGAGATCGCGAACGATGACCAGGGCGAGCCGGACCGGATCGTCGAGACGATTCGTCGTAGCGTCAGCGAGCAGCATGGCGTCAGCGCCGACGCGGTCGTCCTGGTCCAGCCATCGTCGGTGCCGAAGACGACGTCCGGGAAGCTCCGGCGCACCGCGGCCGCCGAAGCCTTCCGGACCGGAGGATTGAGCGTCGTGCACCAGTGGACCGCGACGGCCGTCGGCAACCGCCGGTGAGAGCGGGAGCTCGCGGCCCGGCGTCCGCCGCACTGAGGTCGCATGGCTGATCTCAGGCTCAAGTCCACCAGACCACCGGCGGGCGACGGAGCCGGTCTGGCCAATTCGGCTCGTGCCGTCCTCGACACGGTGCTGGAGGACGCGGGCTTTCTCGTCCGTCCCGAGGGATCGCTCTTCGTGGTGCTGCACCGCCCCGCCGACCGCGCGCTGTCCGGTCTGCTGACCGTGTGCGGCTCTTTGTTCGCGGAGCGGCACACCGATTACCGGCGCGAGGTCCGCCTGGCCCGCGCGCTTGCTTGCTCGGGAGTCGCCGTCGCCCGCTTCCACTATCGCGGCGTCGGCAACAGCGATACGGGATCGGCGTCGCTTGACGCTTTCAGCCGTGACGCCCTCGACGTGACGCTCGCCGCCACACGCTCGGCGTCGGTGAGCCGTGTCGCGTTTCTCGGTATCGGGATGGGCTCGCTGATCGCCTCGCGCGCGCTGCTCAGCAATCCGGATGCGCCGCTCTTGCTGTGGAAGCCGGTGCTTGACGGAACGAGGTTCTTCAAGGATCTCTTCCGCGCTCGCCTCGTCGCCGCCACGCGGAGCGGCCGATCGCGCCCCGTGCCGACCGACGAGCTGCTGGCCGAGCTGACCCGGGAGGGGCAGGTCGATGTCATGGGATTCACGCTTGCTGCCGGCCTCTACGAATCCCTGAACGGGTCGCAGCTGGCGCAAACCGTCCCGGAGCGCTCGCGCCCAATCCTCGTCCAGCCCTTCAAGGGAGGTCGCTCGGCCGGCCTGGAGCGGCTGGTCTCGGACTGGCGGAAGAGGGGTTTTCAAGTCGAGCTACAGCCCGTCAAACTCGCCGAGGATCCGTGGTTCATCCCGGATGGAGCCGAGGTCGCGGCCTCCATCCTGGCCACCGAAGAACAGTTGATCGCGAGCACCCGCGACTGGCTGACCGGCCTGTGGGGGAGCGGCCAGTGAGTTCGGAGTCCGCACTCGCGACTGCGCGGCGCCCGCTTGAATCAGCCCTGTACCTCGAGGCGGGAGCGGAGACCGTGTTCGCGCTTTATACCGCGCCCGCCAGCTCGCCCGCGAGCGTCGGCGTGGTCCTGGCGCACAGCGGGGCGAACAACTTCTCAGCCCATCGCAACGGCGTCTGGACCAGCATCTCGCGGCGATTGGCGCGCGAGGGGATCCCGTCGTTGAGATTCGACTTTGCCGGGACGGGCGAGAGCTCGGGTGAGTTCGTCCTGGGACCGGGCGGGCAGCCGGTCATCGACGCGGTGGCGGCGATGGACGCGCTTCGGGCCGCCGGCTGCCGGCGGCTGTTGGTCGTCGGCAGTTGCTTCGGGGCGATTCCCAGCATCGTCGCGGCCGCCAGCCGCGCGGATGTGGCCGCCTTGATCCTGCTGAGCCCGCCGCTCGTGCTGCCGGACGGGAGCCGCATGGGGTCGATGCGCGATCGGGTCGGCGAGCTGGTCAACCTCCCGACGCTGCGCGCGATTGCCACCAACGGCGACTACAGGCGCTGGTTCTTCGCGCGCCTTCTCTCCCTGCTGCGCATCCGTGCGAGCGTGAAGGCTCGCGGCCTCCTCAAGTGTGCGCCCGCGACCCCGGCCGCAGCGCTGAGCAGCTTTGCCGACGCATCCCGCGGCCTGCTGATGGAGCGTGAGCTCGCCCGCCTAGTCACCAGCGGGAGAAGCGTCGAGATCGTTTACGGGACGGCGGACGGCAATCTGGCCCAAGTGATGGGCGACGCGGATGCCTCGCGTGCGATCGCGCTGCTGCGTCGGCGCGATCCGGCTCTTCTTGAATGGACCGTTCTCGAGGGTCCGGTACACGGTTTGGAGGATGCGACGGTGCAAGAGAAGCTGGCGCAGCTGGTGCTGGAGCGCGCCTGCGACCTGATCGGCCCGCCAGGGCCACTGCCCTCACCTGTTTGAGCCCGGTTTAGCCCGCTCAACCCCTGGACGTGAACGCCTGGCGCACAACCGCGGCCGCGGGCTTCGGGATGCCGGCCACGGTGTACAGGCCAAAGTCGTATTGCGCTTGGTTGCTTGCCGTCGGGCTCGACGGGATCGCGCCGGGAGCGAAGTCGTCGAGGGTCCACGGCGAGGGCTCCGCAAGTCCCAGTTCCGCCGTGGCCGAGAAGATCGCCTTGTAGTACGCGGCCTGCGCTTCGTCCCCGGCCGCTTCGCTCGTCCCGGCCGTGCTGTAGCCGAACTCGCCGACGAAGAGCGATCGAGGGGCCGCGAGCGCCTTGAGCCACCTCAGCCGCGTGGAAGCATCCGACGGCGGCCCATAGTAGTGGTAATCCCAGAAGTCCGGTGGCGACTGCGCAAGTTCCCGGGTGAATGACTGGAAGAGCACGGGTGGGATGTTCGCCACCGAAACCGTTCGCAGAGTTCCAGGCAGCGTGGTGGAGAGATAGGGGAGCATCTGGCGGACCCACGCCATCTCCTGCGCGTCCTGCGGATTGACCTCGTTCTTCAGCTCGACCACGGCGATGCGCGGGTCTCCCCGGTAGGGGGAGAGCAGCGACGAGGCCCACTGCTTGCTGCCGGTCACGTCGCCGAACTGTGACCACAGGTCAAACAGAGTGAGGTGAACCCGCAGCGAGTTCTGCGTCGCGAGCCCGATCACCTTGGACAAATGCGCCGCCATCGTCGGATTTACGACCGGATAGCCGAAGGCGGTCGGCTGAACGAAGATGCGAACGGTGTTCGCGCCAATGGCGTGCATCCGCCCGAAGTCGGCGCCGATCGCCGACGGGTCGAATTTCGTCCACATGTAGGTCCAGCCGCCGCCGGCCGGATAGTAGTTGATCTCCTTGAGGCTTTCGACAGAACTCACGTGGGCGATGGATCGAGCGCGCGAACGGGTGATGGCGAGTCTCCTAGAGCGCTTTCTCGCGCACCGGGGAAGGCGGTGCCGTGGCCGGCAGGCGCCGGAGTGCGACCTCGTCCGCAAAGCTGCCCTGCGCGCTGCCGTGCGCGGGCCGGACGTCGCCGGCCGTGCGGCCGCGCCTGCCTGAAGCGGCACAATCGCCGCGATCGCCGCGACGAGGATGTAGAGAGCAAAGGTTCGGATGCATCCGGCTTCGACGCTTCTGGTCGGCAGCTAAAGCTGGGCGTATCCGGCTTGGACATGTTGCCGAGGGCTGGGCTGGGGGCAGCGACCACGATTGCGCGGTGGAAGCTCGACCCCGAGCCCACAGCGAGAGCGCGACACGAGTGGCGCGGCCTCGTTTGACCACGCACCGTTAGGATTCGATCGGGTGCCAGGTCCATGAGGCGCAAGGCGAAAGAAAAGATTGCAACGATTTTCATCCGCGGGTCGCGGGCGACTGGCCTGCGTGGCCACGCGCGGACGAAACACGCAGCGTTGTCCAAGCCGGCCGCCGCCGCCTGGCGGCAACGCCAAGCCCGGCTTTCCGCGGGCGGGGCCTTGCTGCTGGCGGCCGGTGCGCTGG
>JBOGXY010000056.1:0-21574 GCA_050696495.1 Solirubrobacteraceae bacterium
CCCACAGACTCCTCAATCGCCACAACAGCCATCATCACCCCTCCCGCATCGATTCTCAACCAATGCCAAAGGAGTTCGCCGGACAGCCAAGAACACCTACCAAAACTCTAACAAAGTACTACTAGCCCCATCTCTGCTCGCTCTCGCACAGCGAGCGGAGCATGTGAGCAATCTGTCACACTCAAAAGGTCATGCGCTCAGCGGAGATCGTCAAGGCGCTGCGCGCCGACAAAGTCTCTCAAGCCGAGCTTGCCTGCCGTGCCGGGGTCGCGCGCGAGACGATCTCGCGCTGGGAGTCCGGCGCGGCCCAACCTAGCCTGGAGTCGCTGGTCCACCTCGCCCGCTCCACGGGGGCGGCGCTTGACATGCGGCTGATCGTCTCCGAACCCGAGCTCGTGGCGCTCGCCGAAGACCAGCTCGAACTGGAACCGCTCCAGCGGCTGAAGGCGCTCGTCGGCGACGACTGGAGCGGCTGCCGTAGAGCACTGTCGGTCGCGGCGGACCTCGGCGAGCCCGCACTTTTGATCGGACCTGTCGCCGCCGCGCTCTGCGGCGTGCCGCAGCGACCTGTGAACACGCGCGTCCAACTGCTCCTCCACCACACGGACCTCGAGCGGATCGAAGGCGCCCTGTTCGACATGGGCGGCTGGCCGGATGGGGGGGAAGAAACTACAGACGGCACGGAGCGCCGCGGACGCTGGCGCGTCGGCCGCGCAAAGCTCACCGTGCGCACGCACACAACGGGCGTCAAGGACATCGCCGCCCTGCACGAACGCTCCTGGCGCCTGTCCCTCGATCGTCGCGGCGAGCGCCACCTGAATGTCGCCTCCGTCCCGGGTCTGCTCCAGATCGCCGAGCACTCCGGCTGGAGCGAGGATGTGATCTACCGCTCGGGGCTGCGCGCGCTGCTCGTCTGCGAGCACTACCGCTCCAAGCACGGCAGCGAGCAACAGGGCGCGGCGGCGTGAGCATCGAACCCGACCACCGGACTCTGCTCGAAGTGCTGGCACGCCACGACGTGCGCTTCGTCCTGGTCGGCGGCGTGGCGCTGCAACTGCACGGCTACTCAGCCCCGTTTGGTTGCGCCCGATGATCGCGCCCGGCTGGACAACTCGTCTGCAAATGGTCTTCGGTGCACCCTTGGACCAGGTCACCGAGAAGAACCTGCAGCGCCTGGTCGACGAGGGGGCGAGCGAGCACTCCGACCTCGAGTTCAAGGAGGAGCCCTACGGCAACAGTGACAGCGATCGGCGAGAGCTGGCCGCCGACATCGCGCAGTTCGCCAACGACCGTGGCGGTGTGATCGTGATCGGCATGCAAGAGGGAAAAGAGCTCGCCACTGAATGCCGGCCTGTCCCGCTCGACTCGAAAGAGTGCGACCGGATGCTTGCTATCGCCGCCGAGCGCGTGGTTCCCTACGCACCATTCGAGCCCCGAACGATTCCCTGCGACGGGGACGGCACGCGTGGCTACTACCTGCTGCTCGTCCCGCCGAGTCCCGACCGGCCCCACGCCGTTCGCAACGGCAAGGATCTTCGCTACCCGCGCCGCAACGGCACGCAGAAGCGCTGGCTGGCCGAGTCGGAGATCGCCGACGCCTACCGTGACCGCTTCACCCGTGCAAGCGGTGAGGTGGCCCGCGTGGATCGGGTCATCGAGGAAGGGGTTGCGCGGTTGCGGGTGGGTGAGGATTTCCCGTATCTCATATTGGCCTTGGCCCCCTCCCAGAGCGTCTCCTTTCAGGTCGATGTGGCGAGCATGAAGTTGACGGAGGACTGGGCGCGGCAACAGGCGCACCTGTATGGGCAGGATCTGTTTTCCGGTCCTTTTGAGCATCCGCCGGGCGCAGGTGTCGGGGTGCGCCGCATCCTGCTCGGCACTTCTATGGGCGATCGACTGGACACGTCCTACGGCTACATGGAGATTCACTCAGACGGAGCGGCGTTTGCGGCCGGGAGGCTTTATCCGCCCCAGGCGAACGCTTTGCCCAGATCCCACAACGATGACGCCAACGAACAGAAGTTCACGGCGCCCGTCCTGACTCAGCGGGTGGTCGGCTGCTTGCGCGCCGCCGCGAGCGCGTCTATCGAGAAGGGAGCCTTCGGCGATTGCGCTGTGATCGTCGAGCTGCGCGGCCAGCGCATGCGATTGGTCGAATATGACGCCGGTTACTTCGAGCGCAAGCTCGGCGAAGCCGCCAGCGACGGGCCGCTGCGCTCCCGCCACACGCTCACGCTCGAATCGCTGGCGAGCATGTCAACCGACCTGCTGATCGCAACCCGTCAGGTTTGTGCCGATCTCGTACAGGCCTTCGGTACTCCCGAGCTGTCGACCATCACTTCTGATGGTCACCTGATGAGGAGTGCGTTTCCATCTAACTACCACGAGCAACTCACCACATTCTCGGGGCGGACCGCTATCCCGCTGGCAAACTAGTTTCGGAGCCTTCGAGAGGCGAGCCCAGCAGCGCCTGCAACTCATCCTCGCGCCTTGCCCGTTCCTCCTCGCGCTCGGCCGCAAACCGCCGGACGTGGAGCACATGATCGACGGCCGCGGCCAACGCCTCTATCAATAACTCACGCGAGGGGCCCTCGACCGCGCGAGCGTTGAGCACGAGCTGGCCCTCTCCGACGTGCGTGTCGTTCAGGTGGCCGCCGCGGTTGCGAAGAATCCCGGCCATCTCGCCAAGCTCGTGAGCGCTGCCGGTGTAGTCAATCGCCAGAAATATCACCTCGCCGTCGCTGCGGATTTGACGACTGGAGTGGATGTCGCCGAAGAAGCTCCTATGGGGCGTCAAGAGCGCTTCCAGCTCCACGGTCCGCTCGGCCGCTTCGCGCGCGGTTCGCTCGGTCTCATCTCGCCTGGCGCGATAAAGGCTCGTCGTTTCATGGACTGTGAGCTGCAACGCCTCGGAGATTTCCTCGGAAGTGAGATCGTGCTCGGCTAGAAACGTGAACTGGCCGGTCGCGCTTCGCGGTCCCGCGATCACACGAGTGTTTGGCCAACCCATCAACTCAGCCGTGCGCCGCAGCGCCGTGTTGATGTCGATTCCCCAGTCATCGCGTCCGCGCTCTGGAAGATTGGCTAGTGAGACGATGACCCGGTCAAGCTCGCGCGGACCGATCATCTGCGCCGGCTCGACTTCGACCCAGCGAATGCCCGGCGTGCGACCGTCGCCGAAGACCGGTGGCGCCAGCGAGTCGAAGTGCGCGCGCCAGCGTTCGTGTGGGTAGCGCGCGTCGAATCCTTGCCAGCGCAGTATCCAGTGGTAGGCGAACTGCAAAGCTCGGCGGGCGTCTTCAAGGTTCGGCGGCATGTCTTCGGCCCGCAGCCGTCGTGTTGCGATGAGCCAGTGGTACTCGCCCAGGTCCTCGGCGAACACGCCGACGTCGGCGTAATCGGCGCTGCGGCTACGTGGGTCAACGTGCCTTGGGTCGCTCGCGAACATGCCGGGCGGCGGCATACGGCCGTAGGCGTCCTGCTGCTGTTCATGCCACAGCCTGCGCGCGGCGATCAACGCGCTGTAGGCGATGTCGAACCCCAGCTCGGGCTGCCGGTCGGCGATAGCGCGCTCGGCCTCTGCGACGAGCCCGCGCAAGTCCTCTCGCTCGATCGCGTCGGCGAGCAGGACTTGCTCCAACGCGACACCGAAAGCCTCCAGCACGAGCGAGTTGACGAACGCCTCGACCTCGTCTGTCCAGCCCGGCACCATCGTTTGGTCGGGAGCGGCGCCGCCGTGCTGGGCGCTGTTGCGGGCTTCGTGCAGTTGGATCACGCCTCTGCGAACCGGCCGTTGCCAGTTCGAGCCAAAGCACTCCACGAGCGCGTTCATCGCCTTGTGAAAGCCCGCGCTCGGCGAAAGCTTCAGCTGACGATGCGCCGCCGCGATCCCCATCGCGTACTCGACGACGCCGTCAAGCGCGATGACAGCAAAGTGGCGTCCCTCCGAGGACAGGTCGCCAGCCAGTAGCTTGGCGCGCTCGAGCATGGACCGCAGCCGTACGAGGTCGGCAAGCGAATGGTGATCGAGTTCCATAGCGTTGAGGCTGCTAATCGGCACGTACCGGCTCGTCGGCGACAAGCGCATCCCGGATTCCTTCGAGCATCGATATCACCTCATCAAATGCAAGGATCGTGACTCCAGCGAACGCGTTGCGAAACAGCTCGAAGCTCCGCTTCTCCTCGGTGCTGAGATCGTGTACGCAGCCCGCGATCAGCCAACAACGGGGATTGAAGGATCGGAAGGAGATGTCCTCGTTCTTTGCCTTGTGCGAGAAGTACTCCTTTTCGAAGTTGTCCTTGTAGCCGAGCACCTGCACAACACCACCGGAGATGTCCTTGTCTAGTGCGAACACGCCGCCGCCCCGGTAGCCGCTTGCGCAAATCCGTGTCGAGGGCGTCTTGATCTCCACGAATGAGACGTTTTCGGTGAGCTGGTTGGCGAGCAGGTAGTCGACCTCGCCACCGTCGCGGTTGCGGATGGTCTTGCCGCCCACGTACGCCTTGTCCTCCAGCAGCACCACCGGCGAGCCGGTGATCTGAGCGAAGACCCACGCGTTCTGTTTCAGCAACTCTTGCCAGTACTCCTCGCGTTTCTCGTCGCCGTGAGCGTTCATATCCGCCAGCAACGCGTCGAGCTTGGAGACTTCGACCTTCTGGCTGAGCGCGAGGACATCCTCGACGTCGATCTGTGACAACGCCTCTGAAAGCTCCGTCGAATCCGAGTCGATGATCCTCTGCACGATCGCCGGCAGGCCCTGCTTGCTGACGTAGTCACGGTCTCCCCACTGGATGCCGTGTCTTTCGAACAGCTCCTTGCGAGCATCGAGTCCGTCCATCAGCGTAGACAGCTCCTGCGAGCGCAACTCGATCACGTATCCTTCGCCAGCCTTCAGGCTTGTCAGCGGCACGGTGCGGATGTCTTCCCACTTGTCGCTCTTGCGCTTGCGCTGGTATACGAAGCAGCCACGCAATGGATGGTCCCTGCCGACCATCGTGGCCAGGAAGACGAGTCGCGTGGTACTGCCATCGCGCAGCACGATCGGGTCTGTCTCGACGACATCGCGCGAGACGGAGTGCGTGGAGATCTTCCTCTCGCTCAATTGTCCTCCCTCGACTCAGCTTGTGGGCGCATCGCGCCGATTATCCAAGAACTCGATTCCAATCCGCAGCACGACCCCGAATGCCACCAACCGACCCGACCAACCTCCTCGCCTTCTGGCGAGCCTGCGAGCTGCTCTCCCCGCAGCCCCTCGCCCGCCCCGACGAGGACGACGCCACCCTGACGATCCCGACCCCCAACACGCCGCTGCCCTGGCACCCCCACCATCCCCTCCGCGAGCGCCCCCTCGCCCGAAGGCAAACCTGGCAGCACGTCGTCTTCTGCACGCCCTTCTCCCTGGACCGCGCCTTTGCCGCCGTCCGCCGCAGCTACCCCGACGCCGATCCCTACCCCGACGAGCGGCCCCCGGCCGGCGAGGGCGCGATCGCCGCCTTTGTCGTGGCCGACGACGGGCGTCCGATCCTCGGCTCCGCGGTGCTCGCCTCCTGCGCCTGGGCGATCAGCCACATCCTCCACACGGGTCCCGCCAGCCTCGCCACCGCCGCCTTCGAGCAAAATCAGCACGCCTTCACCCAAAGCTGGGAGGAGCTCGTCGAGGCCGACGAAGACGACGAGCAGGCCACGCACCTGGCACGCCAAGGGCACCCGGTCGGCCGAGTCCTCGAACTCCCAGACCTCGAAGCCTGCAACCAACTTGCTACAGAACTCCTGAACCTCGACGACCTCCCCGACTTCCCCAGCGAGCACAACCTCCGCATCGCCAGTCGCATAGTCCCAACGCGCGAAAGCCACGAACCCGGCGAGCGCGAGATCCTTAACAGCTTCTTCGCCGATGACCTGCGCACCGTCGCCAACGCCCTCCAGCACGAGCACTGCGGACCCGCTCTACGCGAATACCTAACCACTCACAACAACATCGACACTTCACACCGAATCGACGTCGAGACGCACCTGACCCACGTCCGCAAAAACCTCCAAAGCCGCCACATTCCCCCGGGCCGCTGGCCGAGTAACACAAACACCACCAACGGCCTCGGCCAGCAGCTGGCGATTAACACAATCATCGCCGACAAACAGCACCACCTCCATGCCGTCAACGGGCCGCCGGGGACGGGCAAGACCGTCACCCTGCGCGAACTGCTGGCCGCCACCGTCGTCACCCGCGCGACCCACCTCGCCGCGCTCGCCACTCCCACAGACGCCTTCGAAGCACCGCTGAACTGGAACGGAGGCCGCCGCAAGCTCCATCCCCTGCACAACAAACTGACCGGGCACGAGCTGATCCTCGCCTGCACGACCAACGCCGCCGCCGAGAACGTCACCGCCGAGATCCCCGCCCGCGAGGCGATCGACCTCGAACCCACCACGGACTATTTCTCCGACATCGCGACGCAAATGTTGAACCCAAAGGACTGCAACCCACCCCGTCCCGCCTGGGGGCTGGTCGCCGCCGTCCTGGGGAGCAAAAAGCGCAACAAAAACTTCGTCAGCCACTTCTGGTGGCAGGGACTGAAGGCTCACCTCGAGCAACCCAAACCCGAACCCTGGGAGCAAGCCGTCGAGCGCTTCAATTCCGCGCACCGCCGCGTCACCGAACTGCTGGAAGACCGCACGCGCATCAGCGACCTGCGCGAGCAACTCGACAGCGAAGAAATCACCCGCGGCCTCTGCGAAGAACAGGCCGAACATGCCCGTCGCGACCTGCAAGCCCTCGACCCCGAAGCCACCCGCCAACAACTCACCGCGACCGCCCACAACCGCGAACAGCACGCCCGCCGCCTGGCGCGCCACCGCATCGCCCGCCCCAACTTCTGGCGCCGCCTGTTGACCGCAGCCGACCGCGACTGGCGCCACCTCCACGCCACCCTCACCGCCCACCTCGCCACAGCCCAGCGCGCCGAGCGCGAAGCCATCGACACGCACGCCCGCGAACAGCAATCCGCCGAGGACCTCCGCGCCGACATCCAACGCCACGAAACCGCCGCCCGCGCGGCCGCTGACACCATCGAGGAACTGCGCGAAACGATTCCCGCCGCCCTCGTGGCCTGGCAACAAGCCCACCCCGAAGCCGTAGTCGCCGACGAAGCCTGGGAACAACCCACCGCGCGCGAGCACCGCGAGCGCCAAGCACCCTGGCTCGATCCGGAACTGAACGCCGCCCGCAGCGACCTCTTCTTCGCGGCCCTGCACCTCCACCGTGCCTTCCTGGAAAACGCCGCCAAGCCGATGCGCGAAAACCTCGCGTGCGCCACCGAACTGATCTCCGGGCAGGCCGCCAAACCCTCAGAGCGCCAAGCCCAAATCGCCTGGCAATCCCTCTTCCTCGCCGTGCCACTCGTTAGCACGACCTTCGCCTCCTTCGCCTACCTCTTCCGCCACCTCGGCAGCGAGGCGCTCGGTCACCTCCTGATCGACGAGGCCGGACAGGCCACCCCGCAAAGCGCCGTCGGAGCGCTCTGGCGCACAAAGCGCGCCGTCGTCGTCGGCGACCCGATGCAACTGGAGCCGATCGTGCAGCTCCCAAACAGCATCGAGCGCGTCCTGCGAAGTGAGCACAACGTCCCCAACAGCCACCTGCGAGAAGAACCCTCCGTCCAAACCCAAGCCGATCAAAGCTCCCACCTCGGCACCCACCGCGGCGACGGCATCGACACCACCTGGGTAGGCGTTCCCCTGAACACCCACCGCCGCTGCGAGGAGCCGATGTTCGCGATCGTCAACGAGATCGCCTACGAACACCAGATGATCAACTGCACAGCCCCACGACCTGCCCTGCAACTCCCCGAGAGCCACTGGATCGACGTCCCCGACGCGCCCTCCACCGGCAACTGGGTCCCCGCCGAGGGTCAGGCCCTCGACGAGCTCCTCCAAGGCCTCCGCTACCACATGGTCAACCCCGCCGACGTCTTCCTGATCACGCCCTTCCGCGACGTGGCCCGCAACATCGCCCACCACCGCTGGACCTACCCGGGGCTGACCACGGGCACTGTCCACACCGCCCAAGGACGCGAGTCCGACATCGTGATCCTGATCCTCGGCGGCAGCAACCGCTCACCCCACGCCCGCGCCTGGGCCGCACAGAAGCCCAACCTCCTCAACGTAGCCATAAGCCGAGCCCGCCGCCGCCTCTACGTAATCGGAGACCACGCCGCCTGGTCGAGGCTCCCACACTTCGAAACCCTCGCCACCCGCCTCCCGCTCAGCCAACCCGCAGCTGCCGCAAGCCGCCCGCTCTGACGCGCCGAAGATCGCTCACGCGGTCAACCCAGCGGCCTGCGCGCCCTCTGCTCTCACCGCCGCCGCAGCCGATACCAGATCCGCGGCACGCGCCGCATCGGCCCGGGCGGCGCCGCGCCGGAACTGGGGAGGCACGGCTGCGCCGTGCCCAGCTACACCGCGGGCTTCGCCCGCTCGTAACCGCCTGCTCCGCAGGCTCCTGCCGTCCGTCTCGCCCCCGTAGCCCCACCGCTACGGCTCTCCCCACCAACGCCCGCAGACCAAACAAAGCTCCGTCCAATCCCAGCGCCGACCTCCCAAACAGGCGCCGTAGCTCCGCCTCCTGAACCCTCCACGCCCCCGGCACTCCAACGCTCCCGCCAAAACCCCAACGGCCGGACAGACAATATGCACGGGCTTCCCCCGAGCAGCCAAACGCCCGCCAAATCTCTTGGCCGGTTTCGCGTACTCGCGGTCAGTGAGACCGTGATGTCAGCCAAGAGCATCCAGTCGGACTCCGCCGGCGGCTACGCCCGCTACCTGGAGTCCAAGCGCACCGCGCCTGAGCGCGGCGACTACTACCTCGGCCCAACAAGCGAGGCCGTCCAAGCACCCGGCCGCTGGCACATAAACCCGACCACCCTCGCCCGCCTTGGCATAAGCCCCAACACCCCCGTCGAGGGCCCCGACTTCATCGCCCTGATGGAAGGCAAGCACCCGAACACGGGCGAGTGGCTGCGCTCGGAAGGCGCCGGCGGCGGTCGCGGCGGCGGCATCGACCTGTGCTTCAGCGCACCGAAGTCCGTCTCGGTCGTCTGGGCCGTCGCGGACCCTTGGCAGCGCGAACAGATCGAGCAGGCCCACGGCGTCGCCGTCGCCCGCGCCCTTGATCACCTCCGCGAAAACACGCCGGTGATCCGCCGCCGAAAAAACGGGCAGGTGATCGAGGAAAACGCTAAGGACATCCTCGCCGCCGAGTATCGCCACACAACCGCCCGCGGCGTCACGGGCGCGGAGACACCGGACCCGCAAATGCACTCCCACGTCGTCGTGACCGGCGCGGTCCGCGAGGACGATCGCTTCGTCGCGGTCGCCTCCCGACCCCTGTTCCGCCACGGTCGCGAACTCGGCGCCTACTACCGCTCAGCCCTGGCCCACGAGCTCTCCACCCTCGGCTACCCGATCGACTCCCGCACAGGCAAACACGAACGCTACTTCGAGATCGCAGGCGTCCCCAAGAACCTCCGCGACGACCTCTCGGGACGCACCCGCGAAGTGATCGCCGCCTGCGAGAAGTTCCGCGCCAAGTACGGCCGTGCGCCCGAGCACGGCGAGCTGCGTGCGCTGAAACTGGAGAACCGAAAAAACAAGCAGCTGACCACCCGCGACGACCTGGACAACAGCTGGCGCGAGACCGCCGCTCGCTACGACTTCGGCCCCGCCGAGGCCGCCCAGCTCCTGAGCGCCGAGCCCCCGACTCCCACCCAAAACCACATCCTGACCGAACGCGTCGAACGCACCCTCACGCAACAGCGCGCCGTGTTCGATCTGCGCGAACTGCGTTCCGCGATCCTCGAGCAGTCGGTAGGCGAACTCGCGCCCGAGCCTGCTTTGGGCGTCATGCGCGAGATGATCGTTAAACGCAACGTCCTGCCCCTCAAGGACGGCAAGCTGACAACACTGGCCGTCCGCGCCCAGGAGCAGGCAATCGAACGCCACGCCGCCAAACTCGCCAAGCCGGCAAACCGCGACGTGGGGGACACCGCCCGCGCCACCGCCGCCCGCGAAGTAGCCGAGCGCCTCGGCGCGCCGCTCAGCGACGAGCAACAACTCGCCGTCCTGGTCCTGACCGGCCCCGAGCGCGGCGCCGCCCTGATCGGACCCGCCGGAACGGGTAAGGGGGTCGTGATCGACGCCGCCGCCCGCGCTGAGCAGCTGGCTGGTCACACCACTATCGGCGTGGCCGTCGCCGGTGCGGCGAGAGAGCGCTTGAGCCGCGACTGCCCAAGCCTCAACCGCCAGACCCTCACCGTCAACTCACTGCTCGCCCGCGCCAAGACCGGCAGTATTCACCTCGACGAGAACACGACCGTCTTCTTCGACGAGGCGGGCATGGCCGACACCGCCCGCCTGGTCAAGCTGATCTCCCTGATCGCCCGCACCGGCGCAAAGCTCATCGCCGTCGGCGACGGACAACAACTCCCCTCGATCGGCCCGGGCGGCATGTTCGACCGCATCACCACCCAAATGCCGGTGATGGAACTGCAGCAGGTCTGGCGCACCCAGGACCCCGAGGAGCAGCGCGCGTGGGCACACCTGCGCGCAGGGGAACCGGAGCGCGCGATGGCTCACTACCTCTCCCGCGGCCAGCTGCACTTTCAGGAGACCCGCGATGAGGCCGCCGAGAGCGCGGTCCAAGCCTGGGCCGAGCTGACCACCAAGCTCGAACCCTCCCAGGTCAGCTTGATCGCCGACGCCACGAACGTGGAGATTCACCGTCTGAACGCTCGCGCCCAATACCTGCGTGCCGAGCGTGGTGAACTGGGTGAGCGCGAAGTTCCCCTACCCGATGTTCACTACGGGTTGAGGGAGGGGGATCGTATTGCGTTCACCCGGCCATACCGCGCGAACCGCCAACAAAAGGTGGACAACGGAACACGTGGAACTGTTACCGCCATCACCGACGCAAACGCAGTGACGATCGCCATCGATGGAACCGATCGCCAAATAACACTCCCAGATGGCCATCTCGACGCGGTCTGGTTGGGGTACGCCCAGCACATCAACCGCGAGCAAGGGAACACCGTCGAGCGCGCTGTTGTCCTGACCGGCGGCTGGCAAACCAGTAAGGAGTCCTCCTACGTGCAAGCCACACGAGTCAAACAGGGGACTGATTGGTTTCTCGCCCGCGAGGAGCTCGGCACCGAGGGCACCGACACTGACCGCATCGAGCGCCTGGCGCAGAAGATGCGCGAAAGCCGCGCCCAAACACCTTCCCTCGAATACGACACCGTCGAGGATCCCTCTCTGGAGCTTGCCCCGCCCACCCTCCTGCGAGAAGCCGGTCTGCCGATCGACCGGTTCGAACACGAAACGGCCTGCGACCCACTCACACAAGACCGGGCCCTTACCAACGAACCCCAACCCACCCGATGAGACGCCTCTCGATCCGTCTTCCCGACCCGGCGCACGAGGCCCTCGAACAGCGCGCCCGCGAATCTGGCCTGCCGCTCGCCAGCGCGGCCTCCGGCCTGCTGCGAACCCTGCTCGAAGACGACGGTGCCCAGCCCGTAAAGCCCCTCCGCGCCCAGCGCCAAAACCCCCAATACCGACGACCGACAACCCGCCCGACCACAACGGGTCGCCCGACTACCACCGGCCGCGACGGCCCCGCGCCCGGCCCACCCTGGCTCCCCTCCGAAACCGACCCCCACTGGCCCGAAAACACCTGGGGCGCGATCATCGCCCTGCACCGCCGCTACCCCCGCGCCCTGGCCAAACTCGAGCACGACTGGCACCAGCACCCCGACCGCGTCGAGACCCTCGCCGCCCTCGCCACCTGGCGCGCGAGCATCGACCTCGCCGCCGAAGACCCCCGCGAGGAGCTCTCCTTCCACAACGCCCTCCAGCAACTGAACCGCGCGCTGGATCACAGCGCCGCCCTCGGCAGGTCCTTCAACCCAAACACCCCGATGCCGCAGTCCTGGGCTCGTCATTGTGTGAGCGTCCGTTAACCACTCGGAGTTCAAATGGGAAGGTTTTGCTCGGTGTGCGCAGCGATGGGTAGGCAGGACCCCCGGGCAGAAGTTGTTTCCTATTCGGATCTATTCTGACTGCTTGACATCTTCTCCGCGGCCGTGCTAGAAAGCGCGTCTTCGAGCGGGTTCAGTCAAAAAGGGGGCTCACAGAAAGGATAGATCTCATGCGACACAGACGTATTCTTCCCGTCATGGCATGCGTGGCTTGCGCGCTGTTGGGGACTGTGGGGCTGGTGGCCGCCAACGCCACCGAAACCAAACCCGAATGGGTGGTCCTCAGAGGAGCCGAAAAACACGTTCTCAAAGCTGGTGAATCGGAAGGGCTTTCGGCGGCTATAACCACAAACGTCAAATGGGTCCTGAAACAGGAATCGGGCATAGGCATCACGATCGAATGCAGCGGCCTGAAATTCAGCGCGGAATTCTCAGAAGCGCTGATCACCGGCCCGCGCGGGATGAAATCCGGTCCGCTTCTCTTTGAAGGGTGCAAAGTCGCCGCGCCTGCGGGTGACGTGAAATGCGAAGTGCTCTCGACGGGGTTCCCCAACGGTCAGATCAGGACGCAGGCGCTCGGGTTCGAAGCCGAAGAAGCCCTGGAAGGGTCGACCAACACTCCGCACCTGAGGATGGCCCCCGTATCCTCGCGCGAAGAAATCGTCACCGTGCAGTTGAAAGGCACGGAATGCGCAAATGCGGGCGGCTACGAAGTGGCCGGCACGCTTGTGGCAAAGATAGACACCTCCACTCTGAAAAAAGCGCATCGGTGGGAATTCGCAAAAAACACAGGAACGAGACTGACCATCGGTGGGGTCGCCTCGACCTTTGTAGGCACCGGCGAACTCACTCTGAAATCGGGTAACGAATGGGGGGACGTGTAGTCCCGGCCAGCCCGGCGGTCATATGACCGAAGACACAAGCGGCCCTGGGCGCCTATGCGCCCGGGGTCGCAACCTTGTTGGACCGCAACCAGCGAGTCCCAATGCGCCCAAACTGGCGGTCCCCCGGCCTCTGAAAAGTGGCGTGCCTGCCTTGCCAATTATCGCCGCGCTGCGCGCGGCGTGGTGGCTGCGTCAGGCACACCACAACAAGAGCAGGAGGCCCACCAATGTCCAACACCGCCGACGAGCTAAACCGAGCGTTCCATCAAGACCAGGCAACCCGACAAGAGCAGCTCAAAACACTATGGTCAATGACACCCGAGGAGCGCGTCAGCGCAATGCGCCGCGGCGAGCTTAGCTTCTGGCAACTCTACAACTGGGCGGCGCGCGCAAAGCACGAGGTGCCGCTTCTGAACGGCGAGTTCGAGTTCATCGCGATCTCAACCCCCGAGGTAGCCGAGCTCACCGACCGCGTCCCGGCGCTCCACTAAAACGCTCGACCGACACGGCCCCAGGACTCGCTCGAGTCCCGGGGCCACCTTCACAAACACACACGCGACCGCCGCCCCCGCTAGCGTCGATCCCCGTGAACACCGAGCGCGACCTGAACCTCCAAATCGAGATCGACGGCCAGCCCGCCCGCTCCCGCACCCACGCAACCTCCGTCGGCGCCTACATCCTCGTGATCGCCACCGTCATCCCCGAGCACGCGATCGACCTGCACTCCACCTACACCGGCCATCAGCGCACAAAGACCCTGACAACCCACCTCCGCCTCGCCCGCAACGCCTATGGCACGATCGCCTCCGAGCACGACCGCTCCGACCTCCCCGTAACCCACGCCCGTCGCCACTGCCTCTTCGACCACCTCCAGCACCTGCAAGACCTGCTCGACGAGCTTGGACTAACGGCGACAATCGCGGTTGACGATGACGCGATCGACGTGATCGAGCGCAGTCGTCGGGAGTGACTTGTCGGCCAGCTGTATGCTCTGTCCTAGTCGAGACTACCAATTGTAATGATCTGCCGTATAGTCAGATCTTTGTTTGTAGGGCAATGCGAAGGGGTGTCGACTTGTTTGAAACCGAACTTAATGAGGTTGAGGTCGCGCTTGCCGCACAGCTTGCTGGCATCGACCCGTTTGTCTTGCGCGATCGCCTGCTCATACGAGCGTTCTCCGGCCGGTGCTGCTTCGAGTTGGGAATGGCGATGAAGTGCGCCGATGGCAGTATGGAAATTAAGGAAGGTGATCGTAAGGACCTGCAACTATCGGTTGCAAGCCATTTTCTTGGTGCGCGGATTAGCACCTCGTACACCTTTGAGCGCAAATTTATGTATACGTGCGGGCTGTGCGACAGCGTAGCGCCGGTACTAGTTTTTGATGATTCCTACATACATATCTATGAGGTCCGAAACTGGTTGACGGGTTTGGCGAGTTGGAAGCGTAATGAGACGATCTTTCATCCCACAAAACGCCCCTTTCTTGCTAGCAATAAGGTACTAGATGCGCCTGAGTGTGGCTGCGCAAAAACAGGCCCTCCTACTGCCAGTGTCGAAGATCAGGTATCCCTGGCCGCAAAGCAATTGGTCACGCGCCTAGCGGAGACTATTTCTTTTACTCCGGAGCCGATAGCAGAACAAACCCCCGATCCCCGCATGGCTGCAAGCCAAGCGTTGGTAGCGCTTGAGGAGTTTGTCGCCCCATTCCAAAAGGAGCTGCCTGAAGAGGTGGGTATAGTCGACCTACACGGAGATGTGACGTGGTTTGGTGATCCAATTTCTGATGAGCCGCTACCAAAAGTCGCCGTGATTAGCACCGATTGTAACGCGGTGACTCGTGGCACGCTTGCCGTCGGCATGCAGCAGGATCATTATCCGGTGCTGGCGGTAACCCCGGCACGCAACGCCGCCTGGGGTCGTCTCAGCGTGGAGCTACAAGAGGATCCCGGTAAATTTGTGCACTATGAAGACTGGGATCTCACAATTGCCTCAGATACTGTAACGGTGGCCGCTGGTGCCGTCGATTTTTCCGAGTTTACGTCGGGTGCGGCAGGCGAGATAAAAATCGAACTGTTTGATACCAATGACCAGCTTGCCGCGATGCCGATCACGGAGCCATTCGTGGTTGTGACGGAACCCGCGATCAGTGGACAACTTCTCGACCAACCGCAGGAGGTGTAAAAGTAGCGTCTGTGTGTGATGACCGATACTCGCCTTCGTCTCAATGCAAATCTTGGACATCTAGTTCTTCGGCTGGAACCGCGGGTCCTTGTACCACCGCGGCGCCCGCACCATCGCCGGCGGCAAGTCCCGATACACAAGCAACGCCCGTTCGCTCTCCACCTGTCGCAACCACGCCACATCCGCCACGCCCAGCTCACTAACCCCAACCGTTTCCTGCCCCGCCAACCCCCGCCCATGACTGGCCTGCCCAACGGGCTCCTTGCCCAGCAAGCCCGTCACATACTCCGTCGTAGTCGGGTCCGCCAGCGGCGGCAAGAACACCTGCGCCGTCGAAGCCGCCAAGATCGCATCCCTTCCGTGCCGTCCATACCGCCCGTCGATCTGAGCGATCGACTGCCAACTCGTGGCGATCGTGATCCCATGATCCCCGCACTGCGAGAGCCACATCGCCAAATCCCGCACGGGCGCGATATTCGCCGCCTCATCGAGCAGCAAATAAAGCTCAGGCGAGAACGGCCCAAACGTCCGCGCACAGTCGATAGCGGTCTCATAAATCGCCGCGACCAACGCCAAGATCACCGGCTGCAAGTCCCGCTGATGGTGCGCCGCCGCCACGACATAGATCGTGTTCGCCCCCGGACCGGCAAAGAAAAACTCCGGCGCCAAAACGTCCGCCCGCGAGCGCGTCACCCGTGGATACCGGTACGCCCGCAACAGGCCTGCGGCGCTCATCACGGTGGTCTCCCTGTTCCTGGGATCTCGCGCTAGAACACCCCGCAGCTGCGCCCCGGCCGCGTGAGCCCCGGCACCCTCGAGCAAACCGTCGGCTACCCCAAACTCGCGCCGGTCAAGCCACTCGAGCACCGCCGCCATGCTCAAGCCCGCAATCCTCGCGGCGTGCATCAACGGCGCCAGCAGGACCGCCGCCTCCCGATCCCAAAACTCACTGGCGGCCGTGCTCTGCTCAGAACTGGCGGCGCCCGCCATCGCAAGTCCCGCCCGAAGCGCGCCCTCCCACCGATCAGCGGTCCCCAGCGGACTGAACTCACAGCTCTCCTGCCCAAACGGGTCATAAACCCACACCCGCCCGATCCCGCGTCGATATTCCACCGTCGCCTCATAAACATCGCGCTTGACCGAAAGCACCAAGGCCGGGCCCGTGTGGTCTAGCAACCACGGGATCACATAACCCGTCGACTTCCCAGACCTGGGCGGCGAGACCACGACCGCCTGAACCTCCCGCTCAGCGGCAAGCATCCGCGGGCGCAAACTCCCGACCCATCCGAGATACGGCCGCCCCGGCACTGGCCCGGCGACCCACAAACGCCGCATGTCGCCCGCCCGAGCCCACGTGCGCGGTGAGACAAGCTGCCGATCGCGAAGCCAGCGAACCGGCCACGACCGCCCAAGCGGCGACCCGACACCAACACCCCGCAAGCGCCACCAACACCACACCCCGACCGCCCCACAGACACCCACCCAAAACACCACGGCGGCCAGCCACGCCCCACCGCCCGCGCGCAATCCGACGCGCCCGGGCAGCGCCGCCGAAGGATCGCGCCACAAGCCCAACAGGACCAAGCGCAACGTCCCGGCCCGCGCCTGCGTGAGCGACAACCCGACCGGCAGGCGCAAACTGAGCACCGCCGCCGTCTGCGCCAGCACCCACAGCAACACGCCGCTGCACACACCCGCCAGCAGCACAACAAAAACCACCCGCAGCACGAGCCGCACAGCCCGACGCCGCCCGGGGCGCTGCCTTCTCATATCCGCGCTCCTCGCATGACCTCCCTGACCGCCAACGCGGCAAACCGGCCAACGACTTCACAAATCCGCTGGCCGGTATCGCGCTCTCGCGGTCAGTGGGGGAGACCGCTCACAACAAAAACGGGCGGCACAACTAAAAACACAAAAAGGGGAACCAAAATGAACACCGTCACCCTGACCGGCCGCCTGGTGGCCGACCCCGACCTCTCCCGCCTACCCGACGGCACCGCCGCTTGCAAGGTCCGTCTGGCCGTCCGCGAGATGGGACGCGCGCACGAGGTCGGCTTTGTCGACGTAACCGAGTACGGGCTGGCCGGGGAGGCAGCCGCGCGCGAACTCTCCAAGGGCTGGCTGGTCGCAGTCACCGGCCGCCTGAAGTACCGCGAGTGGCAGTCCGGCACGGCGATGCGCCGCCACGACTACGAAGTGCGCGGGCACATCGAGTTCCTCTCCGCTCCCCGTGGCGAGAGCGCCCACATCTCCGAGATCGACCAGGACCCCTCCGCGGCTGTCTGACCCGATCGGACGCGGTCGCGCGCCCAGCCGCCGACCGCCAGTCAACAACCACGTCAAGGAGGACAAGATGACAGTCCTGGACGAGTCGATCCTGGGGCGAGTGGATGCGGTGAACGCGAAGCGCCGCGAGGGCTCGCGGACGCTTTGGGCAATGACGCCAGAGCAGCGAACGGCCGCGATGTGGGCCGGCGAACTGAACCGCGACCAGCTGTACGAGTGGGCCAAACGCGCGCCCGAGGAGGTCCCGCGCATCGGGCGCGAGTTCGCGTTCATTGCCATCCACACCCCCGAGGTCGCTGAGTTGGAAGAGGAACGCGCGCGATGAGCACGCCCACCTCCCGGCAGGTGGAGGAAGCCGGGCGCTACGTGGCGATGCTCACGCTCGCCGCGCCGCCCGGCAGTCTGCTTGACATCCGCTACCGCACGCGCGACCGAGGCTTCGCCCGCCTCTTCCTGCACACCTCCGACGAGCACGCCGGCCGCCGCATTGCGCGCATCGGCACGCACACCGACGTCTACATCGGCTGCGCACCGCGAGCCCGCTACCGAGGCACTCGCGAGGACCTGACAGCCACCGCCGTCATCTGGGCCGACTGCGACGATCGCCGTGCCCTCGAATCCGCCCAAGCCTTCAACCCGCCGCCAACGATGATCGTCGCCTCCGGCACCCCGAACCACGGCCACGCCTACTGGTCGCTGACCGATCCCCTCCGACCCAACGAGCTCGAGCAGGCCAACCGTCGCCTCGCCCGCATCCTGGCAGCCGACGTCAAGTGCGCGGACCCAACCCGCATCCTGCGCCCGCCGGGCACCTACAACTACAAGCACGATCCGCCAAATCCCGTGGATCTGCTCGAACACACCGGCCTGCGCCACAGCACAAAGGCGATCCTGGCCACCCTCGCCGCCCGCGACTGCCCACACCCTGACAGCCACCGCCTCCCGACCCGCGAACAGGACCCCCTGCACCAGATCGCCCCAGCCCACTACGTGCGCCTGCTGACCGGCCAGACCCCAAACAGCGAGGGCAAGATCGCATGCCCCTTCCACGCCGACCGCAAACCAAGCCTGCACGTCTACCCGACACCCCAACAGGGCTGGACCTGCTTCGGCTGCTCAACCCCCGACGGCAAACCCCTGGGCGGCGACATCTACACCCTCGCCTCCCGCCTTTGGGGCATCCCCGCCCACGGAAAGAGCTTCCTTGACCTGCAGGCCCGCCTCGACGACGCCTTCTCGATCACCCGGATCAGGAAGCAACGACTCACCTCCCGGCACGTCCGCAACGAGCGCTCGCTGCGCTCTTGGGACCCAGCGCCGACGATCGACCGCTGAGCTTTTCTGTCCGCAACGCCTGATACTTTCCTCATGCGCCTTCACACTTTTCTCTAGGGGCGCACACAGAGTACGGACACCAAAAAACTAGTGCCCCCGACCGACCAAACCGGCCGGGGGCGTTGGCACCGGAAGCGGCAACTCCCGGCACCTCGGACACCCTAACGCGCACGCGTCCGGGCCCGAATCGCCACACGCCCTCCCGGGGCCTCCGACAACCACGGAGGAACCGATGAAGACGATAGGTCTACCCCAACCGATCCGCTCCTACGTCCGCGAGTCGCTGCTGCGCATGTTCGGCTACGCCGCCGAGGAGATCACGCAGGTCAGCCAAACCGGCAGCGAGCTGAACCTCGAGCGCTACCAACCCCACCTTGAGCGATTCGACCGCATCCGCGCGCTATTGGACGCGATCGGCTGGCACGAGCCCAGCCCGCAAGGCGACCTGATCACACTGCCACCGCACGGGACGCTGACACTCGTCCAGGCGCTTCACGCCCAACGCGAGGTCGAGCGGGAGATGAGCAAAGAAGACATGGAGCTGCACGGCTCGGCCCAGCAAATCGAAAGCGCCACCGGCCGCATGCTCGACATTGAAATCTTCCTCGCCGAGCACAGCGAGGAACTGCGAGGCGACAAATGAACCTTGCCGCCAACTTCCGCGTACATCTATCGCACCTAACCCACCGGCCGGCTTTGCGCCGGCCCGCGAAATCCGCTGGCCGGTTCGCGCCCTTCGCGGTCAGTGGAGGCGATGACGCTCGATCAGGAGGACATCGAGGCGATAGCGCAGCGCGTCGCGCACGTGATCGCGGTGGCGAATCCCAGCCCGCACCGGCTGTTGGAGCCGAAGGAGTTGGCGAGTGCTCTGAACGTGTCGATCTACTACGTATACGAACACGCGGTCGACCTCGGTGTGATGCGCCTCGGGGACGGACCGAAGGCGCGCATGCGCTTCGATCTGCAGACGGCGCGGCGCGCGATGCAGGCACGCCGGGAGCGGGGAAGGGTCATCCGTGAGCGCAGCCGAACCACTCGCCGCTGAGCCGCGTAGACGGCAGGCGCTCTGATGGCGCGTTCAACCGATGGAGAGGTCACCGAGTGGCCCTGGAAAGACGGTAAGACGGTCACGTTCGGCGCACGGCTGCGCGCGTACGGTCGCCGCCACCGGCTCGTGTTCGGGACCAACAGCCAAGGATGGAACCGGACCCGGGCCGGCATCGAGCTTGAGTCGATCTCCCAACAGGTATTGCGAGGCACTTGGGAGCCGCCGCAAGCGCGCACGTCGATCGTGCAGAGCGAGCCGGTTGGCGCGAGCGGGCCTCATCTGTTTGGACCGTTCGCGCGGAGGGTGATCGAGGCAAAGAAGAGCCATGGGCTCGACCAGGACACGATCGCCGATCTCGACTGGAAGCTCGGCTATCTGATCGGACACTTCGCAGACCATGAGCTGAACGCGATCGACGTGGCCGAGACCGACGGCTTTCGCGACGAGCTGACGCGCCGCTCGCGCGTGATCCTCAACGCCCAGGCTCGTGGAAAGCCGCTGATGGAGACGGCAAGCACCAAAGCAGGCACCACCTACAGGCGGCGCACGCGAGCGCTGTCGAACACATCGATCAACGGCATGCTGACCCTCTTGAGCCAGATCCTTCAGCGGGCGCTCGACTACGGGCTGATCGAGCGCAACCCGATGAAGGTCGGCCAGCGCCGCGACCGCTACCTGCCCTCGGTGAAGCCTCAGCGCACCTTCCTCGAGGTAGACGAACTCCACGCCCTGCTCGACGCCGCCGGCGAGCTCGACCGCCACGCACGCCGCGACCGCCGAATCGGCCGCCGCGGGGCGCTGGCCACGCTCGCGCTGTGCGGACTGCGCATCTCCGAGCTATGCGACCTGCTCTGCCGGCAGGTGGACCTGGAGCGCTCGCGGTTGAAGCTGATCGACGCAAAGACGCCAAAGGGGGTCCGCGAGGTCGAGATGTCCGTTTGGCTCTGCGCGGAACTGCGCAGCCACCTCGAGCAGCGGCTGCGCGACGACTACCCGATGGGGGCAGACGACCATTTCTTCGGCACGCAGTCCGGCACGCGCCGCGACCCCGACCGTTTCCGCGACCGCGTCTTGGCAAAGAGCGTCGCACTCGCAAACAAACGGCGCGCCGAGCGCCAACTCTCCGCGCTTCCAAAGATCACCGCGCACTCGCTGCGCCGCACCTGGGCGATGCTGGCCGCCCAGGCCGGGCGCGATCCGCACTGGATCTCCGATCAGATCGGGCACGCCTCAGCAGCCTTCACGCTGCAGGTCTACCAGCAGACCCGCCACCGCCGCCTGAGCGCCGCAGAGCGCCAGGCCGTCTGGGCGCTGATGCGCTTTGCCGACGAGCCCGAGGACTGCCCCTTCACGAGGTGAACAGCAAGACACCCGCTGCTCGTCCCAAGCAAGCGTCTGGTGTCGGTTGTCAACGCGCTCGCAATCACAAGAAAGCGAAACCCTGGATCGCGTGAGGCTGGGCAAACGACGCAATGATCGGCGTGACCGCCACCGCCGACAACCTGCCGCTCTATGCCGCCAATCCCGCCGACTCTCGCGCGTGGTCCCCATGCTCGCTCTCGGATCGTCCATCCGCCCGCTGGCGTGAGTTGATTTGGCCAACCGCCCGCGCATGTCTATAGCAGACCAGCGGCCATGCGGGGAACTCACATCACACGCGCCGAGCGACTCATCCTCAGCGTACGAGCTACTGGCATGAAACTGCGCGTGGGTAGCCGTCCGGTCCGGGTCGTAGCTTCGGCTGATCGGGACGGGGGCTTCCCTGGAGCAGATGTGTGAGGGCAGGCCGTTAGACGTTATGGGCTGCGAG
>JBOGXY010000057.1:0-29533 GCA_050696495.1 Solirubrobacteraceae bacterium
GGCAGCGGCTGGCCGAGGCTGAGGTAGCCGAGCCCGACGTCGACCAGCCACTGAAGGATCTTCTGCGCCGCCGGCAGCTCCGTCTCGCCTGAGCCGAAGAAACCCAAGGCATCGGCGATCGGCAGGGCGAGGACCTCGCTGATGTCCTTGCCCGCCAGCTTGTACTCGAGCACCTCGGCGCCAAAGCGCTTGCCCTCGCACTCCTCGCAGAGCGTGGCGACGCCCGCCATCATTCCCAGATCGGTATAGGTGACGCCGGCTCCGTTACAGGCCGGGCAGGCGCCCTCGGAGTTTGAGCTGAACAGCCCCGGCTTGACACCACCGGCCTTCGCGAACGCCTTGCGAATCGGATCGAGCACTCCGCTGTAGGTCGCCGGATTGCTGCGCCTGGAGCCGCGGATAGCGCCCTGGTCGATAGAGACGACTCCCTCGCGCGGCGGGCGGGAGTTGGTGATCGAACCGTCGATCAACGAGCTCTTGCCCGATCCCGCGACACCCGTCACCACCGCCAGTACGCCCAGCGGGATGTCGACATCGATGCCCTTGAGGTTGTGAGTGTCAGCGCCCTGTATCTCAAGCGTGCCGGAGGAGGTACGCACCGAAGGCTTCAGCGAGGCGCGATCGTCGAGGTGGCGGCCGGTGAGCGTGCCGCTGCCGCGCAGTCCCTTGACGGTGCCCTCGAAGACCACCTCGCCGCCGTCGCTGCCCGCGCCGGGGCCGAGGTCGACGACGTGGTCGGCGATCGCGATCGCCTCCGGCTTGTGCTCGACCACCAGCACCGTGTTGCCCTTGTCGCGCAAGCGCAGCAGCAGCTCGTTCATCCGCTGGATGTCGTGTGGATGCATCCCGATCGTCGGCTCGTCAAAGACATACGTGACGTCGGTCAGCGAGGAGCCGAGCTGACGAATCATCTTCACGCGCTGCGCCTCGCCGCCCGAGAGTGTGCCCGACGGCCGCTCCAGCGAGAGATAGCCGAGCCCGATCTCGACGAACGAGTCGAGCGTCTCGGTCAAAGAAGCCAGCAGTGGCGCCACCGATGGCTCGTCCAGGTCGCGCACCCAGTCGGCAAGATCTGAGATCTGCATCGCGCAGGCTTCGGCGATGTTGAGGCCTTCGATCTTCGAGGAGCGAGCATCCTCGCTCAGTCGAGTGCCCGCGCAGTCCGGGCACACGGTGAATGTCACAACCCGTTCCACGAACGCGCGTACGTGCGGCTGCAGCGCGTCGATGTCCTTGGCGAGCATCGACTTTTCCATCTTCGCAATCAGCCCCTCATAGGTGAGGTTGATGCCATCGACCTTGATCTTCGTGGGCTCCTTGTAGAGCAGGTCGTAGAGCTCTTTCTTGTTGAACTTCTTGATCGGCTTATCAGGATCGAAGAAGCCGCAGCCGCCGAAGATGCGCCCGTACCAGCCGTCCATGCTGTAGCCGGGGATCGTCAACGCGCCCTCGTTCAGCGACTTGCTCTCGTCATACATCTGCGTCAGGTCGAAGTCGGTGACCGAGCCGCGACCCTCACAGCGCGCGCACATGCCGCCGAGGCGGTTGAAGCTCGCCTTCTTGGTCTGCGTCTTGCCGGCTCCGCGCTCGATGGTGATCGCGCCGCTCGCTCGCACCGAGGCGACGTTGAAGGAGAACGCGCTGGGCGAGCCGATATGCGGCTTGCCCAGCCGGCTGAAGAGGATTCGCAGCATCGCGCCGACATCGGTCGCGGTGCCGAGGGTGGAGCGAGCGTCAGCGCCCATCCGCTCCTGGTCGACGAGGATCGCGGTCGTCAGTCCTTCGAGCACGTCGACCTCCGGGCGCGCGAGCGTGGGCATGAAGCCCTGCACGAACGCGCTGTAGGTCTCGTTGATCAGCCGCTGTGACTCAGCGGCGATCGTTCCGAACACCAGCGAGCTCTTGCCCGAGCCCGAGACGCCGGTGAACACGGTCAACCGGCGCTTGGGGATCTCGACGCTCAGATCCTTGAGGTTGTTCACGCGCGCGCCGTGCACGCGGATCTGATCGTGGGCATCGGCGCCCGCCTGCTTGCTCATCGCGCCGCGATCTTCTTCAGCACCGCATCGATGCGCTCAAAGCCCTTCTTCGCGCCCTCCTCGACGCCGTACTGCATCGTCATGTCGCGCTGCTCGGTGCTCTGGAAGAGCATCGTCTGCGTCAGCTTGGTCTGCTTGCCGAGATCCTCGAACTCGAGCGTCTGCAAATGGTTCTGGAAGGTCTGCACGAGCAAGGCCGGCGGCTCGACCTTGCGGAACTCTCCCTCAATGACGCCGCGGGCGGTTCGGAAGCGATAGCCGCCGCCGGGACGTACGTCCATCTCCTCGACAATCGTGCCATCGCCCCACCATTCGGGGATCAGTTGCGGGTCGGTCCAGACCGAGAAGACGTGTGTGCGCGGCGCGTCAAAGACCCGCTCGATGCGAATCTCAAGCTCGTTTGGGGTGCTGACGGTGGTGCTCATGCTGATGATGCTCCTCTCGTGCGTTCGAGAACCAGGGCGAAGCGGTCGAGCCGAGCCAGCCACGTGCTGATGCCCTCGAAGGCATAGGGCACGAGCGTACATGTGCGGACACGCCCGACCTTCTCCGTTGTGATCAGTTCGGCCTCCTCGAGCAGTCGGACGTGCTTCTTCATCCCGGTCAGCGACATGCCGAAGGGCTCGGCGAGCTCGCTGATCGTGGCGCTGCCCGCGCCGAGCCGTTCAAGCACGCTACGGCGGGTTGGGTCGGCGAGAGCGGTGAAGGCACGGTCGACGGTCTTGGAATACTGAACCATATAGTTCATTATTGCAGATCGCGGCAAAATAGAGGGGAGGCCGACCGGGTGCTGAGAACTACTTATGGCGCTCCGTGGGGAAAGCGGTAGTAGTCGGTCCCGTCAAGCGCTTGACTTCGTTGCAATGTTGCAGGTCCGCATCCACGGCCGCGGCGGCCAGGGGGTCGTCACGGCGGCCGAGCTGCTTTCGCTCGCCGCGTTCTCGGAGGGCCGCTACGCGCAGGCGTTTCCCAGCTTTGGCTCGGAGCGCATGGGCGCGCCGGTGGTGTCGTTCTGCCGTATCGACGATCGCGAGATCCGCTTGCGCGAGCCGGTGCTGGCACCCGACGTGCTGATCGTGGTGGATCCGACGCTGCTGCATCAGGTGGACGTGTTCGGTGGCCTTAGCCCGGACGGCTTCATCCTGATCAACACCTCCAAGAGCTTTGACGATCTCGGCCTCGGCGAGTTCGTGAGCGGCTTTCGCCACGAGCGGTTGCTCACGGTGCCTGCCGGCCGGCTGGCACAGGAGCAGACGGGCAGGCCGGTGGCAAACGCCGCCCTGCTCGGAGGCTTCGCCGCGCTCAGCGGGCTGATCTCTCTTAAGGCCGTGGCGAGCGCGGTCGTAGAGCGCTTCAGTCGGAGCGTCGCCGAGGGCAATGTGGCGGCGGCGAGCGCGGCGTACGCCTGGGTGGCGGATGAGCTGAGGGAGCCCAGCGGTGTTGCGTCAGCTTGAGGGCTCGCGTGCGGTGGCCGAGGCGGTCGCGCTGTGCCGCCCGGAGGTCATCTGCGCCTACCCGATCTCTCCGCAGACGCATATCGTCGAGAACCTCTCGCAACTCGTGAAGAGCGGCGAGCTGGCGCCCTGCGAGTTCGTCAACGTCGAGTCGGAGTTCGCCGCGATGTCGGTCGCGATCGGGGCCTCGGCGACTGGAGCGCGCGCCTACACCGCGACGGCGAGTCAGGGGCTGCTCTACATGACAGAGGCGCTCTACAACGCCTCCGGTCTCGGCCTACCGATCGTGATGACGCTTGCCAATCGCGCGATCGGCGCGCCAATCAACATTTGGAACGACCATTCGGACTCGATGTCACAGCGCGATTGCGGCTGGATCCAGTTCTACGCGGAGACCAACCAGGAGGCGCTCGACCTGCACATCCAGGCCTTCCGACTGGCCGAGGAGCTCTCGACGCCGGTGATGGTGTGCATGGACGGTTTCATCCTCACACACGCCGTTGAGCGTGTCGAGATGCCGACCCAGGAGCAGGTCGACGCGTTCCTGCCGGCATTCTCGCCGCGGCAGGTACTCGACCCCGACGAGCCGGTCTCGATCGGCGCGATGGTCGGGCCCGAGGCGTTCATGGAGGTGAAGTACCTCGCGCACGCCAAGCAGATGCGGGCGCTGGAGTTGATCCCGCAGATCGCAGCGGACTTCGAGAGCGCGTTCGGGCGCGACTCGGGCGGGCTGGTGAGGCCCTACCGCTGCGAGGACGCGGACACGATCGTGGTGGCGCTCGGCTCGGTGCTCGGCACGATCAAGGACACGATCGACGAGCAGCGCGAGCAAGGAGTGAAGATCGGGGCACTGGGAATTACCTCTTTCCGTCCCTTTCCCCTAGAGCAGGTGCGGGCCGCGCTCGCCGGCGCCCAGCGCGTCGCCGTGTTGGAGAAGGCGCTTGCCGTCGGCATCGGCGGGATCGTCACGGCCAACGTACGCATGGCGCTCGCCGGCAACCAGCTGCACGGATACACGGTGATCGCGGGCCTTGGCGGGCGACCGATCACGAAGGCGTCGCTGCACAAACTGTTCGCCGACACGGCGGCCGACCGCCTGGAGCCACTGACGTTCCTGGATATGGACTGGGATGTGGTCAATCGCGAGCTGGCGCGCATGAACGCATCGAGTGCCTCGGGGCCGCACGCCGAGAATATCCTGCGCGATGTAGGAGCGGTCGCGGCGGGGCCGGTGTGAGATGAGCGAGTCCCCGATCCGCTTCTACCAGACCGGCAGCTTCGCCGTCGGCAATCGCCTGCTCGGCCCCGAGCAGAGCTCTGTCCAAGCGGGCGAGCAGCGCACCAACTCGATCACCTGCGGGCACCGCGCCTGCCAGGGTTGCGGCGAGGCGCTCGGCGCGCGCTATGCACTGGATGCCGCGATGCGGGCAACCGAAGGCCGGATGATTGCCGCCAACGCGACCGGCTGCCTGGAGGTGTTCTCCACCCCCTACCCGGAGACATCGTGGCGGATTCCCTGGATTCACTCGCTGTTCGCCAATGCGCCCGCCGTCTCCAGCGGCATCGCCGCGGCGCTGCGCGCGAAGGGGAGCGAGGACGTGCGCGTGGTCGGCCAGGGCGGCGACGGCGGCACCGTGGACATCGGCATGGCGTGCCTGTCGGGAATGTTCGAGCGAAATGACGACGTGCTCTATATCTGTTATGACAACGAGGCGTACATGAACACGGGCGTGCAGCGCTCCGGGGCGACCCCGCCTGCCGCGCGCACGACCACAACCCAGGCCGTCGGTCCCGAACCGGGAAACGTTTTCGGCCAGGGCAAGAGCGCGCCGTTGATCGCGATGGCGCACGAGATTCCCTACGTGGCCACCGCCACCGTCGCCGAGCTGCGCGACCTGGAGGCAAAGGTGCAGGCGGCGATGGAGATCCGCGGCGCGCGCTACCTGCACGTGTTCGTCCCCTGCCCGCTCGGTTGGGGCAGCGCCTCGAAGGACACGATCCGGATCGCCCGCCTGGCCAAGGAGTCGGGCATCTTCCCCGTGTTCGAGGCTCGCGACGGCGAGCTGACGGGCGTCTCGAAGATTCGCCGGCGGGTGCCCGTCGAGGAGTACCTGCGCCCGCAGCGTCGCTTTGCGCACCTGTTCGAGCCCGAGCTTCGCAGCGAGACGATCGCCCGCATCCAGGCAGGCGCGGATCGCAATATCCGCCGTTTCGGGTTGCTGACCAATGACGATGACGCTGAGAGCCACGGCGATGGATAAGCCGTTTGCGATCACGTTGGACGTCGGTTCGAGCCTGGCCAACAAGACGGGCTCCTGGCGCCAGGAGCGGCCTGTTTACGTCCATCGTCTTCCCCCGTGCAATCACGCCTGTCCGGCCGGCGAGAACATTCAGCAATGGCTCTACCACGCCGAGTCCGGCGACTACGAGGCGGCGTGGCGGAAGCTGGTCAAGGACAATCCTCTACCCGCGGTGATGGGGCGCGTCTGCTACCACCCGTGCGAGAGCGCTTGCAACCGTGCGCAGGTCGATGAGACCGTTGGTATTCACGGCGTCGAGCGTTTTCTCGGCGACGAAGCAATCCGTCAGGGTTGGCAGCTAACAGCGGACGCCGAGCCGAGCGGCAAGCGCGTGCTCGTCGTCGGCGCCGGCCCGTCCGGGCTCTCGGCGGCCTACCACCTGACACGCCTGGGGCACGCGGTCACGATCCGCGATGCGGGACCGATGGTCGGCGGCATGATGCGCTTTGGCATCCCGCGCTACCGCTTGCCGCGCGAGGTGCTCGACGCCGAGGCGCAGCGCATCCTTGACCTCGGCGTGGAGATCGAGCTGAACATGAAGGTGACGAATGTCCTCGAGGCGATGTCCGACGGCGGCTTTGACGCCGCGTTCCTGGCCGTCGGCGCGCACATCGGCAGGCGCGCCTATATCCCCGCCGGCGAGGCCGCGCACATCCTCGACGCGGTGAGCATGCTGCGCGGCATGGAGGACCAGGAGCCGCCGCTGCTCGGGCGGCGCGTGGTCGTCTACGGAGGCGGCGACACCGCAATGGATGTCGCCCGTAGCGCCAAGCGCCTGGGCGTAAGCGAGGCGATCGTCGTCTATCGCCGCACGCGCGAGCGGATGCCCGCGCATGACCTCGAGGTGCAGGAAGCGCTCGAGGAGGGCGTGCTGATGAAGTGGCTCTCCACGATCAAGCACGCCGACGAGGGAACACTCGTGGTGGAGAAGATGGCGCTCGATGACGATGGCTTCCCGCATCCGACCGGCGAGACCGAGGAGCTACAGGCCGACTCGCTGGTGCTCGCGCTCGGCCAGGAGGCCGACCTCTCGCTGCTCGACGGAGTGCCGGGGCTGCAGATCAGCGACGGCGTCGTGCGGGTGAGCGCCGGCATGATGACCGGCCATCCCGGCATCTTCGCCGGTGGGGACATGGTGCCCGCCGAGCGCACCGTCACGGTCGGCGTCGGCCACGGCAAGCAGGCCGCGCGCAACATCGATGCCTGGCTGCGCGGCCGCGAGTACGAGCACCCCCCCGAGCCCTCGCTCGCGAACTTCGACGCGCTCAATACGTGGTACTACGCCGACGCGCCGAAGACCGTCGCTACCCGACTCGATGCCGTTCGCCGCCAATCCACCTTCGAGGAGGTCACGCAGAGCCTCGACGAAACCAATGCTCTGTTCGAGGCCCGTCGCTGCCTGAGCTGCGGCAACTGCTTCGGCTGTGACAACTGCTACGGCGTCTGCCCCGACAACGCGGTCCTGAAGGTGGCGGAGGCGGACGGCTACGCCTTCGATCTCGACTACTGCAAGGGTTGCGGCATCTGCGTCACCGAGTGCCCGTGTGGAGCGATCGAAATGATCCCTGAGTCAATCTGAGGCGCTGGTCGCGATTACGTAGAGGTGACCGCTACCGCGCCGCAACGACCACATCCGTGAGCTGTGGCGGATCGCCGATTGCTAGCCTCGCCCGCGTGAGCGTTGCCACCCAGCCCGTAGCGGAGACCAGGTCATGGCCGCGTAGGCACAGGCAAGGTCTGCTGGTCGGCGTGGTTCTGATCGTGGTGCTTGCGCTCGCCGCGGGCGCGGCCCTGAGCTGGCACTTCTCCTCGGCTGTCTTGGTCCCCGACCGCTCCCAATATCCCGAAGCGACCGTGCGTGCGATCTCGGCCGGCGAGGTGGTTCTCTCCCGCTCCGAAGACACGCTGCGCCCCGGTGTGTACGGCCTGGAATGGCATGGCGGGCACGCGATCGTCGAAGGGGTGCTCGCAAATTCTCCGGACTCGGTCACTCGCCGCCTGCGCGCAGCCAGTTCTCGACCACCCATGGGAGCCAGCGTCGGCGTGGAGAACGGCGTCTACGTCGGCAACCCCCGACAGGCGCTGGGGTTGCCGTTCACAGAAGTTCGTGTCCCCGACGAACTGGGCCCAATGCCGGCCTGGTTGATCCCGGGACGCACGCACATCTGGGCGATCGTCGTTCACGGCATCAACAGCAACCGCGACGACGTCATGCGAATCGCGCCGGCCCTGCACGCCGCCGGATCTTCAACGCTGCTGATCACCTACCGCGAGGACGCAGGCGCGCCGCCCAGCCCCGACGGCTTGCACCACATGGGTCTGACCGAGTGGCGCGACCTGCAGGCCGCCGTCAGCTATGCGCTTGCGCATGGCGCTCAGCGAATCGTGCTCGCCGGTTACTCGATGGGTGGCGCGATCGTCTCCCAGTTCATGGAGCGCTCCCCGCTCGCACACCGCATCGCGGGTCTCATCCTCGACGCTCCCGCGCTCGACTGGAAGTCGATCCTTGCCTTCAACGCCGAAGAGAAGGGCCTGTCCTCGCTTATGGCCCTGCCGGTCGAGTGGATGGTAGGCACCCGGATCGACGCGGATTGGAACAGCCTCGATGCGCTGCATCACACCGCCGACTTCCATCTGCCGATCCTGCTCTTCCACGGCAGCGAAGACAAACTGGTCCCGATTTCCACCAGCAACGCATTCGCAAGCGCGCTACCGGGCTGTGTCACTTATTACCGCGTTGCGCACGCCGCGCACGTTGAGTCGTGGAATGTCGATCCGAGTTTGTATGACCAGCGTGTAACGGCGTTCGTGGCCCATCTCGGCGGCGCCAAAGAGTGAAGGAGGCCCGCTTCATGGCTGCCGCTCACCGATTGCCCTATGTGGACCCCTACAAGCCGCGAGGTCGCCTCTATTTCGCCGTCGCTCGCCTGTCCGCCACCAAGTTTGGTGCATGGTTCTCGATCAACGTGGCCTGGAAGCTCGACCCGCTCCTGATGAGTTTGACAAAAGGCCGGCTGAGCACAACGGGTCCGCTGGCCGCCGCCTTGCTGGAGTCGCGCGGAGCGCGGACAGGTCAACCTCGCCGCAACGCCACGCTCTACTTCCACGACGGCGAGCGCGTGACGATCATCGCCTCAAAGCGCGGATGGCCAAGCAACCCGTCCTGGTACTACAACGTGTGCGCAAATCCGGACATCCTCTACGGCGGCAGGCCCTACCGTGCCGAGTTGGTCAAGGACGAGGCCGAGCGCCGGCGCTTGTGGGCGCTTGCCGATCGTGTCTTTCCCGAGTATGCCGACTACCGCGAGCGGGCGGCGAAGGCGGGCAGGGAGATACCGATCTTCCAGTTGGCGCCGCGCTGATTACAGACCAAACGAGGGGGGATCGCTCGGCAGTCCGCTCTCAGGCTTGGGTGGTCCCGGCACCGGCGCCGCTTCGCCGTGCAAGCGGCGCAGCGAGAAGTACATCACGGCGCTGACCAGGGCCGTGAACGGAGAAATGATCACGTTGGCTGCCCACTGAACGACCGCGACGCCTGCTGTCCCGAGTCCAGAGGCGAGGATGCCCGCCATGACTACAACCAGCAAGGTGAGCAGAACGACCAGCAAGATCACACTGAGGACCTGCCAGCCATGCCCCCGCACCAGTTCGCGCGAGCGGCCGAAGGCCGCTGAGACGCCCCGGCGCTCGATAACGAGCGCGGGCGCCGCCACAGCCCAGATCGTCAGCAGGTAGACGCCGGGAACGATCAGCAGGAAGAAGCCGATTGTCACCGCTACGCCCAACAGCAGCGAGAGCCCGATCAACGCAAGCCAGATCGGGGTGACGCTCCCAAACAGTTGGCCGACAGAGCTGTCTCGCCGCCCGTCTTGAACGTCGCCGACCAACTCGACGACCATGCCCTGATAGAAGGTGGCCAGCACGAGCGCGACGAGTGTTACCAATGCCGCACCGGCGCCTGTGATCAGCAGTTGAGCCAGCGCCACGATTGCGAAGATGACCACGGCGGCTGGGATCAGCACCCACACCTGCGCGCCGTAGATCTCAAGCGCCGAGCCGATCACATCGCCTGGTTTGAGCCTGTTCGTCGCCATCGATTCCTCCCGGGTCGCAAGATCACGCGCGAACCGATGGTTCGCGCTCGCGCGGCGATTATCTAAGGTGCGGCGGCAGCTTCACGATGCCGATGAAGAAGTCGTCGATCTTGTGCACGATTTGACGAAAGCGGTCGAAGTCGACCGGCTTGGTTATGTAGGCGTTGGCATGAGCCTGGTAGGAGCGCAGCACATCCTCCTCGGCCTCTGAGGTCGTCAGCACGATCACCGGGATCGTCGCAAGCTCGGGGTCCGCCTTGATCTCGGCGAGCACCTCCGTGCCGCTCTTTCGCGGTAGGTTCAAGTCCAGCAATATCAAGTCGGGTCGCTCACGATCGGCGAACTCACCCTCGCCGCGGACGTATTCGATCGCCCGCACGCCGTCGCTGACGACCGAGAGGACGTTGCCGACCTTCTGTTCGCTGAATGCTTCGCGGATCAACAGCACGTCACCGGGGTCATCCTCCACGAGCAACACTGAGATCAGGTCGGCCTTCATCGGCGCTCTCTCTCCTCTTCGGCGATTGGCAAAGTGAAACGAAAGCGCGCGCCCTCGCGCCAGTCGGGGTCAAGCCAGATCCTGCCGCCGTGATATTCCACGATCTTGCGGCACAGCGCCAGCCCGATCCCGCTGCCGTCGTAGGACTCGCGGGTATGCAGACGTTGGAAGATCAGGAAGATTCGCTCCGCATAGTCGGGGTCGATCCCGATCCCGTTATCGGTGCAGCTGAACTCCCACATATCATCATCGCGCCGGACTCCTATGTACACCAGCGGTGCGTCTGTGTCCGCGAACTTGATCGCGTTGCCGATCAGGTTCTGTAGCAGCGAGACCAGCAACGTGCGCTCACCTCGCACCGCCGGCAGCGGCTTGTGCTCGATGAGCGCGCCGCTGCTCTGCAGAGCGCCGGCGAGCGCGTGCTGCGCCTCGGCGAGCACGTCCTCGAGTTCGACGCGTTCATTGGCCGGACCGCCGCGACCGACGCGGGAGAACGCAAGGAGGTCGTTGATCAAGCTCTGCATGCGCTTGGCTCCGTCGACGGCGAAGTCGATGTACTGGTCGGCGCGCTCGTCGAGTTGGTCGCCGTAGCGTTGCTGTAGTGCTTGGCAGAAGCTCGCGATCTTGCGAAGCGGCTCCTGCAGGTCGTGCGAGGCGACGTATGCGAACTGCTCGAGCTCTGCATTTGAGCGCTGCAGCTCGATCGCCTGTGCCTGCAACTGCTCGCGCGCCGCTTCGACCGTTGCCAGCTCCTCGACGATGCGCATGCGCATCGCGTCGATCTCGCGTCCCACCTCGGCGATCTCACGCGCGCCTCCGCTGTTATCCAGCGGATTGGCGAACTCGCCGCCGGCCACTCGGCGCGATTCGCGCCCCAGTTTCGCCAATGGCCGTGTGATCGCTGTGCGCAACAGCAGCCCCGCGGCGAGCAGGCCGCCGAGTATCAGCACGGCGGCGACGATCAGCAGTACTTCGAGCTTGGCGGCGGCGGCGTTCAGTTTGGAGCGTGTGCTGGAGTCCACCCTTTGCAGCTCGCCGTCCAGCCGGCTCAGAGACGCGCGCACCGAGTCAAACAGATGCTTGCCTTCCACTTCGATTGATACCGGACGAGGCGCCGCGCCCCGGCCGCCCGCGAGCGCGGGGGAGACGTACTTGCTCTGCCATGCGCTCACGCGCGCGCGCACGAGATCGATGTCCGCGGACGCCGCGGGTTGGTCGGAGCGCTCGTGTGCATAGAGCTGCGCGAAGGATGCGCTCTGTACGCCGAGTCCGTCGCGGTAGGGCTGCAGGAAAGGCTGTTCGCGCGTGAGCACATACCCGCGCACCCCGGTCTCCTCGTTGACCAATGCGCTTTCAAGTTGCAGAGCCGCTCGCACCGAAGGCCCCACTTGGTCGAGCAGCACGCTGCGCTCCCGATCGAGTTCGTGGTTTGCGATCAGCGCCAGTCCGATTCCCACGACGGCCAGCATTAGCACGACCCCGATCGTCGCCGCCAGCAGCGTGCCGACGCTGGTACTCGCAAGCAGCCGCGCGAGCCCGGCTCGCATGCGGCTCACTCAGATGTCCTCGCGCGAAGTTTGCGCATGGGCGCCGAGCAGTAGCATCGCGACGTCGTCGCTGAGGTCTTGTCCGTTCAGTCGCTTGGCCTGCTCGACCAGGTCTTCCAGCAGCTTGTGTGGCCGCTCGCGCCAGTCGGGCATCTCGTTCATCTGGTCGCGCAGGAGCGCCTGTAGTCCCTCTTCGCCGAGTCGCTCAGAGCCACCGTCCACGCGCGCGTCGATGATCCCGTCGGTGTAGATCAGCATCGTCCAATCCGGCGGCAGCGCCACCCTCTCCGGTTGCCAGCCGCCCCGCGCCATCCCAATGCCCGCGCCGCCTTTCTCGGTGTCAGAGACCAGGGAGATCGACCCGTCGGCGATCAGCAGCGGTCGTGGATGTCCGGCGCGGATCATCGATGCTCGCATCGGCTCGCGCTCCCAGCTCAGAGTGCACAGCGTCGCGAACAGCCCCGGTAGATGGCGCTCGCGTTCGAGTACCTGCTCCATCGTCCCGAGTAGCACTTCCGGCGAGGCGCCGGAGAGCGCAAGCGCGCGCCAGGCCGCGCGCAGAGTGACGCCGACCGCCGCTTCGTCGGGCCCGTGACCGCAGACATCGCCGACCACGACGTGAACCCGCCCATCCCCGTCCTGCACCAGGTCAAAGAAGTCGCCTCCGAGCAGCGCGCGGCTGCGTCCGGCGCGATAACAGGACTCGACCCATATCGGCGAATCCTCAAGCACAAGCGTTGGCGCAAGTCCACGTTCGAGTCTTGCCACCTCGCGCGCTTGGGCCTCGGCAAGCAGCAGCTCGCGCTCGTTCTCCTCGGCTTGTCGGCGCCCGATCGCGTAGCGGATCGAACGGGGCAGCTGCTGGTGGTCGAGATTACCCTTCAGCAGATAGTCCTGCGCGCCGGCAGCGACCGCCGCCAGGCCGGCCGCCTCGTCGGCCAGCCCGGTCAGCACGATCAAGGGCGCGGTCGGCATCGCGGCGCGCAACTTCCTGACCGCGTCGATTCCGGCCGCGTCTGGGAGTCCGAGATCGAGCAGCACACAGTCGATCCGGCCTTTGAGCGCCTGCAACGCCTCGGCGAGCGTTCGGCTGCGCAGCAGACGCGCGCTCGGGAGCCGCTCGAGCAGCTCGTCTCCCACCAACAGCGCGTCGCCGTCGTCATCCTCGACCAGCAGGACGGTGAGGGTCTCCAGGGCGGAGGGCCGCGTCTCGCCGCCGGCGTTTGCGCTCATCGCGGGCCGCCTCTCAAGAGCGCAGAGTGTCGGCTTCCCGCCCCCATGGCCCGATCATCTTATGCCGCTTGGTCGGCCACCACGGTTTTGCGGGCGAGCAGAGCTCGCGTGCGCGCGGAGCGCACCGCCGCGGCGAGGCTCTCCTGGTCATAGGCGCCGTGATGGCGCCTGCCGTTGATAAAGAACGTGGGCGTCCCCGCGACGCCGCTGGAATCGGCGCTTGCCACGTCCTCATCGACACGGTCGGCGTGGCGGCGCCGGCGCACCCCTTCCCAGAAGTCCTCGACATCGAGTCCGATTTGCCGCGCGTCCGCGCGTAGATCGCCGGCGCTCAGCTCGTCCTGATGGGTCAGCAGCGTGTCGTGCATCTGCCAGAAGCGCCCGTGCGCGGCAGCCTCCTCGGCGGCCTCGGCGGCCATCTGTGCGTTCGGGTGCACATCGCCGAGTGGCAGGTGGCGCCACACGTAGCGAAGCTCCTCGCCGAAGGAGCTCAGCAGCTCACGAATCACGACCTCGGCCTGCCCGCAGTAAGGGCATTCGTAGTCGCCGTACTCGAGCAGTGTCACCAGCGCGTGCTCGCTGCCGCGAACGTGGTCGCGTCGCTCCTCGACATCGTCGGCGAGGTCGAGGATCTCCTGCTCGGTTTGCAGCAGCTGTCGTACCCGCACCGAGGTTGGCAGCCGTGCGATCGCGCGGAAACTCAGCCAGCCGCTCAGGCAGGCCAGTATTCCGGCCGCGAGCACCCCGAGCGTGGCCTGCTCGAGCTCGTGCCCGTGAAACGCGAGGTTTGAGATCAGCAGCGCGACGGTGAAGCCGACTCCGGCGACCGCGCCGTCGCCGGCGATCCCCGGCCAGCTGAGCGCTCTGGGTAGTCCGCCCAGTCGCGGTCGCGAGGCAAGCCAAGACGCTCCAAGGATTCCCAGTGGCTTACCCACCACATAGCCGAGCACGATCCCCAGCGTGATCGGCGAGGAGGCCGCTTCTTCTATCAGCGCCGCGCTGACGTGGATCCCGGCGTTGGCCAGCGCGAAGATCGGCACGATCAGATAGCTCGCCCACGGATGGAAGCGGTGCTGCAGCCGCTCGTTTGGGGAGATCGCCGCCAGCAGCCCCAGCTGCGCCGAGCGCGCCAGCTCGGGGGTCGGCTGCTCGCGAAACGAGCGCGTGAGCTCGCTGACCTGCTCGAGCTCGGCGCGGACCGGCGGGTAGGCGGTGGTGGTCAGTCCGATCGCAAGTCCTGTTATGACCGGATCGACTCCGGACTCAAAGAGCGCCACCCAGACCGCTGTGCCCAGCAGCGGTCGCAGCCGCCGCCGCCAGGCGCGCGGAGCGCGGCGCGAGGCAAGCAGCGCTCCGAACAGCAGCACAGCTATCGCCAGCGCGCTCAGTGAAAGGTCACTTGTGTAGACGATGGCGATCACGATCAGCGCAAGCAGGTCGTCGACGATCGTCAGCGTCAGCAGGTAGACGCGCAGCCGCGTCCCGCCGGGCGCCACCAGCGCGAGCACCCCAAGCGCAAAAGCGGTGTCGGTGGACATCGCAACCCCCCAGCCGTGCCCGCCGGCGCCGCCGGCGTTCAGTGCGAGGTAGAGCGCGATCGCGGCGGCGGCGCCTCCCAGGGCGGCGAGCGCCGGCAGCGCGATGCGGCGGCGCTCGCGCAGCTGTCCCATGTCGATCTCGCGGCGAGCCTCAAGCCCCGCGACCAGGAAGAAGAACGTCATCAGCCCGTCGTTGACCCAGTGGCGCAGGTCCTGGGAGATCGAGGCGCCGCCGAGTTGGATCGAGAGCTTCGTGCTCCACAGCGACTCATACGAGCTCGACCAGGGAGAATTGGCCCACAGCCAGGCGAGCGCGATCGCGGCGAGCAGAACGATCGCCCCGCCGGTCTCGGTGCCGAGGTAGTCGCGCACGGGCGCCGTCAGGTTGCGCGCCCAGGCGGTGCGCTCGCCAAGCGCCGAGGAGTGGGTAGGCGCGGCGGCGGCTTGCATGGCCCCGAGCCTAGCGGGGCGCAGGCCGAGCACTGCGACACTGGTTGTTCGCGCGGTGCTAGGTTTGCCGCGCATGGCAACGCAACCGCCGCCACCGAACGAGCCTCAGTCGCCCTCGAATAAGGGCCCGAGCGGGGTGATGGTGATGCTGGCCCTCGCCGTCCTGATCGTCATCGGCGGCGCCATCGCCCTGATCGCGGGCGGCGGTGGCAAAGGATCGACGAGCACCCAGACCGCCATTCAAACGCCGGTGCCTTCCAAGTACGCCGGCTCGCTGGCCTCGCCGGCCACGAACGAGCCACCACTACAGCTGCGCAACTACAAGGGCGAACGCGTCAACATCGCCCAGTATCGCGGCAAGGCGGTGTTCGTCACCTTCATCTACACGCACTGCCCGGACGTCTGCCCGATCATCGCCTCCAACCTCGGCGTCTCGCTGAATCTGATGGGCGCCAAGCAGGCATCCAAAGCGCAGGTGATCGCAGTGTCGGTCGACCCGCGCGGCGACACCCCCGCGGCGGTCGCGAGCTTCCTTCGCCGTCACGGCGTCTTTGGCCGCATGCAGTACCTGGTCGGCAGCCGGCGCGAACTTGCGCGCGTGTGGAAGGCCTGGGGTGTGGGCTCAGAACGCGACGCCGGCAACCCCGAGCTCGTCAACCACAGTGGTCTGGTCTACGGAATCACCGCGACCGGCAAGGTCACGACGCTCTACGCCGCCAACTTCAAGCCCCAGGAAGTGGTGCACGACGCGCCACTGCTGGCCTCCAGCTGAGCACACTGCGCTGAAGGCCAGCGGGGCGGGTTCCTCCCAAGCGCCCCCTCTCAGGACGCCGGCCCGTCTTGCGAAACTGGCGATCGACTATTTCTTCGGGCAGGGAACCTTGATCGTGCTGGTCGTCGATTCGCCGCTGTAGAACTTCACTTCGACCTTCCCCGGGAATCCGCCTTTCGGGCACTTCTTCGGGACGGTTCCGTAGGAGATCAGTTTTTTGCCCTTCATGTAGGCGGCGCCGATCTTCACCTTGATCGACATCTCAGAGGCATACGGCGCTTCCGGCACAGTTGGCACGAGTGGGACTTCAACGGACAGCTTCGGTCCAAATGGCTTGGCGGCGGTTGAGAGACCGCCGGTCGAGAGGACTTCGATCAGAGCCGGTGAGCGCCCTTCGGCAAAGAAGGTGAGCTTGCCGCCGGCGCTGAAGAACGCCTGCACTGTCGCTTTCTCGAACACTCGCGAGGAGCCAAAGCTGACCATGCCCTGCACTTCGCCGACCGGGCTTGCGATCGACCTCTTCGGGCAGTTCTGCACTTCGTGGCTGGCGAGGATCGAGCTCGAGCAGATCGAGAACGCTTTCGGGTTAAGTTTGGTGCCGTTGGGCAGATAGGCGACAACGCTCGTGATCGGCGAGGGACCGCCGAAGTATTCGCTGCCTTTGATCGTCATCTGGGTTTCCAGCGCGGCCGGCGCTCCAAGGATGTTGCCCGTTTTCGGGTAGGTCTTTTTCGGTGAGTTCGGGTTGACCGGGATCGGCACGATCTTCGCTTTGACCGACACCAACGGTGCTGCTCCAGCGGCACCCGCGAACACAAGAGCGCTCGCGAGGAGTGCTGCCGGCGCGAACAGGGCGCGCTTATCACCGTGTGCTCTTTGCATCCAGATCACCTCTCCCTTGCTTGTTACTCATGGAACAAGCGATCGGCGCTGAAGTAGCGGTGCGCCCGCTGCCGCTTGGGCCCCTCGATGGGCGTCGAAGTGGCTACCCGACCAGCGTGGCGAGAAACGCATCGTCGAGCATGCTCGCCTGTGCTTCATTGACGCTTGAGCTGTTCGGCGCGCACTCGACACGGTTGCGCCCGCCCCGCTTGGCTTCATACAGAGCCTCGTCGGCGGCCTTGAACAACGACTCGTATTGAACCTGTTCGCCGCAGCCGGCGCTGAGCCCGAGTGAAATGGTCGTGCCGATCCCCGTCGGCTGGGCCTGCTGCACGCCCTCGCGCAACCGCTCGGCGATCTGCAGACCGCCGACGGCGCCGAGGCCGGGCAGGATGATCAAGAACTCCTCGCCGCCGAGGCGGTAGATGAGCTCAAACGAGCGCAGTCGCTTGCGCAACTCGTAGGCGATGTCACGCAATACGGCATCGCCACGATCGTGTCCGTACTGGTCGTTGATCGCCTTGAAGCCGTCGACGTCGCACAGCAGCATGCAAACGGGATGATTGGCGACGCGAGCCTGATGGGAGAGCTCGATAAAGCGCGGTAGCAGCGCGTTGCGGTTGAGCAGTCCCGTCAGCGGATCGAGAATCGCCTCGTCGCGGTGGTGAAGCTCAGCTGCCTGTAGCGCCCACACAATCGAGACGACGCCGACGAGGAGAGCAAGCGTGGCGATCACGTCGACCGGATCGTCGATGGTTGCCTTTGGATGTGCGGCGAGGGTCGCCAGCAGGATCGCAAGCACGGTCATCGTCAGGGCGGCGATCACGACCCGCGGCCGAAAGCGCGCCGCCGCGATACCGGCCGGAAGCACCATCCAGGGCAGCGCCGGGCTGTCGGGGCCGCCGCTGAGCGCCACTCCGACGCCAAGCACTATCAGCGTCGTTACGATCGCCCAGGCGCTGACTCGCTCCGGGCGGGCGCTGGTGTGCAGACGCCGCTCGACCGTGATCAGATTGAGGGCGACCAACGCGAACGGAATCAGCACCCACCAGCCCACCCATGGTCCGGTGGCAAGCAGCGCTACGCCGACGGTGGAGATCCCGACCAGGCGGATCGTGCGCACGCGCTGGCCGGCGTCGACGACGCGGCTTCGATCGAGCTCGGTTGGGCACAGCCAGGACCCGGATTCCCTTTGTGGCATAACGTTCCCTTCGACCGCGGAGGCTGGCCACTTGAGTGCTGGGGCGCCTCGATCAACGTACAGACAATCGTATTCAATTCGCACGGATGGGATGCTGTGAATGGGGCCAAGCTCGCTTGCCGATATCGCTCGTTCACCGCTCCTGGTCGCGCTCGGCTAACTTCCGCTCATGGACGAGCAGAGCGTTGCCGGCTCAGAGGCCGAGCGTCTGGGGCGGCTCGGCGTGTTGCGCCTGCGCGCTCCCAACCCCGGCCCGCTGACGCTCTCGGGCACCAACAGCTGGTTGGTGGGACGCGATCCGACCTGGGTGATCGATCCCGGTCCGGACCTGGGCGAGCACATCGAGCTGCTGCTGGGCGAGATCGCATCGCGCGGGGGCCTCGGCGGTATCGCGATCACTCACGAGCATGCCGATCACGTGGGCGCCCTCGGTGCATTGCTCGAGCGCTTTGCGGCGCCGCTCGCGGCCACTCGGCGCGGCGCTGACGTTCCGCTGAGCGAGGGTGTGCGGTTCGGTCCCCTACAGGCGCTGTACACCCCCGGACACAGCAGAGATCATTACGCCTTCCTCGCAGAGGGCATCTGCTTTACGGGCGACGCCGTGCTGGGCGAAGGCAGTGTCTTCATAGCGCCGGACCCGGGCGCTCTCGCCGGTTACCTAAGTGCGCTGGAGCGCCTGAGCGAGCACGAGTTTGAGGTGCTCTGTCCTGGTCACGGACCGGCGATCTGGGATCCGCGCGAGCGTATCGCTCACTACGTCGAGCATCGCATGGAGCGCGAGCGGCGCCTGCTGGCAGCACTCAGAGAGGGTCGCCGGAGCACTCCCGAGTTGCTCGACGCCGCCTGGTCTGAGGTGCCTGAGCAATTGCGCTCTGCCGCGGCGATTACCCTGCAAGCGCACTTGGACAAGCTCTCCGAGGAAGGGCGACTTCCCGGCGACTTCGAACGCGAGGACGGCTGATGGCTCTAACTCAAGTCCCACCGCTGGACTCGCCGTTCCCCCCGATCGCCGACTACGGCTTCCTGACCGACTGCCACACCGGCGCGCTGGTGGCATCCGACGGCTCGGTCGAGTGGATGTGCCTGCCGCATTTCGACTCCTCCTCGGTGTTCGCGGCGATGCTTGACCGCGGCGCCGGCTCCTTCCGGGTCGGGCCCTACGGCGTCTATGTTCCCGTCGGTCGGCGCTACGTGCCCGGGACGAACGTGATCGAGACCACGTGGATGACGCCGCAGGGATGGCTGCGAGTCCTCGATGCGTTGACGATCTCAGACTGGCATGACGAGGACCGCAACACCAGCCACACGCGCCCGCCGACCGACTATGACGCCGATCACTTGCTGGTGCGCGTGGTCGAGTGCATCCAGGGTCAGGTGCAGGTGGAGATGGTGTGCGAGCCGATGCTCGACTTCGGCGCCACCGTCGCCGAGTGGAGCCACATAGAAGACGAGTACGGCCATGCGCTCGATGCCAGCGACGGCAAGGTCGCATTTCGCCTCTTCAGCGACACGCGCATGGGCATCGAGGGCAACCGCGCCCATTCGCGCCACACCATGAGCGAGGGGGAGAAGCGCTTCTGCGCGATCTCCTGGACCGAGGAGCTGCGCGGTCCGCGCACCGTCGAGCAGGCGCAGGCGCGGATCGAGCGCACAAGCCACTTCTGGCGCACGTGGCTGGCCGAAGGTAGCTATCCCGATCATCCCTGGCGCTCGCACCTGCAGCGTTCGGCGCTCACGCTGAAGGGCCTGACGTTCATGCCCACGGGCGCGCTGGTGGCGGCGCCGACCACCTCGCTGCCCGAGACACCGCGCGGCTCTCGCAACTGGGACTACCGCTATTGCTGGATGCGCGATGCCTCCTTCACGCTGTGGGCGCTGCACGCGCTCGGCCTCGATTGGGAGGCAGACGACTTCATCCAGTACGTCGCCGACATGGAGCGAAACGAGGATGGATCGCTTCAGATCATGTACGGGATCAAGGGTCAGAAGGACCTGCACGAGTCAACGCTCGATCACCTCAAGGGCTACGAGGGCGCGCGCCCGGTGCGGATCGGAAACGGCGCCTTCAACCAGCGCCAGAACGACGTCTACGGCGCCGTGCTCGATTCGGTCTACCTGCACTCAAAGCAGCGCGACCATATTCCCGAGCGGTTGTGGCCGGTGCTCGCCGATCAGGTCGAGTGCGCCTGCCGTGTCTGGCGCGAACCCGATCAGGGGATCTGGGAGGCGCGTGGGCAGCCGCGCCACTACGTCTCCTCCAAGCTGATGTGCTGGGTCGCCGCGGACCGCGGCGCGCGCCTGGGCGAACGGCGCGGCCACGATCGCCAGGCAAAGCATTGGCAGGACTTGGCGGACGAGATCAAGGCCGACATTTTGGAGCGCGGCGTCGACGAGCGAGGAGTCTTCCGCCAGCATTACGACACCGACGCGCTCGATGCGTCGAACCTGCTGATCGTGCTGATGCGCTTCCTGCCCCCCGAGGACGAACGCGTGCGTGCGACCGTGATGGCGATCCGCGACGAGCTCAGCGAGAACGGCCTCGTGCTGCGCTATCGCACCGACGAGACCGACGACGGTCAGAGCGGGGAGGAGGGCACGTTCCTGATCTGCTCGTTCTGGCTGGTCTCTGCCCTGTGTGAGATCGGCGAGCACGTGCATGCCAAGCGCCTGTGCGAGCGCCTGCTCGGATATTCGTCTGAGCTGGGCCTATATGCCGAGGAGCTGGAGGCCGCCAGCGGCCGGCATCTCGGCAATTACCCACAGGCGTTCACGCATCTGGCGCTGATCAACGCGGTGACGCACGTGATCGGCAAGAAGGCCCCATAGCCGCTCGCGCAAGTCAGTCGTCGTATCCGGGCTCGCCCGGCAGCAGCACGCGTGCCACCTCGCCGTCGAAGAAGACCTTCGGCTGCACCGGCAGCACCTTGCGTCCGCTCGCGTACTCCAACAGTTCGGTGACCGTTGAGAACGCCCCGAGCTGCTCCAGGTGCTTGATCGTCGGGAACACCAGCGCGATCTCCTCGCGAGCGTGGGCGTTGAGTGCGCCCTGTGCTGTGAACCAACCCTGGTCGACGCACTCCTGCCCGTCGACCTTCGGCTCTTGACCCTCGGGTAGCTGGGCCAGGAAGAAGCGCGTGTCAAAGCGCACGCTCACCTGTGCCGGGGTTATCCAACGCGAGAACTCGACCAGCTCGCCCGGGTCGGCGATCGCGACCTGGGCCTCCTCGAGCAGCTCACGGGCGGCCGCGACGCGGTGCGCGCGTCCGCTCTGCTCGTCCTCGGAGCCGTCGGAACTGTCCACCGCTCCGCCCGGGAACACCCAGACCCCGCCCATGAAGCGGGCCTTCTCGGTGCGCTTGACCAGCAACACTTCGAGGCTGGTAGAGCCGCCGCGCAGCAGAATCACCGTGGCCGCCTGTCGTGGCGGAGTCTCCTTGCCCAGGCTCAGTCCCTGGCCCGGCTCCCCGAGCGCAGGCTCCTCCTGGCCGCCGGGCGGCGAGTTCCCCATCCCTTGACCCTACCGGCCGGTAATCTTTGCCGTATGAGCACGACCCAAACACTGCAGCGCTGGATCTGCGAGTCCTGCGGCTACATCTACGACCCCGAGGAGGGTGACCCGGACGGCGGCATCCCCGCTGGGACGGCCTTCGAGGACATCCCCGACACCTGGTTCTGCCCGGTGTGCGGCGCCCGCAAGCGCGACTTCACCCTCTACGAGGACTGATCCTCTGAGCGACTGGCGGGAGCTGCTCGCGATCGATCGCGAGCGCGTCTGGCACCCCTACGCGTCCTTGCCGGCGGCCCAGGCGCCGCTGCCTGTCGTCTCGGCGCAGGGCGTGCGCCTGCGGCTGGCCGATGGTCGCGAGCTGATCGACGGGATGTCCTCGTGGTGGTGCGCGATTCACGGCTATCGCCACCCGCGCCTGGACGCGGCGGTGCGCGAGCAGTTGGAGCGCATGGCGCACGTGATGTTCGGCGGCCTCACGCATGAGCCGGCGGTGCGCTTGGCAGAGCGCCTGGTCGAGATCTCACCGGCGGGATTGGAGCGCGTGTTCTTCGCCGACTCCGGCTCGGTGTCGGTCGAGGTGGCGATCAAGATGGCGCTGCAGTACCAGCGCGCGACCGGGCACCCCGAGCGCCGGCGGCTGTTCACGGTGCGCGGGGGCTACCACGGGGATACGTTTGGCGCGATGGCGGTGTGCGACCCGGCGGGGGGTATGCACTCGCTGTTCACGGGCGTATTGCCCGAGCACGTTTTCGCCGAGCGCCCGCCGGACGGATTCGAGGAGCCCCTCGATGCCGGTTGGGCCGCGCACGTCGAGGGGTTGCTCGCCGCTCACGCGCACGAGACGGCCGCTGTGATCGTGGAGCCGGTGGTCCAGGGCGCGGGCGGCATGCGCTTTCACTCGCCTGCGTGCGTGGCTTTGCTGCGACGTTTGTGCGACGAGCACGGCCTGCTGCTGGTTCTCGATGAGATCGCGACCGGTTTCGGCCGCACGGGCGCAATGTTTGCCGGCGAGCACGCGAACGTCTCGCCGGATGTGATGTGCGTCGGCAAGGCACTCACCGGCGGCTATCTAACGCTGGCGGCGACGCTGTGCACGGCCGAGGTGGCGGAGGCGATCTCGGCGGGGGAGGGGGGCGCGCTTATGCACGGCCCAACATTCATGGCCAATCCGCTCGCGTGTTCTGTAGCCCTGGCGTCGCTGGAGTTGCTCGGCGAGGGCGCATGGCGGAAGGATGTGGCGAGGATCGAGGCTGGTTTGCGCGTGGGTCTTGAGCCCGCGCGCGATCTGCCGGGCGTCCTGGACGTGCGTGTGCTGGGCGCGATCGGCGTTGTGCAGATGCGGGCGGAGGTCGACATCGCGGCCGCCACGACCGCCGCCGTCGATCAAGGAGTTTGGTTGCGCCCGTTTCGCGACCTGATCTACACGATGCCACCGTATGTGATCGAGGACGAGGACTTGGCGCGGGTGACGGGTGCGCTTGTAGACGCAGCCGAAGTTTGCGCAACGGCGCTATTGGGTTGAGCGGCGTCGGACTGGCCGTTAGACTGATTGACGGCTAGTGCGCTTGTTGCTGTTACACAGGCGTCTCCGAGGGGGGCCCGGGCGACCGGGCCCCCTCCGGTTAAACCCCCGGCGGCCGCCGGGATCGTCTTTACTGCGGCCGCCGGGGCACCCTCGCTACCTCGTTAGCCGGTCGATGACCAGCAGTGCGACGAGCAGGGTGATGGCCAGTGCGTATGTTGCTTGAGGCATGGCATCTCCTTTCTCCGGGGGTACGACCACGGAACTCTCCGGAGAGGAGGTGCGTGCGCAACATCGGCTTGACCATGCGACGACCTTACGGTTGTGGTGAGACGAAATTCTCGCGCGAGAGCCATCTCTTCCAGGGCAGACGGTTTGCGCCCTGTGCGAGCTGGTTGAGGAGAAGGGCCTGCTTCCCAACGGTCAACTCTTCGGTGAGCGCGACTTCGACCTCACCCAGTCGCGCGATCGTCTCGCGGTTGGATTGCTTCAGCGTAGACGGCTCGCTCGGCCATGGGCTGAGCACCACCGCTCGCACATCCAGGCCGCTCGCGCGTGCGGCCTCCAGCGTGAGCAGCGTGTGATTGATCGTGCCCAAGCCCGGCGACGCGGCGATCACCACGGGCAAGTCCAGCTCGACGGCAAGATCGCGCACCGTGAAGTCGGCCGTCAAGGGGACGAGCAGGCCGCCCACGCCCTCGAGAACGAGGGTGCGCTCCGAATGCTCGCGGGCGCGTGCCAGGATGTCGCCCGGGTCGATGCTCTCGCCGGCGAGCGCCGCCGCCAGATGGGGGGAGACAGCTGGGCCGTAACGTAGCGGCGCCACCTCCTCGGAGGTCATGCCAGCAGCGAGCGCAAGCAACTCGTGGTCCGGGGGCCACTCGCCGGGCGGATCGTCCAAGCCTGTGACGACCGGCTTGTAAGCCCTCACGGGCTCGCCCGCCGCTCGCATCGCGGCCAGCAGCGCCGCGCTCACGATTGTCTTGCCGACGCCCGTCCCGGTGCCGGTTACGAACAGGCCACGCACGATGCGCTAGGAGACGCCCGCAAGCGGCGGCACGCCGGCTGCCTGCTCGCCGATCGTCGTGGGGTCAAGTCCCGCCGTACGAACCGCATCGACGAGTGTCTTCGCCGCATCTCTCAGCTCGGCCGGTGCGTGCGAGGCCATCACCGCAAGTCGTAGTCGCGATGTCCCAGCAGGCACCGTCGGCGGGCGAATCGCCTGGGCGAACACGCCACGCTGTATTGCCGCCTCGCACACGCGCAGCGCATCGGCGCAGTCACCGATCAGCAGCGGGACGATGTGCATGTCGGACAGCTGAACGGCAAAGCCCTGGTGCGCAAGGCCCGCGCGTAGTGCTCGCGCCGCCTCATGCAGGCGCTCCACCAACTCAGGCTTTCCCTCCAGCAGATCGAGCGCGGCCAGCGCGGCGGCTACCGACGGCGGCGCCGGCGCCGTGGAGAAGATCAGCGGTCGAGCGGTATTGACGAGGTAGCGAACCATCTGCTCGCTCGCGCAGACGTAGGCGCCATAGGAGCCGAGCGCCTTGCCGAGCGTGCCGACAAGCACATCGACCTCGTCCTGCAGGCCGGCCGCCGCCACCGCGCCGCGCCCGCCGGCCCCAAGCGCGCCCGTGGCGTGCGCCTCATCGACGATCAGACGCGCGTCGTAGCGGCGTGCGAGCTTCACGACCCGGGCCAGGGGGGCGACGTCCCCGTCCATCGAGAAGACCGAATCGGTCACGATCAGCCGCCGCCGCTCGTGACCGACGTGGCCAGCGCTGCCCCGCGCAGCGTCGCTTTGCAGGCAGTGCTCCAGGTGCTCACAGTCGAGGTGCCGGTAGACGACGATCTCTGCGCGCGAGGCGCGGCAGCCGTCGACGATCGAGGCGTGGTTCAGGGCGTCGGAGAAGATCGTGTCGCCGGGTCCAGCCAGCGCGCCGATCGTGCCGAGGTTGGCTAGGTAGCCCGAGCCGAACAGCACGCATGCCTCGCTGCCCTCAAACGCCGCCAAGCGTTGCTCCAACTCGGCGTGGATCGTCATCGTGCCCGAAACCAGCCGCGAGGCGCCGGCGCCCGCGCCGACCTCTAGCGCGACCCTAGCGGCCGCCTCTCTGACCTGGGGATGGTCGGCCAGGCCGAGGTAGTTGTTCGAGCACAGCAGCAGCACCGGATCGCCGTCGAGCAGTACGCGCGGGCCCTGTGCTCCGGAGACCAGTCGCAGCCGGCGAGAGAGGCCGGCGTGCTCGATCTCGGCCAAGCGCTGTTCGATCTCGCCCACGGCGGCGCCCGTCAGTCCCCCCAGCCGGCGGGCACGGCGTTGCGGGCGCCGTCGGGGCGCGGCGGCACTGAGCGTTTGGGCTGGAAGCGAAGCTGCTCGGAGGGGTCCCACAAACGAATGCTCAGGCCTTCGGGCACGCGAGCGTCATCGTCGAGCAGGTCCTCCACGACATCGGGCGTCTCGCCGTCAAGCCAGCCGGAGCGGTTGTCCGGTCGCGGGTTGGCTCCGTTGTCTGCATGGCGGGCGACGTTCAGCCCCAGCTCCTCGAACATCGAGCGGTCCTGCTCGGGCGTGGAGCCGAGCGTGGTCAGGAAATTGCCCATCATCACGCCGTTCAGGCCCGCCTTCACGGCCAGCGGTTGCAGCTCGCCGAGGTTCTCCACGCGCCCGCCGCACAGGCGGAACAGCGCTTCGGGCAGGATCAGCCGGAAGATCGCCACCCACTTGACCGCCTCCCAGGGGTCTATGTAGTCGCGGTCGCCGAACTTCGTGCCAGGACGGGGGTTGAGCATGTTGATCGGCACGCTGGTGGGGTCGATCCGCGCCAGCTCGAAAGCCATCTCCACGCGCTGCTCTCGGCTCTCGCCGAGGTTGAGGATGCCGCCGACGCAGGTCTCAAGGCCCGCCTCGCGCACCGCTTGGATCGTGCGCAGGCGTCCCTCGTAGCGGACGGTCGTTGATACCTCGTCGTAGTAGCTCTCAGCCGTCTCGACGTTGTGATGCACGCGCTGGATGCCGGCGTCCTTCAGCGCCTTGGCGCGAGTCGGCGACATGTGCCCGATCGACGCGCAGCGCTTGAGGTTGGTCTGCTCGGCGACGAGCTTGGCGCCCTCGAGGATCTTCTCGAAGTCGCGTTTTGAGAGCCCCTGCCCTTGCGTGACCATGCAGAAGCGGTGCGCGCCGGCGGCCTCCGCGGCCTTGGCGTGTTCGAGGATCTGCTCGGGGTCCATCATCGCGTGCATCGGCGTCTCAGCCTCGGCAAAGCGCGATTGGGCGCAGAAGCCGCAGTCCTCGGCACAGCCGCCGGACTTGGCGTTGACCAGCGAGCACATGTCCGTCGAGTCGCCGAAGCGCTCCTGTCGGGCCTGCCATGCTCGATCGACGAGCGCTTCGATTTCGGCGTGGTCCTCGATCTGACCCAGTTCGAGGGCTTCCTGGCGTGTTATCGACGGGGGCATGGTGTTAGGGACGGTGCGTGGCCGTTAAGGCGAGACGGTGGGAGCGCCAGAGGATACCGGTAGCTGCCCGCGGCGAGTTTGGTTAGCATGCGGCCGCGATGCAACCGGGAGGAGCTTGGTGGGGGAGATGGTGAGGGCTGTGCTTGACCCTGAAGCGCAGGCGCTCCTCGAAGTCATAGAGGCGGCGGGCATGGAGCCGCTCCATACTCTGTCGGTCGATCAGGCGCGCGAGCGCATGAGGGTGGCGCTTCGCACCAGAGGAGAGCCGCTTGCGCTTGATCGGGTTGAAGATGTCCTGGTCCCGGCTCCCTGGGGAAGCCTGTGCCTGCGCCTCTACCGTCCTGTCCCGGGGGAGCTTCCGCTGGCGCTGTTCATGCATGGAGGCGGCTGGACGATCAATGACCTGGATACTCACGACGAACTATGCCGCCGACTCGCACGGCGGTCGCGCTGGCTGATCGCCTCTGTGGACTACCGTCGGGCTCCGGAGCACAAGCATCCGGCTGCGCTCGAAGACGCCTACCACGGGTATCTTTGGTCGCTTAGAAATGCGGAACGCATCGGTTGCCACCCGGCGGTGCGCGCCGTCGTAGGGGAGAGTTCCGGTGCGACGACGGCCGCGGCGCTGACGATGATGCTGCGTGACGGCGGCGCGCCGATGCCGATCATGCAGGCCCTGGCCTACCCGATGACCGACGTGCCGGGGCGCTGGCCCTCCCACCTTGAACGCGGAACGGGGTATACGCTGGATCGCGATCTCGTCGAGTGGTTCATGGGTCATTGTGTGGCGCCCGGTCACGATGAGACCGACGGATATCTGTACCCACTGCACGCCGCGAATCTCTCTGGTCTGCCGCCCACGTTCATCATGACCGCGGAGTTCGATCCTTTGCGCGACGAGGGCGTGGCGTTCGCCACCAAGCTCGCCGAGGCCGGAAACGCCGTGACGCATCTTCACGCGAGCGACCAGATGCATGGTTTCCTGCTGCTCGGCAAGGCGCTCAGGAGGCCGAGCGAGCTGATTGACCGCCTTGGCGACGCGCTCGGCGAGCGGTTTGGCGAGGCCAATCGGCGGTGAGGGGGGCGAGCCTGTTCGCCATCGGCGACCTCCACGTCACGCACCCCGAGAATCGGCGCGTCGTCGGAGCCCTGCGGCCACTATGCGAGGGAGATTGGCTGGCGGTGTGCGGAGACGTCAGCGACGAGCTAGAGGACGTCGAATGGGCGTTGGGTCTTCTGAGCGAGCGCTTCCGCAGGGTGTTGTGGACGCCGGGCAACCACGAGCTATGGAGCACGCCCGGCGAGGGAGGCGGGCTGCGGGGCGAGGCGCGCTACGTGCGCCTGGTCGAAGTTTGCCGCGGACTTGGCGTGCTCACCCCGGAGGACCCGTACCCCGTCTGGGATGGACCGGGCGACCCGGTGACGGTGGCTCCACTGTTCCTGCTCTACGACTACTCGTTCGGCCGGAACATCGCGCCGAACAAGGAGCTCGCGCTCGCGCTCGCGCACAAGGCAGGCGTGGTTTGCAGCGACGAGTATCTGCTGCACCCCGATCCCTACCCGAGCAGGGACGCGTGGTGCCGTGCAAGGGTTTGCGCCACCGAGAGTCGGCTGCAGGCGTGCGAGCCGAGCCTTCCCACGATTCTGGTCAACCATTTCCCGCTGATCGAGGCCCCGACACGCGTGCTGCGCCATCCAGAGTTCGCTCAGTGGTGCGGGACAGTGCTAACGGCGGATTGGCACAGGCGCTTCAATGCGGCCGTGGCTGTGTACGGGCACCTGCACATCCCGCGTACGACGTGGGATGCCGGCGTCCGCTTCGAGGAGGTCTCGCTTGGCTACCCCCGCGAGTGGCATCGCCGGAGCTCAGCGCGCGAGCCGCTGCGATGCATCTGGCCGGCGCCGGGAGACGGGCGGTGATCGAGCGGCTGTTGCCGGCCGAGGTGGCTAGCGCCGAGGCACGCGACGATGTGCTCGAGGAGTCGCCCTATCCCGAGGAGCAGGCGCTTGTCGGCAACGCCGTAGCCAAGCGTCGCCGTGAGTTTCTGAGCGCTCGCGCCTGCGCACGCCGAGCTCTGGTCTCGCTCGGATTGCCTGCACAGCCGATCGCCAGTGGTGAGCACGGCGAGCCGCTATGGCCGAGCGGTGTGGCGGGGAGCATCACGCATTGCGATGGCTACCGGGCATGTGCACTGGCACGCGCTCCGGCCGTGATCGCGTTGGGTATCGATGCAGAGCCCAATGCGTCGCTGCCCGCTGGTGTGCTCGAGGCGATTGTGCGTCCCGAGGAGGAGCCGATGCTTGCCCGGCTCCATCGCAGAGCGCCGCGGGTGCACTGGGATCGCCTGTTGTTCAGCGCGAAGGAGTCCGTCTACAAGGCATGGTTCCCGCTCGCGCATCGCCCGCTGGGCTTCGAGGACGCGATCTTGCGGATCGAGCTCGCCGAAGAGGATCCTTGCGGTCGGTACGGTCACAGCGCGCCGCAAACACGGGAGCCGCATCCGGCCGGCGGCAGCGCTCACGGGTCCTTCTCGGCGCGCCTGCTGGTCGACGGCGTACGGTTTGAGGAGACGACACTCACGAGTTTCTCGGGTACGTGGCTTGCACGTGACGGTTTGCTCCTGACCGCCGTCGCGGCACGCAATCCGCGCGGCGGAAAGACGTTCGGCTGATCGATCTGTTTCGAGATCGCCCGGGGCAGCTCATCTCTGTTCGAGAGCACCGGCGGGTGAATTAGGAGCACCCGCCAGGCGCCGTTGGCTCAGCTTCGCCTCGACGAACTCGCCGGCATCCTCGGCGCCCATGAACGGCGCGAGCGCGATGTAGCTCACGTAGGGCACGAGGTCGCTGAACTGCTGGTCGCCCTTCTGTCTGACCTCTCTGTATAGAAGCTCGAACACTGCGCTAGCCCGGATCGTGCAGTAACGGTCTGATCGCGACGGGGTCTGCGTGGGGCGGGTGGGCGTGGGGCACGGTGAGTGCTGTTGGCGTGCGGCGGTGCGCGCCGGGGGCGGGTGCTCGGCGTTGTGGGTGTT
>JBOGXY010000058.1:0-15007 GCA_050696495.1 Solirubrobacteraceae bacterium
GGCTCGGACCTCGCGGCGGCCAAAACGCGTGCGGTCAAGAACGGCGACGAGTGGGTCGTGACCGGCCAGAAGGTGTGGACCAGCGGAGCCCAGTACTCGAAGTGGTGCATGCTGGTCGCCCGCAGCGACTCCGGAGCCGCCAAGCACAAGGGGCTGACCTACTTCCTGATGGACATGGAGCAGGCGGCCGTGCAGGTGCGTCCGCTGCGCCAGATCACCGGCGAGGCCGAGTTCAACGAGCTGTTCATCGAGGAGGCGCGCATCCCCGACGCCAACGTCGTCGGCGGCGAGGGCAACGGCTGGAAGGTGGCGCTGACGACGCTGATGAACGAGCGCGCGGGCCTCGGCTTCCTGCTGCAGGTGCGCCTGCGCCAGCTGCTCGACGACACGCTCACAGCCGCCCGCGAGCGCGGGCTGCTCGCCAATGCGCTGTACGCCGACGCGCTGGCCGACCTGCACATCCGCTGCGAGCAGATCCGCCTGCTGGCCTGGAAGGGCCTGACCGACATCGAACGCTACGGCCAGCCGGGTCCGGAGGGCTCGCTGGTCAAGTGGCTGTGGTCTGACACCAACCAGCGCCTGACGGGTCTGGCCGCGGAGATCGTCGGCCCCGATGCGTTGACGGACGGCACGAGCTGGAGCTCCGAGCTGCTGCGCGCGCGCGGCAACACGATCGAGGGCGGCACGACCGAGGTCTTGAAGAACATCGTCGCCGAGCGCGTGCTGGGGCTTCCGCGCTTGAAGGCGGTTGCCTGAAGTGGGTTGGATGGGGATGAGCTCCGCCGCTGGCGCGGCTGCGCCGTTGGGCGTGCGGGTCTGATGGACTTCGGCCTCTCCGAGGACCAGCGCGAGATCCAGCGCACCGCGCGCGAGCTGCTCGCGACGCGCGCGACCTCCGAACGGGTGCGCGAGCATGCCGAGGCGCGCCGTCACGACAAGGCGCTGTGGGATGAGCTGCGAGAGCTCGGTTGGCTCGGCATCGCGATCCCCGAGCGCTACGGCGGTCAGGGTCTCGGTTGCGTGGAGCTCTCGATCCTGTGCGAGGAGCTGGGCCGCTCGCTCGCGCCCGTGCCGTTCCTCTCCACGGTGCTGGCCGCAACCTTGATCGAGCAGGCCGGCTCGGAGGAGCAGCGCGAGCGCTTGCTGCCGGCGCTGGCCTGTGGCGAGCAGGGCGCGGCGGTGGGTGTGGCGAGCGAGGGCAAGGCCGAGCTCGTGATCGGCGGTGGCGAGGCCAACGTGCTGGTGCTGCTCGAAGGCGATGGCGCACGGCTGCTCTCCGCGGAGGAAACGAACGTCGAGCTTGTGGCCTGCATCGACCCGACCCGCTCCGCGGCAGAGGTGACTGTCGGCCCCGATGCCGGTGAGCCGCTGGATGGGGAGATCGCCGGCGGCCTGGACCGCGCGCTGGTCGCGGTCGCCTCAGAGCTCGTCGGCGTCTGCGATCGCGCGCTCGAGATGACCGTCGCCTACGTCAAGGAGCGCAAGCAGTTCGGCGTCCCCGTCGGCTCCTACCAAGCGGTCTCCCACCGCTGTGCGCAAATGCTCCTGGACACCGAGCGCGCCCGCTCGGCGACGGCCTACGCCGCCTGGGCGGCCGACGCTGACCCCGATCTGCTGGGGCAGGCCGCCGCGATGGCCAAGGCCTCGGCCTCGGAGGCCGGCGTGGAGGTGTGCGCGAACGCGATCCAGGCTCACGGCGGCATCGGCTTCACCTGGGAGGCCGACGTGCACTGGCTGTACAAGCGCGCCTTGGTGGACGCCGCGTTGCTGGGCGGCGCCAAGCGCCAGCGCGCGCGGCTGGCGGCGCTGCTTTAAGGCTTGGGCCGTCTCACTCCCGTGGCGACGGAAGAAGGTCGCAGAGCAGAAGTTGCATCAATTCGATAGGTTCGTACGATGGCGACCACGGCTACGATGGTTGGACCGGCGAGCCCACCCCCGGCGCCCCCGCCCGCTACCGCCGACAAGGAAGGCGCGACCGAAAGCCGGGACTTGGTGTTGAAGGTCCTCGGCGCCGTTGGCGCAGGGATCGGGATCATCGGGTTCGTAACGCTGTTTGGCGGAGCGATCCTGTGGGTGCGCGCCAACGAGGCCGGGCTGCCGGCCAACGAGGCGGTCGCCGTCGTGCCCCGCGCCGTGCTGGTGACGACTGGAGCGAGCTTCTTGGTGCCGGCGGTGCTGCTGGCCCTGCTCGTCGTGCTGATGATCTCAAGCGTGCATATGATGCTCTCGCTGCCAGCTCGGATTGGTGCGCGCACGCTGACCAGAGAAGCGAGCGAACGGCGCTACTTAGCCGACGAGGCACAGCGCGAGCTTGAACCCGCCGAGCAGCTCGCGGTATCCGCGCGCGAGTTGGCCACCAACCTCAGCAACGTCGCCGAAGAAGTCGGAAAAACGCAGGCGGGGAGCTCTCGGCTCGGCGATTTGTTGGAGCCGGCGAGGGCGCAGATGGACATCGCCAAGGAACACGAGCAGACGGCGCTCGCGCTGCGCGCGACGGCGGAATCGCTGAACGCCGAAGCGCAGAAATTGGAAGCTGAACGGGAAGGTCGTCTAGTGAACACGCCACAGCGCCAGAAGCTTCAGCGCTGGGTCGAATGGCTGATCGTGTTCGGCATGCTCGCGCTCGTGCCGTTGCTGTTTTACGGCAGCCTCAAAGGCTTGAGCACGTTCCATCAGGCGATTCTGGTCGCGGTGGCGGTGACGGCGGCCGGCCTGAGCCTCGCCGTCTACCTCTCGACCGAAGAAAAATTGCTCTGGCTAGGCGTAGTCGCCTTCATGGCTGTTGGCGTCTACGCCGGCTGCGACACTTATCTGCGCACGATTCAAGACCCCAAGGTCGAGCCCGCGGCCGCGCTGCTCGGAACCCGCCCGCCTGTGACCGGGCTGTTCGTCGCAGAGACCTCGAGCGATCTCTACCTGGGAACCTTCGCGGGCAGCGACTCCTTAGCGCCGCGCCTGCTCGTGATACCGCTGTCGCAGGTAACCGATCTTTCTGTTGGCCCGCTGCTCGACCCTGGCGACGCGCGCGTTCAGGCAATCGAACTGGCACAAGACGAGTGTCACAAGCTGCTCGAACAGGCGGACGCCAAGACGGCTGGGACACCGCTGTGCAGCAAGCGCGAGGATCAAAGCTTGCAGGCCTCGCTCGGGCGCTCCTGAGCGCGCCACGGCGCCCGGCGCCGCCACAGTGCCCGCGCGCGGATGTGCATAGCTTCGTGCGCCGGGTGATGGTTGGAAATGTCGCGGTTGCTGTGCGCTGAGTCCAGAGAGCGCGGAGTAGTATATACGTGATAACATACGGATGTATGCCAGCCATACGCGATTGGGACGGCAGTACCTACGATCGCATCTCCGGGCCGCAGCACGCCTGGGGTAAACAGGTGCTCGAGCGCATGCCACTACAGGGCGGCGAGACGGTGATGGACGCCGGTTGCGGATCGGGTCGCGTCACCGAAATGCTGTTGGAGCGCCTGCCGCGGGGCCGTGTGATCGCCGTCGACGCCTCGCCCTCGATGGTGGCCGCCGCTCGAGAGCGCCTGGGCGTCGTTCAGGACGCCGGCGAGCGCGTGGATGTACGCGTGATGGACCTCGAACAGTTGGAGGTGCGGGAGCCCCTGGACGCGATCCTCTCGACCGCCACCTTCCACTGGATTCCCGACCACGACCGCCTGTTCGCGCGTCTTCACGCCGCTTTGCGTCCGGGCGGCCGTCTGGTCGCGCAGTGCGGGGGAGAGGGCAATGTTCGCGGCACCCGCGAAGCCGCCCAGGAGGTCAGCGCCAAAGAGCCCTTCGAGCCCTACATGCGCGGCTGGGAAGGCCCCTGGAACTTCAGCTCAGCCGAGCTGGCCGAGCAGCGCCTACGCGCGGCGGGCTTCAAAGAGGCGCGCTGCTGGCTGCACGACGAGGAGGTCTACCCACCCGAGCCGCGCGAGTTCCTGCGCACCGTCAACCTGGGCTCGCACCTGCTGCGCCTGCCCGAGGAGTTGCGCGAGCCGTTCGTTGATGCTGTGCACGAGATCGTCGGCGAGCCGTACCGGATCGATTACGTGCGGCTTAACATCGACGCGGTCGCGTAGAACATCACTCGCCGTGGTCGCGGATTTCGCGGACGGTGATCTCGCTGGGCTGGGAGGGCGCAGGGGTGCCGCGGGCCTTTATGCGCGAGGCCAATTCGGCCGGTGTCGACCGCGTGATCTTCGGCTTAGACGGCTCGGCGACATCCTCGCTGTCCGACGGTATCGCCTGTGCGGTGGGCATCACTGTCCGCAAGCCCGCGAGGCGCGCGGCTGCGCCTTGGCGTTCGTCGTACGTAACGAACGCGTCGACGGGGGACAGCGACAGTGCCGTCGCCACGTGGATCGCGTCCAGTGCGCGCAGAGCAGGCTCTGGCAATCCTCCCGCGGCGACGAGAACGGCTTGATCGACTGGCACGGTCGCGAGGGAATCGAGTACGTCGTTAGCCTGCTCAATGAGCTGACCGAGTGAGAGTTCGGGATCGTCGGCCGCGGCGCGCCGAATCGCGCGCGGAATCTCGGTGAGGACAAGCTCGCTGGATACGAGGTCGGCGTCCTCGATGAAGGTGTTCAGGGCCGCGCTCTCGGACTCCTCGCGAACCAGCTTCACAAGCGCCGAGGCGTCGAGGTAGAAAAGCGCCACTCAGCGGTCGCCGCGAATCTCGTCCAGCGCGCGCGTAAGTGACCGCTGGTCGCCGGCAACGCGCAATGGCCTCGGCAGCGAGGTTCTTACAGGCCGAGTGACACGCCCTTCCGCGATGAGGCGGTCAAGGGCAGCGCCCGTTGTCGCCGGGGGCCCAAGCTCGGCAACGGGCCGATTGCGGTCGGTCACCACCAGTCGCTCGCCGTCTTCGACGCGCCGCAGGTACCGACTGAGGTTCTGGCGTAGCTCGGCCACGCCTACGTTTGCGCTCATGTACATGAATGTAGCATGAGTTTTCAGCGTCCTTACTTTGAGATCACAAATTGTGACGTCGGAAGACCCTGGTGAATATCCGAGAGGTCTGGCACGCTGACATCGATGGAAGCCATCGACGAAGAGGGAGCGAAGGCATCACTACTCGCGCTGAGCACAGCACATCTCGACGCCGACGCTTTCTATGTGTCGGTCGAGCTGAATCGTCGGCCGGAGTTGCGGGGCCTGCCCGTGGTTGTCTCGGGTAGCGGACCGCGCGCGGTGGTGACAACCGCCAGCTACGAGGCACGGAAGTTCGGGGTTGGTTCGGCGATGCCGGCCTCGCGGGCTCGCAGGCTGTGTCCGCAAGCGATATTTCTGCCGCCCGACTTCACCCACTACCGCGAGGTCTCGCGGAAGATGATGGGGATCGTGCGCGCCAACGTCGAGCGCGTCGAGGTGGTTGGGCTGGACGAGGCCTACCTGGATCTGAGCGGTCTGTATTCGCCGCGCACGGCTATGCGACGGATCCTGGCCGAGATCAAGAGCGAGACGCAGCTCGTCTGCTCGGTGGGGATCGGACCCAACAAGCTGGTCGCCAAGGTCGCCTCAGACGCCGAGAAGCCGGCCGGGTTCTGCGTGCTCACTCGCGAGCAGGCGTGTGAGCGCTTTGCCGGCGCCGCACCGGGGTTGATACCGGGGGTCGGGCCGAAGACCGCGACGAAGCTGGAGGCGATGGGGCTGCGCACGCTGGGAGAGCTGGCGCGCGCGCCTGAAGAGATGCTGGTCGGGCGGTTCGGACCCAACCACGGGCGCGACCTGCTGCGCCGGGCGCGCTTTGAACACGACGGGATCGTCAGCGAGGAGCGCAAGGTTGTCTCCGAGTCGCGCGAGCGGACCTTCGATTACGACGTGGACGACGCGGGTGTCTTGCGCGAGGCGCTTGTGCGGATGTCCGGCGAACTGTGTGAAAGCCTGCAGCGCCACGAGCACCACGGGCGCACGATCGGGATCAAGGTGCGCCTCGACGACTTCTCGACGGTCACGCGCGCCCGCACGTTGCCTGAGCCGACCTGCCAATCCGAGCAGGTAACCCGGGTGGCGCTTGCGTTGCTGCAGGAGTATGCGCCGACGCGCCCGGTGCGTCTGATTGGAGTTCGGGTGGCGGGCCTGGTCTCCAACTCGGGACCGCGGGGCGATGCGATCGCCAAAGACCCTGTCGATCAGCTCACGCTCTCCCTGTAGGCTTCAGCGCACGATGCCGCGAGCCAAAGCAGGTCAGATCGAGCTCAGCTACGACCGCGCAGGCGAAGGTCCGCCGCTGCTGTTGATCATGGGCATGAGCGGCACCAAGCACCACTGGGGTGAGGCGCTGCTCGACGATCTGCGCAAGGACTTCGAGACGATCGTCTACGACCACCGCGACTGCGGCGACTCGACCAAGACCGGCCAGCCGTTCACGATCGCCGATCTGGCCGGGGACGCGGCCGGGCTGCTGGACGCGCTCGAGCTGGAGTCGGCTCACGTGATGGGTATCTCGATGGGCGGCATGATCGCCCAGGAGCTGGTGCTGGACCATCCGGAGAAGGTGCGCGCGCTCACGCTCGGCTGCACCTACTGCGGTGGCGAGGGCAGCAAGCTCGCAAGCGAGGAGACGATGCGCCGTCTGGCTGAGGGCATGATGTCCGGAGACCGCGAACGCGCGATCCGCGCCGCCTGGGAGGTCAACGTATCGCCGGCCTTCGCAGCCAACGAGGACATCTACGCTACGTTCCTGGAGCGCGGTATGCGCTACGGCGTGCCCGTGCCGGTGATCATGGAGCAGATGCGCGCGATCGCGGGACACGATACGAGCAAGCGCTTGCCCGACATCGCCGCGCCGACGCTGGTGATTCACGGCACGGTGGACCAGTTGCTCCCCGTCGAGAACGGCCACCTGATCGCGGGTCTGATGCCCGGCTCGCGCCTGGAGATTTTCGAGGGCGTCGGTCATATGTACTTCCTGGAGGAACCGGCCCACACGGCGAAGCTCGTTCGCGAGCACGCGCTCGTCAATGCCTGACCCGGCCGCCGAGTTCGAGCTCGCCACAAGCGATGGAGTAAAGCTCGCCGGCGAGCAGGCCGGCGAGGGGACGCCGATCGTGCTGCTCCACGGTCTCACCGCGACGCGGCGCTACGTGGTGATGGGCTCGCGCGTGTTGGAGCGCTCCGGCCACCGGGTGATCTCCTACGACGCGCGCGGGCACGGTCGTTCCGGCGCGGCACCGGCGCCGAACGCCTATTCGTACGAGTTGCTGGCATCCGATCTGCGGGCGGTTCTCGACCGGCTGGGGGTGGAGCGAGCCGTGCTCGCCGGCGCTTCGATGGGCGCGCAGACGGCTATTCGCTTCGCGCTGGAGGATCCAGAGCGGGTCGCCGCTCTCGGCTTGATCACGCCCGCGTTCGATCCGGATGGGCCGACGGGCCCGGATGCGTATGCGGGCTGGGATCGGCTCGCGCGCGGGCTGCGAGAGGGGGGCGTGGAGGGCTTCGTGACCGCATACGATCTCGATGCCGTGCCGCAGCGCTGGCGTGAGACGGTCATGACGGTCGTGCGCCAGCGGCTCTCCGCCCACGATCACCCACTTGCCGTTGCCGATGCGCTGGAAGCAGTACCTCGCTCCAGGCCGTTTGGGTCGTGGGCCGAACTGGAGCGGATATCCGTCCCCACCGTGGTCGTGGCCAGTCGCGACGAGGCCGACCCTGGCCATCCATTGGCGGTGGCGGAGCGCTACGCCGAGTCGATCGCCGGCGCCAGGCTCGTGGTCGAGGATTCCGGCGGCTCGCCGATCGCCTGGCAGGGCGGGCAACTATCGACGGTCCTTGTGGGCCTGAGCGCGTAGGTCAGGTCAGCGCTGCCGGGGTGTGCGCTCCGGCGCCGTTCTTCTCGCCAGGGCAACTCTCGTCGTAGACGAGATCCTCGCGTGAGCGATCGTCGCCCGGCCGGTCCTCCGCAACGGTCGCGCCACTGAGCAGCGCCGCGTAGCGTCCACCCAGATCGAGCAGCTGCTCGTGTGTGCCGCGCTCGACCACCTGGCCGCCGTCCAGCACCAGGATCTGGTCGGCGTCGCGGATCGTGGAGAGACGGTGGGCGATCGCGATCGTCGTGCGGCCTCGCGAGAGGTCGTCGAGCGCTCGCTGCACCGCTCGCTCGGTTTCGGTGTCGAGCGCCGATGTCGCCTCATCGAGGATCAGCACGGGCGGGTTGCGCAACACGGTGCGCGCAATCGCCATTCGCTGCTTCTCACCGCCGGAGAAGCGATAGCCGCGCTCGCCCACGGGCGTGTCGTAGCTGTCCGGCAGGGAGGAGATCAGGTCGTGAATCTGGGCGGCGCGCGCCGCGTCTTCGATCTGCTCATCGCTTGCCTGCGGGCAGGCAAAGCGCAGGTTCTCGCGGATCGAGGCATGGAAAAGGTAGGTCTCTTGGGAGACCAGCCCGACGGTGGCCGCCAGCGAGGAGAGCGTCATGTCGCGGATGTCGACCCCATCGATCTGCACGCTCCCGCGCTGGGGCTCGTACAGCCGCGCCACCAGATAGGCAAGCGTCGTCTTGCCCGAGCCGGTCTCGCCCACCAGCGCGGTGCGGGTGCCGGCGGGGATCTCCGCCGAGACTTCGCGCAGCGTCCAGCGTTGCTCCTGCTCCGGCGCATAGGTGAACCACACGTCCTGCATGCGCACGTCACCGCGCACACCGCTGAGGGTCTGTGCGTCGGCGCGCTCCTCGATGTCCACCGGCAGGTCGAGGTACTCGAAGATGCGCCCGAACAGTGCCAACGAGGTCTGCACTTCGAGCCCGACCGACAGCAGCGACTGGATCGGGAACAGCACCCGCGTCTGCAGCGTGGTGAAGGCGATCACGGTGCCGATCGAGATGGTGGCGCTGCCGTGCGCGATCGAATAGCCCGCGAACCAGTAGACGGCAGCGGGCATGATCGCGAAGCTCATCTGCACCGAGGCCATCCGCCAGCGGCCGGCCATCCGTGCGCGGACCTCCAGGTCTGCCAGTTCGCCTGACTCGTCGCTGAAACGCTTCACCAGCTCGGAGGAGCGGCCCATCGTCTTGCCGAGCAGGATGCCCGACACCGACAGGGACTCCTCCACGAGCGTGGACATGTCCGCCAGCCGTCCTTGGCGCACCGACTGGATGCGCCTGCGCTCCTCGCCGACGCGGCGGGTGAGCCAGACGAAGAACGGCAGCAGGATCAGCGAGAAGGCGGCCAGTCGCCAGTCGAGCAGGATCATCGCCACGATCACGGCAACGACCGTCGTGACGTTCTGGACGATCGAGGTCGCTGTCGATGTCACGACGCTGTCGATGCCGCCGATGTCGTTGGCGATCCGCGACTGCACCTCGCCCGTGCGCGTGTGCGTGAAGAAGGCCAGCGACATGCGCTGCAGATGCGCGTAGACGGCGGCGCGCAGGTCGTGCATCACGCGCTGGCCGACCTGGTTTGAGATCCAGGTCTGCGCCACGCCGATCACGCCGCCGAGGATCGACAGCGCGATCATGCCGCCTACCAGCGCGGAGAGCAGCGCGACATTGTGCTCGGGGATCGCCTTGTCGATCACTTCGCGCAGCAGGAAGGGACTGATCACGCCAAGCCCGGCCGCGATGAAGATCAGAGTGAGCAGTCCGCTCAGGCGCAGGCGGTAGGGCCCGAACAGCGATCCGATACGGCGCATCGACACATGCGCTGCGGCTGCATCCTGGGGTTGGTCGCTCACGGCTCGATCTTAGAGTCCCCATCGATTGGGACTCCAAGGCCCCTGTTTGCAGCCAACCGTCGCCAAGGATCGTAGGATTGAGTTTGATGGACCTGACAAGCGCTGAGATCCGCGTCCTGGGATGCCTGCTGGAGAAGCAGCGAACGACTCCCGACCACTACCCGCTGTCGCTGAACTCGCTGCGATTGGCCTGCAACCAGAGCACCAATCGCGAGCCGGTCGTGCAGTACGACGAGGCGACGATCCGCGACGCCCTGCACCGCCTGGAGCGACGGGGATTTACGCGCCTTGCGGGCGCCGGCAGGGCGGCCAAGTATCGGCATCTGCTGGCCGAAGCGCTGCCGATGTCAAGCGCCGAGCAGGCGGTGATCTGCGTGCTGATGTTGCGCGGCCCGCAGACCCCGGGTGAGCTCAAGCAGCGCGGCGAGCGCATGCACCCGTTCGCCGACCTGGCCGAGGTGCACGCGACGCTCAGCGCCTTGATCGATCGCGAGCTGGTGAGCCGGCTCGGGCGCCGGCCCGGGCAGAAGGAGGAGCGTTACGCGCAGCTGCTCAGCGATCGTGAGGGCGCAGCCGATGAGCCGGCTCAGTTCGCCGCAGCTGCGGCTGGGGCGCCCACTGCCCCGTCGTACTCCTCGCATGGCTCGCCCAGTGCGTCCCACGGCGTGGCCGGCGCCTCCCACGGCTCGACAAACGAGCCCAACGGCTCGGTCGGCGCGATCGACGGTGGCCTGCGCGAGCGCGTTGAGCGACTGGAGCGGGAAGTTGCGCAGCTGCGCGAGGTCATACAGTCGTGAGCCACAGCGTCCTGATATTCGCGGTCTCGCAGTCCTCGGACACCGCCACCGGTGTGGGCATCCCGCTGGCGATCGCCGCCGGGCTCGTGTCGTTTCTATCCCCGTGCGTGCTGCCGCTGGTGCCCGGCTATCTCTCGACTGTGATCGGCGTCGCCCCGGCGGACATCCAGCAGGCCGGCGCGCGCCGAGTGCTCGTGCCGAGCCTGCTGTTCATCGCCAGCTTCTCGCTGATCTTCATCATGCTCGGCTTGACGGCCACCCAGCTCGGCTCGCTGCTCAACGATCACATCGCCACGCTACGGACCGTGGGAGGCGTGCTGATCATCGCGATGGGGCTGCTGTTCCTCGCCACCCCGTTCGTCGACGCCCTGAACTTCCAGTGGCATTCGGAGTCGCTGATGCGCCTGGCCGGACGCGGTGGCCCGATGATCGCCGGCGCCGCCTTCGCGATCGCCTGGACGCCATGCACGAGCATCACGCTCGGCGCGATCCTAACCCAGGCGGCGGTGTCTGACTCGGCCGCGCACGGCGCGCTGCTGCTCGCCTTCTACTCGGCGGGTCTGGCGATCCCGTTCCTGCTGATCGCTGTCGCTTTTGACCGCATGACCGGCGCGCTGGCGGTCGTCAAGCGCCATTTCCCGTTGATCGTCGGCGTCGGCGGGGCCGTGATGGTCGTGCTAGGCGTGCTGATCGTCAGCGGGGAGTTCACGATTTTGAACGCCGAAGCGAACAGAATGCTACAAGGCACCGGCCTGGACGTCTCCTCGGTCTGATCGCTCCAGAAACCGCTTTTCCCAAGCTTCCTGGTTGCGCTTGGCGTCCAGCACGAAGGGAGACCAGCCGATCGCCTTGACGATCATCCGGTTGATCTGATCCCACGGAGAGGGGAGCGGGCGCAGCACGTCAACGAACAGGACGACGCGCGTCTCGTCGGTGTCGTTCCACACCTCGTGGTTGAACGTGTCGTCGAATGTCAGGCTCTTGCCCTCTTGCCAGTGTCGGATGTCATCGCCGACGCGGATGCGGCACTGCTCGGCGTCCTTGGGGACGATCAGGCCGAGGTGGTAGCGCAACACCCCCTTGTAGGGCCCGCGGTGGTCGAGGATGTGCTTGCGCGGCGAGAGGATCGAGAACATCGCCGTCGTCATCCCCGGCACCTGGCGCATCAACTCGGCCGTCTTCGGGCACATCCGCACCCCTAGTTTGGCTTCGAAGCCGTAGCCGTAGAGAAAGAAGGTCTTCCAGCGATCGTCGTCGGTGATCTCGATCTGGTCCTTGGAGATGTCCTGGAAGTTGGCGAGCGCCTCGCGATCTTGCAGCAGTCGCTCGGCCTCCTCGCGGATCGTCAGCCAGTTGGCCTCTATCTCGGCGATCCAGGGAAAGCGCTCGTTATCGAAGAAGGTGGCGTCGCCGACCAGTGAGCGTTTGCCGATGAACCGCTCGATCGGGGTGAGTATCCGTTCGCCGAGAGAAATCGTCAGCTCGACGGTGCGCTCCCACAGGGACTTCTTCTCCATGATTCCTCCTTCTGGTCCGCTGTAGTCCCAGATGTTCGCATGAGCGTCGGCCGCCATGCGGGCGCCCGGCGTGATCGAGCGCTGGAAGGATTCGGACCGGAGGGTGTCCTACCTTGATGTGAACCCAACCGACGGAGGATTGCCTTGAGCCAGCACAGCGCAGATCCAGCAGCTTTTCAGAGCAGGTGGTGGACACGAGGCCGTATAGCCTCGCTTGGGCTTGTGGTGGGCGCTGTCGTGGTGGCGGGCTGTGGCGGCTCGAAAGGCACGAGCTCCTCGGCCTCGAGCGCGGCGTCGACGCCCGCCACGACTGCGAGCACGGCCGGCACCAGCTCGAGCAGCGAAACTCAATCCTCTGGAGCCTCGGGCGCGCTCAGCCTGTCGGCCAACAGCGAAGGCCAGCTGGCCTACAGCACCAAATCGCTGAGCGCGAAAGCCGGCAAGGTCTCGATCGACTTCAGCAACAGCTCGCCGCTCTCCCATAACGTCACGGTCGAATCCTCCGCAGACTCTGTCGTCGGCTCGACTCCGACCTTCCAGGGTGGCTCAAAGACGCTGTCGTTGACCCTGAAACCGGGCACCTACAAGTTCTTCTGCTCTGTGCCCGGCCACAGGCAGGCCGGCATGGAAGGCACGCTGGTCGTCAAGTAGCGGTTTCGGCGCCGCGCGCGAGAACATCCGCGCGCGACGCCTACCGCGCAGAACTTCTACGCGCCTAACGGCGCGGCGAGCTAAGCGGCCTCGCGCAGCGCCGCGAGCTCAGGCGACTCGGCCAGCTTCTTCAGCGCCCGCTGCTCAAGCTGGGATGCACGCTCGGCCGAGAAGCCCAGCCGCTTGCCGATCGCGGTCAGCGTCTGGGGCTCCTCACGCCCGGTGCCGAAGCGCAGCGTGAGCACGGTGCGCTCGGTGTCGGGCAGCTTGGAGATCGCCGAATGCACGATCCGCTCGCGCTCGTTATCCCAGGCGGTGTCCTCCGGCGCCTCCGCGTCAGAGGGCAGCAGGTCGCCCAGAGCGGTGTCGCCGTCGTCGCCGACCTGCTGGTCGAGCGAGACCAGGGCGGCGCGCTGGTGGCGAACCTCCTCGACCTGCTCGATCTCAAGCCCTGTCTCCTCTGCGAGCTCCTCAAGGGTGGGCTCGCGGCCGAGGCGAACGGACAGCTCGCGCTCGACGCGCCCGACCTTGCGGGAGCGCTGGGCTACATGAACGGGCAGCCGGATCGTGCGACCGGAGTTCTCGAGGCCGCGCTGGATCGCCTGTCTGATCCACAGGGTGGCGTATGTGGAGAAGCGAAACCCCTTACGCCAGTCGAACTTCTCTGACGCGCGGATCAGCCCGAGCATGCCCTCCTGAACGAGGTCTGCCAGCGGCAGCCCCTGGTTCTGGTAGCGGCGAGCGTTGGAAGCGACCAGGCGCAGGTTGGAGTTGATCATCTTTTCCTTAGCCTGCAGGTCGCCGCGCTCGATCTTCTGGGCGAGCTCGATCTCCTGTTCGGGTGTGAGCAGGGGATAGCGCCGCGAATGCGCGAGCAGCTGGTCGACCGACTCCGGGATGAAGATCTCCGGGCTCAGGTCCAGTGTGGGGGTGCTCTTGGTAACGGTGTCTGGCATGGCGAACTCTCTATATCCGAGGCTTGGAGTCGGAATTATAGGCCACAATAGTTGCGTTGTCAATCATTTAGTTTGGGTGCGCCAAGAGAGCGCATTTCCTTTGTTTTTGGGGGCTCGACCTGGTTCGACGCCGCCCTTACGGAGACCTTCCCGCAGGCAAATAACCCGCCGGCAGGCCGAAAGCTCCGCAAAGCGTGTATGAAACATCTACCCGTGCCGAACGACCAGCACTCGCTTCTCTTCTCGCCGACGATGCTCGAGGGCCAAGTTGCCCTCCTGAGCGGTGGCGGCAGCGGTCTGGGGCGCCAGAGCGCGCTCGAATTGGCTCGCTGCGGCGCGAAGGTCATCATCTGCGGCCGGCGCGAGCAACCGCTGGCCGAGACGGTGGCCGCCGATCCACACGGCCGTGTGCAGGCGATCGTCTGCGATATCCGCGAGGAGCAGCAGGTCGACGCGCTTGTGGACGGCGTGCTGGCCGAGCACGGCCAGATCGATCTGCTGGTCAACAACGCCGGCGGCCAGTTCATGGCGCCGGCGGAGTCGATCACTCCCAAGGGCTTTCGCACCGTGATCCGCTTGAACGTCGAGGGAACGTGGCTGATGACCCATGCGGTGGCCACCAAGGCGATGATCCCCTCGGGTCGTGGTGGCAAGGTGCTCAGCGTCACCCTCTCCCCGCACAACGGCATGCCCGGCATGGCGCATTCGGGCGCCGCTCGCGCGGCGGTCGAGAATCTGATGCGAACGCTCTCGGTCGAGTGGGCGCGCTATGGCATCCGCCTGCTGGCGCTGGCCGCCGGCCAGTTCGAGACGCAGACGCTGCTGACCAAGTACCCGCGGGCGATTGTGGAGCGGATCGCCCAGACGATCCCGCTGGGCAGGATGGGCACAGAGCAGGAGTGGGCGTGGCTGGTCGCCTATCTGGCCTCGCCCGCCGGCGACTTCTTCTCCGGCACAGTGCTGACTATGGACGGAGCTCGCGACGATTGGCTGGGTCCGTGGCCGCCCGCGCAGGCGACAGACGAGCAGGGCGCGCCGCTCAGCGAGCAGCGACGCGGGCAAACCTAGCGCGGCGCCGTGGGCGTCGCCAGCCAGCGACGCCCCGCGACGCCGCCAGGGCGCATACCCGCGCGCCACGGATCTAAACGTGTTGCAACACAGCCCTCATCGCAGCACAACATCGAGCCAGCTACCGTTCAGAGCGCGCCGGAAGCCGTGCGAGCGCTGTGCGTGACCAAAGGACGAATGGTAGAGACCGAGCCAGAGAACCCCGACAGCCCCCCTGTGCCTGGCTCGCCCGATGGTGAGCGGGGACAGCCGCTGTTCGACCGCCGCACGCTGCTCAAGGGCGGCTTGCTGGCCGGCGGCGCGCTGGCCGGCGGCGGCGCGGCGCTGGCGGATCTGATCTCAAAGC
>JBOGXY010000059.1:0-2723 GCA_050696495.1 Solirubrobacteraceae bacterium
CGCGCCTTCGCGACGACGGTCGCGGACACCACAAGCGTGGTCATCCATCCGCTGCGGCCACTACCTTCCCACCAGTCATATCCACCACCCTCTCACTCGTGGTGGACCGACAAACGGGGGCCGGCCAGCTGCGTCCGCTCACGCCGGTTGGCGCTTCGTCCACGCGACCGTCATCGTGGTCTCTGCCTTGAAGGCCCGCTTCATCTTGTTACTCCCAGGTCGTGTTCTTGCGCAAGATCGCGCTCTTTGTCCATCTCGGCCTGGACCGTCTCGATGCCCAGTTCGCGCAGCTGGAGCGCCGGGTCGAGTTGCATGCCCGTGTCTTCGAGGCTCTCGTACTGCACCGACGGGGTCTGTGCGCGGCTTTGGCTCATCTTGTTCGCGAGCCGCTCGATGCGGTCTATGTCGGTGCCTTCTGTCCCGAGGTCACCGCGCGTTAGGTACCAGTCGGTTCCCTCTTTCACGCGCGACGCCTCCACGTAGGAGGACTCCTTGCTGGTCTGCCACCCTTATGTTGCGTGTCCGATTATGTTGAGTGGGTGGTCGGCGCATCGCGTTTTGCGTTCTGATCGCAGGTGATTGCTGGGAGGGCGTTCAACATAATCGTGCTGCCCGGCGATGCTTCCGGTTTCGGTTTGTTCAGATCGACAGGAGGCAGCGATGGGCAGCAAGATTTGGATGCCGATGGTCAACGGGCCGTTGGCGTCGTTGGCCCCGGGGTACCGGGATTGGTTGGCCGCTCGCGGCTATGCACCGGCAACCGTGAGCCAGAAGCTCGGTCAGCTGAGGCGGCTGAGTGCGTGGCTCGATGCTGAGGGGCTTGGCGCGGGCGAGTTGACCGCCGAGCGCGTCGCGGAGTTCGCGCGCGTGCAGCAGCAGGCTGGTCGCTCCTCGCATGTTTGGGGTGGACTGAGGGTGGCGCTGGCGTATCTGCGCGATGTCGGCGCCGCGCCGGTAGCGTCGCCGCGTCCGCAGTCGCCGGGTCCCGTGGAGGAGTTGCTTGCCGGGTACCGGTGCTATCTGCTGCGCGAGCGGGGACTGGCGGAGAAGACCTTCGCTCGCTATGAGCCGGATGTGAGCCTGTTCCTCTCCAGGCTGGCGCAGCGGCCGCAGGGTCTTGACCTGGAGCGACTGGAGGCAGCCGATGTGAGTGCTTTCCTGGCGGGCGAGTGCCGTGCACGCAGCGTCGAGGGGGCGCGGCATCTGGCGGGCGCGTTGCGGTCGGTGCTCGGGTATCTGCACGTCGCGGACATGACCCCGATGCCGCTGCGGTGGGCGGTGCCCGCGGTCGCCGAGCTGAAGGACCGGTCGTTGCCGCGGGATTTGGAGGCTTGTGATCTGGAGAAGCTGTTGGCCAGCTGCGATCGGCCGAAGAGGCTCGGCGCTCGCGACTACGCGATCATCCTGCTGCTCTGCCGGCTCGGGCTGCGCGCCGGCGAGGTCGCCGGTATGCAGCTGGAGGATCTCGACTGGGGCGCCGGAGAGATCATGATCGCCGGCAAGGGCGCCCGCCACGACAGGTTGCCGCTACCGGTCGATGTCGGCCAAGCGCTTGTCGAGTATCTGCGTCGTCGCGGCAGCAGCGGATCGAGGGCGCTGTTTCTGCGGGTCCGCGCCCCGATCGGGCCGCTCTCCCGCGAAGCGATCAGCATGATCGTTTATGGGGCGTGCGTTCGTGCCGGTGTCGGGCCGGTCTGCGCGCATCGGTTGCGACACACCGCCGCGACGGGGATGCTCAGGGCGGGTGCTTCGCTTTCGGAGGTCGCGCATGTGCTGCGCCATCAGCAGCTGCAGACGACCGCGATCTACGCAAAGGTCGATCGACGGGCGCTGCGCAGTCTGGCACGGCCGTGGCCGGGGGTGGTCGCATGAGACGCCCTCTACGTCAAGCGCTTGATGACTATCTGGCGATCCGCCGCCAGCTCGGGTTCAAGCTCACAGGTGACGGGCGGATGCTGGAGGACTTCGTCGGCTTCCTGGAGCAGCAGCACGCCGCACACCTGACCAGCGAGCTGGCGCTGACATGGGCCAGCCTTCCCGGTGAGTCGCATCGCTACCACTGCCGTCAGCGACTCTCGATCGTCCGCGGCTTCGCGCGGCACCTCGCCGTGATTGACCCTGACAGCGAGGTTCCCTCACACGATCTACTGCCCGCCCAGCGACAGCGGCGTTTGACGCCGCACATTTACTCGCCGGGAGAGATCGTGGCACTGATGTCCGCCGCCAGGACGCTGACGCCGCCGCTGCGGGCGGCAAGCATCGAGACGGTGATCGGGCTGCTTGGCTCAACCGGCCTGCGGATCGGCGAAGCGCTCGGCATGGACCGCGGCGATGTTGACCTTCGCGAAGGAGTGCTGCGTGTTCATGCCGCCAAGCGCGGACGCTGGCGTGAGGTGCCGTTGCACGAGAGCACGATCGAGGCGCTCAGACGCTATTCGCGCTTGCGCGACCGCCACTGTCCCCATCCCGAGAGGCCGGCGTTCTTCCTTGGTTCGCGCGGTGAACGGCTCATGCCTACGACCTTCGAGCGCACATTCCGCAAGCTGCTCGAGCAGGCAGGCATCCAAAGCCGCGGTGCTCGGCAACGACCTCGCCCGCACGAATATGCCGATGTTGGCGTTATGCCGATGTTGTTGAGAAGGGGCTGCTCAGGGCGGTTTTCGTCGGTTCGGGGTCGGCATAATCAGAGCGCTTCGAGGAAGGCGAGGAGCGTGTCGGTCGGC
>JBOGXY010000060.1:0-4232 GCA_050696495.1 Solirubrobacteraceae bacterium
CACCGCCCGCAAGAACGGGATCGGCGCGCTCCACGCCCTCGACGCGCTCACCACCGGCACCCCCTGGCTCCCAGCCAACGCATCACCCTAAAGCCGCAGCACCGCACCCACGACCTGAACAGTTACACTCGAGGATTCGTCTTCACCTCGACCAATCCCACCGGCGGAGAAGCGGCTTGGCATCGAACGGTCCTGACGGACGGGGAAGCGATCCTGTCCGTCGGCTGCGCTTCGAGCACGCTCTGTCTCGGCCTCGACGCAGGCGGTGGCGCCGTCTCCTCGTCGAACCCCGACAACGGGAGCAGCGCATGGAGTGTGCCGGAAAGCATCACCGAACAGGGCCTCTTCGGCGTCTCCTGCCCCACCGAACTGCTGTGCGTGGCGGGAGGCTACAACGGCAACATCGCCACGTCGACGAACCCCACCGGCGGGACGCTGGCTTGGAGCACTCAACACGTGGACGAAGGCTTCACGCTGTTCGGGGTCTCCTGTCCCTCCAGTTCACTGTGTGTCGCGGTGGACGACCAGGGCAACGCGATCACCTCAACCGAACCGGCCACCGGCGGTTGGAGCGTGAACAAGATAGATCAGGGCATTCAAACGAAGGCTGTGTCGTGCGCCACCGATGCCCTCTGCGTCGCGAGCGACGAATCCGGCAACGTGTTGATCGGCACCGGCGAACCTGGGTCTGGCAAAGAAGGCGGTGGTCCGGGCAAAGAAGGCGGTCGCGGGGGTGGTGGTTCCGGTGGCGGCTCAGGTGGCGGCGGTGCGGGCCAGACGCCACCCGGCCCGACCGCGAAACTGCTCGATCAGACGCCCTCTGCGCAGATCGGCCAGAAGCTGATTTTGAACGCCGTTGGCAGCGGCGTCGCGGCGGGCCAGAGCATCTCCGGCTACCAGTTCCAAATCGGTCCAGGCAACGAAGCAAGCACGAAATGTCCCGCTTTCGATCCGGCCCTGCAGGTCACGGCGACCCGTCCGGCCACGACCGTCGCGACAGTGACTGTGACGAGCAACCTGGGCTTGAAATCAACGGCGACGGTGCCGGTGACGCTGACGGCGGGACCGCTGAAGGTCCTAAAAGCGGCACCCGGCGCCAAACTGTCCGCGCATGGCGCCTCGATCGCGTCGCCGACACTGGGTGCGCTCGGGATCGTCGCGATGGAGTGCGTGCCCGCCTCTGGGCCAAGCGGTGCGGGACGCTCGCTCAAACAATCGGCGAGCAACTATCCGCTTCAGACGCTCGCGCCGACCTACGACGCCCAGCCGGAAGGCTGCAACGGCACGCCGCCGGCCGACGTCAAAGTCGGGATCATCGACGGTCTCGGCTGCTGGCAGGAAGTCGACGCCGCCCACCACCTGAATTCGGCGGAGGCCGCGATTCTGTGCCATCACGAGAAGGTGAGCCCGCTGAGATCGCTCGGCGGATGTGGTGGCTTCAGCGAAGCGAAGGAGCTGATCGGCATCGCCGGCGCCGCTGGGGCGCACACTCGCGCCGGGGCGGCCTTGGTGAGTGTCCCGAGCAGCGGCTCAGCCATCCGCTACGACCAGATCTGGTACTCAAACCAGCCGGTCGGTATCGACGGGGTGGAGATCGATCCCGTCAAAGGCGGCCAGATCGTGCTCGCGCGCGCCGGGGTGCAGTCCTCGAGCTTCGCCAAGGCCGACTCCGCCTATCTGATCAGCTCCGATGCGATGGTCCGGGTCGGCGGCCTGCCGATCAGCCTGCACGTGCCCGACTACAGCAAGCTCTACTCGCAAGGCAGCGCCGCCGCGGGCTGCGCCGAAAAGATCGCCGGTGGGGTGCAGAACGGCGAACTGGGAAACGCCGACTGTCTGGGCTCGCTCAGCGTGCCGAGCCTCACCGACGTGGAAAACGCCTTCAAGCTGCCGAATATCCACGGCCCGGTGGACGTTTCCGTCAGCCCGCAGGACCTGGGAATCGAGCTGGGGTCCTTTGAAATCCCAAAGAACGTGCTGCCGCTGCCGGTGCTGCCGTCGCTGCCGCTCAGCGGGCGCATCCAGGTGAACCTGACCGGTCCCGAATCGGCGACGGCCGCGATCCACGTCGAGCTGCCGATCCTCGAAGACTCGATGCACCACCATCTGACCGGCGACACCACGATGTCGCTCGACAACGTCCACGGCCTGCAGATCACAGACCTCGACATCAAGGTCCCGAGCCTCGCCCAGCTCGGGCTCGCGCGTCTGCGCGAACTGGAGTTTCACTACACCTCGCCCAGCCGCTATGAGGGTAAGGCCACGATCGATCTGAACGACCTGATCGACGGCAACGTCAGAGCCCATGTGCTCTTCGACAAAGGCAACTTCCTGGAGGGTGACCTGCTCTATTTCGGGGAAATCGGTGGCGGCTTCCCGCTGTTCGGCCCGCTCTACCTGACGCGGCTGGAAGCCGGCTTGAGCGTCAATCCGGTCCACGTTCACGGCGACACGCAGATTTCCGTTGGGCCGTCGGTCACCAACAATGGCTGCGGAGCACTCGGGATTCACGGGACGGCCGACCTGGTCTTCGGCAACCCGTTCACGCTCGACACGACGGGAGAGGCTTCGATTCTCTGCGCCGACCTCGGTCCGAGCAAGATCTTCCATGCCGACAGCAATGGGCACTTCAGCTACGTCGAGCACTTCAACTATGCGATCCCCAACTTCGCGAGCGTCGACGGCGACGAGGGCGGCACCGCCTACCTGAACACCAACACCGGCGAGATCGACTTCCAGATCGACGGGCACCTGGCGGCCAACGGCGAAATCAAGGAGTGCGTCGGCTCCGATCCGTTCAAGGCGTGCGCGAGCGTCGGCTTCAACGCCGGCCTAGACGCGACGCTCGCGCTCGGGCTCCAGCACGCCCACCTCGTCGGCGGCACCGGCGTCTGTCTGCACCTGGACACGCCGATCGGCGGCTTCGACGTCGGCGCCGGGATCAACGACCTGCCCAAAGCGCTGCTGGCGGCCGGCACCTACAACTACCCGGAGCTGATCTCACACGTTCAGATCCTGCTCAGCAACTGCAATGTCAGCCAGTGGCGCCTGTTGCCGCCTGGGGCGGGCTTTACCCGCGTGCACAGAGGCGCCGCGCGCGTCGCCTCCTTCGACGTGCCGGCCGGCCAGAAGATGGCGATCGTCGGCCTGCAGGGCGAAGGTGGCGCGCCGCAAGTGCTTCTCAACGGGCCGGGTGGCAAGCAGATCGAGGCCTCGCTTGACGGCATCAGCACCGACGAAGGCGCGCTGGTGGTACGCCAACCGGCGACCGGCCAGACCTTGATCGAGGTGCCTAACAGCGCCGCGGGCAAGTGGACGCTGCAGACGCTGCCGGGTTCCCCGGCGGTGAAGCTGGTCGAGACCGCCCACTCGCTGCCCACTCCAAAGATCAAAGCGAGCGTCGCCGGACACGGGGCCCGCAGAGTCCTCAGATACCGCGTCTCCAAGCAGCCGGGCCTCTCTATTAGCTTCCTGGAGGGCGTCGACGGCGGCTCGCAGCCGATCGGCAAGGCCAAGGGGACGAACGGTGCTCTCAATTTCACGCCGGCTCTCGGATCCAGCCGTCCGCGCACGATCATCGCGCGCATAACGCGCAACGGCTTGGCGATGCCCGACATCGTGGTCGGCCGCTACAGGCCGGGCACGATCCGGGCCGGTCAGGCCTCGCACATCAGGGTCAGCCACACGCGCGGGGGTTGGCGCATCGCGTGGAAGCCGGCAGCCCTTGCCACCGAACAGCTGTTGACCGTCCGCTTCATAGACGGCGCGCAGGTTCTGCTCTCAGCCAAGGGCAAGCAGCGCTCCCTGACACTTTCGCGCGCCCTCGACAAGGGCCTTCAGCCAACCGCGATCGAGATCCTGGCGCGGCGCGGACAGGCGGCGGGGCGGCCGGCGTTCGCCGGGGCGAAGCGGGTAAAGAGACCTCACCGACGGTAGATGTGGACACCCCACTTCAGGCGTAGATCCTCGCGTCCATCAGGCTATGCGTGATGCGATCGCAAGCGAGGCTGACGAGCTTCGCGCCCAACTCGATCGCTACGAGCAGTTGCGTGATGTGACCGTTACGAACGCCTGCATTCGCTCACCACCATAATCGGCAAGCGGTTGGCCGGCCCCCGTTTGTCGGTCCACCACGAGTGAGAGGGTGGTGGATATGACTGGTGGGAAGGTAGTGGCCGCAGCGGATGGATGACCACGCTTGTGGTGTCCGCGACCGTCGTCGCGAAGGCGCG
>JBOGXY010000061.1:0-26943 GCA_050696495.1 Solirubrobacteraceae bacterium
GGCGAAACCTGCGCACCTTCTTCAGTTCGGCATCCCGGGCAAGGCGCTCAACAGTCAGCCGTCACGATCGATCATTTGCCGAGTGCCGACCCGCTCTGCGCTACCGCTTCCCGATGCTCCCTCTAGCATCTGAGAACGCAACACCCCGGAGGGGTGGCAGAGCGGTTGAATGCGGCGGTCTTGAAAACCGTTAGGCGGGCAACCCCCGTCTCGGGAGTTCGAATCTCCCCCCCTCCGCTGTTTGAGTTCGTGGATCCGAACGGCGCAAGGACACTCGTCGGATTGTGGTTTTCAGCGCAATACCGCTGTATGCTCCTTCGGTCTAGTTCCGGCAGTTTGGGCATGATTACACCAACCGATCCGATAACAACGCCGTCGATCGCGCGCTATGTCTGGTAGCGCGAGCAGCGGCAAGCCTCTACCGAGAGGCCTTATGGCCGGGCCGACTGGCTCGGTGCGAGCTGTGCTGCTGGGACTCGTGTTGGAGCGGCCCGGTTACGGGTACGACCTGGCGAACCGGCTCGTCGAGCGCCTCGGTGAGATATGGCAGATCGCACAGAAGGACGTCTATCGCCTGCTCGATGAACTCACGGAAGGGGGGTTGCTCGAACCGCGCGAGGAGAGGCGGCCGGGACACAAGCGCTCGCGCGTGTTCTTTCATCCGACGGCGTTGACGGCGCCCGCACTGGTTCTGTGGATCGAAACGCTCTCGCCCAAGGAGCCCATGCGCGAGGGGATACGCGCTAAGGTCGTTACCGCGCGCGAAGAGGACGCTCGGCCCTTGTTGCTGTCTCTGCGCGAGTACGAGCGCCATTGCCTGAAACTGGCTCGATTAACGCAGCCTGCGACGAACGTGCCCGCGTGGAGCGGGATCGTTCTCGACTGCGCCCGCGATGCCGTCGATTCGCAGCTTCGAAGCGAGGTCGAATGGTGCCGGCGCACGCGCCGCCGGATCGAGGGACACCTCGCCCAACGACCGGATTGAGTGCCGTGTCCCGAGCACTGATTTCCTTCGAGAACGTCTGTAAGCGCTATCGCGACGGCGGGCAGGATGTCGTTGTGTTGGACGACGCGTCTTTTGAGTGCGAGCCCGGCGTGTTCATCGGCGTCTGGGGTTCGCGACGATCTGGCAAGTCGACGCTGCTGCGACTTATGGCGGGCGTCGAGTCCCCGGACGCCGGGAAGGTGAGCTTCGACGGTGAGGACCTCGCTGCGCTTTCGCTTTCGCGGCGTGAACGTCTGCTTGGCAAAGACATCGGGCTGATGGTCGCGAGGGACTGGCGACCGCGCGCTGGAGAAAGCGTGGTCGATTACGTCGCACTGTCCTTGGGTAGCAGCCTAGCCTCAGTTGCTCAGGCCCGGCGGGCGGCGCGGCTGGCGTTGGATCGCGTCGGCATGACCGATCACGCCGACGCGATGACCGATTCGCTGTCGATGGCCGAGCGTATGCGAACCGCGCTCGCGCGGGCGGTCGCTCGCGAGCCGCTCGCTCTGTTGGTGGACGAGCCCGCGCTTGTACCGAGTCTTGTGGAGCGCGAGGCGTTGTATGCGCTGTTGCGCAAGGTGGCTCGTGAAGGCAACTCCACGCTTGTCGTCGCTTCTGAGGACATGACGCCTCTGCACGGGGCCGAGATCGTCATGTCGATCGGCGACGGTGAGCTGTGCTCCACCGACGAGCGCGGAACGATCGTCGAGTTTCCCGGCGGCGCTCCGATCGTCCCGCCCCGACCGTGAGCAAGCTGGAGCTTCGCGAAGTCGCAAAGAGCTACTCGCTGGGCGAGGAGACGGTGCGTGTCCTCGACGGCGTGTCGCTCACCGTCGAGTCGGGCGAGTTCGTTGCGCTGTACGGCCCCAGCGGCTCAGGCAAGACCACGTTGCTGTTGCTGATCGCCGGCCTGCTGGGTCCAGACGCCGGCGCCGTCGTCTTCGATGGGAATGACATTACGAAGCTCTCCGAGCGCGACAGCGCTCGCTTTCGCCGCAAGGACGTTGGCTTCGTCTTCCAAGCGTTTCATCTGTCCGGTGGCGCCAACGCGCTGGACAACGCGACGACGAAGCTGATCGGCGACGGCCTGACATTGCGCGAGGCGCGAGAGCGGGCGCGGCCTTGGATCGAGCGGGTCGGGCTGCGCGAGCGCGCCGAGCGGATGCCGGCTCAGCTCTCGATGGGTGAGCGACAGCGGGTCGCGATCGCGAGGGCCTTGACCGGCGATCCCCACCTGCTCCTGGCCGATGAGCCGACCGGCAATCTTGACTCGCGGCGTACTCGCGACATCCTTGGCCTGCTCCGCGATGTTTGCCATGAGCGCTCGATCCCCGGTCTGCTGGTCACGCACGATCCCGAGGCGCTCGCTTTCGTCGATCGCGTGCTGAGCCTGCGAGACGGGCGACTGCAGAGCGGCGTCGACTCCGATCTTGTGGCGGCGATGTCGCTATGAACGCAAACTCGCTGCGCTCGATCTTTGGCATCCGGGTGAGTATGCTCGCGCATCTGTACCGGCGACGTTTGCGACTGCACACGGCTCAGGAGCTGCTCGCCGGTGCCGGCATCGCCGTCGGCGTTGGGCTCGTTTTCGGCGTGCTGCTCGCCAACGCCAGCCTGCTCGGAGCAGCCGAAGACACCGTCCACGGCGTGATCGGCTCGGCACGCCTGGAGCTGGCCGCCCGCTCGAACGCCGGCTTCGATCAAGGGCTTGCGGATCGGGTGCGACGCCTGCCGGGCGTTCAAAGCGCCGCGGCCGTCTTGCAGGAGAGTGCGACCGTAGTTGGCCCTCGCGCTCGTGTGCATGTCCAGATGGTCGGCGTGACACCGACGCTCGTGACGCTCGGCGGTTCGATACCGCAGCGCATCGGCGCCGGACCATCGCTGGTCGGCGAAGGCGTGGCGCTGCCGTCGATCATCGCCGGCGCCGTCGGCGCTCGGCCCGAACAGACGGTCGAGGTGCTGGCCGGAGGCTTCGCGCATCGGGCGCGCGTGAGCGCCGTCGCGGGCGCCGGCACGCTCGGCGCCGCCGGCGAAAGCCCGATCCTGGTAGCGCTGATCGGTGAGGCGCAACGCCTGACCGGCAGAGAGGGCCGTGTCACGCAGGTGTTCGTCAGGCCGTCTCCCGGCAAGGACGGGCTCGTAGAAAGCGAGTTGCGCGTGCTGGCCCGTGGGCGTCTAAACGTCACGCGTGCCGACGACGAACTGGCATTGCTGCGCCAGATCGCCAAGCCGAGCGGACAGGCCACCGTGATGTTCGCTCTGATCGGCGGCATGGTCGGCTTTCTCTTTACGTTCAACGCGATGTTGCTGACGGTTCCCGAGCGCCGCCGGTATGTGGCTGACCTGCGCATGCAGGGCTATGACTGGCGCCAGGTCCTGGTGATCCTCGGGTTCGATGCTCTCGCGCTCGGTATCGGCGCGTCGATCGTCGGTGTGCTGCTCGGCTATCTGGCCTCCCGCGCGGTGTTTCACACCGTGCCGGTATACCTCGCCTTCGCGTTTCCCATCGGCCACCAGCAGACGGTGAAAGCTTCGCTGGTCGTGCTTGCGGTCGGATGCGGAACGCTCGCGACGCTGCTTGCCTCACTGCTCCCCGTTGCGGATCTGCGGGCGAACCGCGCTCGCGACGCGCTCCTGCGAAGCGCCGACGACACCGCCGCCGCGACCGTCAGCAATGCTCTCGCGGTTTGGCTGGGAATGTTTGGCCTGCTGCTGATCGTCGTCTCGACGGTCGTGTCGGTGCGCTGGCCGCGGTTCTCGCTGGTTGGCGGCGTGGTCCTTGCCTTCGCGGCGGTGCTGGTGATGCCGGTCCTGTTCGCAACGGTCGCCCGCGCGCTGCGGTGGTTGAGCGAGCGAGTGCGAAGCAGCGCCCTCGTATTGACCGCGAGGGAGCTGCGCACCGCCGGGCTGCCCGTCATCGCCCTTGCGGCCGTCGGGGCGCTGGCGCTGTATGGCAGCGTCGCCGTCGCCGGCGCCCGGCGCGACCTGATCGCTGGGTTGGATACCAATTTCAGCGAATACCTCGGCACGGCGGATCTGTGGATCACCACCGGCGGCAACGACCTGACGACCAACAGCTTCCATGCGGGCGTACTACCGGCGACCATCAGCCGACTGCCGCAGGTGAGCGCGGTACGCGCGTACCGCGGGCAACTGCTGGACGTCGGTGATCGCCGCATGTGGATCGTCGGACGCCCCGCCGCCGATCGGGTGCTGGTGCCGCCCGGACAGCTGTTGAGCGGGCGGCTCGCTGTCGCCAATGCTCGTCTGCGCGAGGGAGGGTGGGCGGCGATCTCGACGGGCTTTGCCGGCGAAAGTCACCTGCGGGTAGGTGACGCCTTCGTACTCCCGTCGCCGTCCGGAGCGCGCCGGCTGAGGGTGGCCGCGATCATCACCAATGCCGGCTGGCCGCCGGGTGCGATCATTCTCAACAGCCGCGACTATGCGCGCTTCTGGGGCTCGGCCGACCCGTCGGCGCTCGAAGTCACCCTGAGGCCGGGGGCGAGCGCCGCCACCGCCAGGCTCGCGGTTCAGTCGGTGCTTGACTCACATCCCGGTATTGCTGTTCAGACCCGCCGGGAACGCGAATCGCTGTACAAGGCGAACTCACGCGAATCAGTCTCGACGCTCAGCGAGATATCGATCCTGCTCTTGATCGCCGCGGCACTTGCGGTCGCATCCGCGTTGACCGCGACCATCTGGCGTCGCCGTCCCCAGCTCGCTTCGCTGAAAGTGCAGGGCTACGACCGCAATCAGCTATGGCGAGCGCTGCTGCTGGAGAGCGCCGTGGTCCTCGGCGTTGGATGTACGGTCGGCGCGATACTCGGCGTACTCGGACACTCGCTGGCGACCAGATGGCTGGTCCTCTCGACCGGCTTCCAGGCGCCCTTCTCCCCGGGGGTCTCACAACTGCTGCTCGACTTCGCGCTCGTTGCGGGTGTCAGCCTGATCGTGATCGCGCTTCCCGGCCTTCTTGCCGCTCGAGTCTCCGCGCGCCTGGCTCTGCAGGAGTAATCCGCGGGCCTGACTCCCTGGAAGCCGGCATCGCGACAGGCGCATTCGACGCGAGCATGGACCGAGCCTTTCTCTCCGCTGCCGTTCGCTACTGGACGAGCGTGTTCCCGCTTGCCTGTCGCGAGATCGGAGCATGGCGGCGCCGCGCGCAGACGATCCCAGATCCGGTGTTGCGGGCGCTTGCCGAAAATGCCCTGCGTGCCGAGCGCGGCAACCTGGAGGGAGCCGCCGCGATGGCGACCTTCGTGCCCCGTGCACAGCAAAGCGCGGTAGTCCGCGCGATGGTGGCATTTCAAGCCGCCTACGACTACGTCGATGCGGTCTCCGAGCAGCCGTGGCAATCCAACCGATCCGACAGCACGACTCGGCTGCACAGTTGCCTTGCGGTCGCGGTCGATCAACGCCTCGCCCATCGCGACTACTACGCATACGGTCCGTACCGCGAGGACGGCGGATATCTGCGCAGCCTGGTTGACCATTGCCGCGGAGAGCTGATACGCCTTCCGCGGATCGCGGTGGCGAGGGCGGCATTGTGTCGAGCGGTCATGCGGATCGAGTCCTATCAGCGAGCAAATCACGATCGCGGTAAAACCGACGGCTCCGATCCCTGGATTACAACCGAAGCGAGCGAGCGATTCCAATTGACACGGTGGGAGATGGCGGCCGCCGCAGGCTCGTCGTTGACGGTGTTCGCACTGATAGCGCTTGTCTCGTGTCCTGGTGCTGACAGCATTCGCGTGAGCGCCGTCGAGCGGGCCTACTTCCCCTGGGTCGGCGCTCTGCACGTTTTGTTGGACAGTCTGCTCGACAGGCAAGAGGATCTCGACGCGGGACAGCCGTCCCTGATCGACAATTACCGTTCTGAGAACGAAGTCGCAGCGCGGCTGGAGATGCTCGCTTTACGCGCGGCACAGCATGTCGGCCTGCTCGAAGAAAAGCACCACGGCTTGATCCTCTCAGCGATGGGAGGCTTCTACCTATCCAGTATCAGAGAGAGCGATTCGCTGTCTCGTGTGGCTAGGTCGAAAGTGCTGCGCGCGCTGGGGGACAGCGCAAAGCCGGCCGCTGTGGTTATTCACGCGAAGCGGCAGATTTCGCGGCTCCTGTCGAGCGCCTCGATCGCAACTAGTTCGTAATAGACCATTCGACTTTGGACTAGCGCGGCGGCGCGGACAGTGAGAGCGTGCCTACTCAACGATGCCTGTACCCGCCGATGATCCTGACACCCGCCTGCTCGGGTCCTCGCCTGCTCCCTGTCTTTCTGAGCGCCGCTCGCTGCGCCTGAAGCTCGGGGGACCGGACGTATTACTGCGGATGGCACGGATGTTGGAAGAGCCAGGCATCGTGCCCGACTGCTCGCTCACGTTGGACGATCTCTTCCCGGACTTGATCCGGGTTGGAGGATTCGCCTTGTGACTCCGAGCTATCGGGGGAAACGGCCGACCGAAGAGCACTGGCTTCCGATGGAGCTTGACGATACCCGCTACTCGCAGTCGGTAGTTCGCGGGCTCGCGATCCTCGAGACGTTCACGCCGACACGCCAGGTGCAGGGAGTCGCCGAAATTGCCGATCCACTGGGGATGAGCCGCTCGACGGCTCACCGCTACATCATCACGCTGACCGCGCTCGGATATCTGGAGCAGACTGCCAGTCGTCGCTACCGTCTCGGCTTGCGGGTGACCAATCTGGGGATGTCGGCGCTCAGCTCCTCCGAGCTTGGCGAGCAGGCAGAGTCGTATCTGGCCGATCTATGTAGGCGGACCGGTTATACGGCGAGCTTGGCGATACTCGACGGCGCGGAGATCGTCTACCTTGGGCGCGCTCGAAGTTTCAAGCGCGGCCGGCACAAGATCGAACACAAAGTCCGAATCGGTTCACGCTCGCCGGCGTACTGCACGGCGCTCGGGAAGGTGCTTCTCGCGAACCTGCCCGGGTCAGCACAGGACGAGATCATCTATGAGATCGATCTCAAGCGCCGCACAGCGAACACGATCACGACCAAGAAGGCTCTACGAGCAGAGATTGAGCACGTCGGCGAACAGGGGTTGGCGGTCAGCGACGAGGAGCAGTACGACGGACTGATCGCTATCGCCACCGGTGTCCGCGACGGCAGTCGCGACGTTGTCGCGGCGATCAGCTTGGCTGCCCACGTCAGCATGATCTCCGTCGAGGAGATGTGCGACGCGCTTGGCCCGCATCTGACATCCACGGCGGACCAGATATCGGCGAGGCTTGGGTACCGCCGCGACGACGAGGCGACGCGATGACACGCGCCGGCTCTCAGCCGGACTGAGTGGCTGAAGCGGGATGTGCGCGCGACGCGCGGGATGGCTGACGCCGCAGGATCACGCAGAGCACGACCAGACGCTCCAGGCGTTCGCCGTCCGCCTCCGCGAGGTACGCGAACGCGCAGGGCTCACCCAAGAACAGCTCGACGCGGTCGTCTACATGCAGCGAGGGACCATCTCGAAGATGGAGCACGGCCACGCAGCTCCGGGACTGTTCACGCTCATGCGACTCGCAGAGAGCCTTCAGGTCGATCCGGGAACGCTGCTCGACGGCCTACCCGTACCCAAGCGAGCGGGCGGGCTCGAACGAGTGTTAGGTCTGGTCGAGACGCATCCCGGCATAACGAGCAGTCAGATCGCAGAAGAGATGCAGGTGCCTCCGAACTACGCGATCCGCCTCATACGCAGACTGGTCGCGACCAACGCCATCACAAGCGAGCACGGCGGTTGGCAGGCTCCACCGAACAACGCCAGATCGATCCGCTGACATGCGGGCCAACGTTCTCGAATTGCCAACGGCATAAGATTGCAAGGCATGGTCGAGGTAGGTCAAACGGCTCCAGATTTCGAGCTGCCCAACCAGGAGGACAAGCCGACGAAGCTCTCGGATTTTCGAGGCGCGACCGTTATATTGTTTTTTTACCCCAAGGCCGACACCCCAGGCTGCACCACCCAGGCCTGCGGGGTGCGAGACCACCGCTCGGACTACAAGCGAGCGGGCGCGGTGGTGCTTGGTCTCTCCCCAGACCCGGTCGCCAAGCTGAAGCGGTTCGCCGAGAAGTACACACTCGACTTCCCGCTGCTGGCCGACGAGGATCACGCCGTCGCCGAGGCCTACGGAGTGTGGGTCGAGAAGTCGATGTACGGGCGCAAGTACATGGGCAACGAGCGCACCACGTTCGTGATCGGTCCCGACGGAACGGTGGCCGAGGTGCTGCGCAAGGTCAAGCCTGGCGAGCACGACGATCTCGTTCTGGCTGCCTTGAGCGAGTCCTGAAGTTTCGTCACACTCGAAGCACGGGGATGCCTGGACCGAGCAACGCCCTCATGTCGTCTCGGTCCGATGTCGCGGCTGCGGATCTCGCGGATGCGAGCCTGGCCGCGCTCGTAGGCGATCAGGGCGCCCGCGTCGAGGGTCAGGCCGGCCACTCGGCGGCGACCTGAGCGCGGACGGATGCCGGTATCGCGCCGAACTGGCGCTCGTCGTCGGCCAGCAACTCGCGACCGCGCGTTACCCGCAGCTCGTGCAGAACGGCCGCGTTGACGAACGCGGAGAGGCGCCCTCCCGATCCGGGCAACCGCGCCTCCGCTTCGCGCGGTACGCCCTCGTCAAGGGAGATGGATCGCTTTTTCGCCACGACGCTGATGCTACCGCGGTAGCATCAGGACATCGAGTCGGTGTCCGCGGCCAGTTCAGGCCGCTGTCTTGCCGATGTCCGTGGGCAGGGACTGTCGAAGGTCGATTGCACGCCTGACCACTCGCTCCACCTCTGGCGAAGCTCCGACGATCTCGACCTCAAACGGGACGTTGCCATTCGCGCTCTCCTGAACAAGGCCAGCCACGAATTCGTCCGCGAACGAGTAGCTGACGCTAAGGACATTCTCCAGGTCGATCGTCACGCTGGCCTCCTGGTCGGCACGCCGGATCAAGTCTTCCCGAAGCTCAAGGCCGCGGGGGCGTGTGGCAAACGTCGACCCGAACTCAGATAGACGGCACCTAAACGACATGGCTCGCAGCCTCCTCAGGTTGGGTCCAACTCAAGGCATGCTACCCGGTTATCCGGCGGCTGGCACAAGGTCATAAGAGATCCAAGTTCCGCGCTTGAACGATGGTGCTGGGAATGTCTCTACCGCTTCGTTGCTAGCTTCTGGCATAGTCGCCGGTCATGTCCACCGCCGGCAAGGAAGATCGCCCTCACTCCGCCAGCCAGCACACGCGCGCTGTGCACGAGCAGGCGCTGCGCGAGCTGCCGTTTGGCGATCGCGAGGACTTCACCGACGCGGCGCGGGGGCTGATCGCCACCACCGACAGCCTGCTGATCTCAGACGAGCGCGGACGCACCGTCTGGGACATGGACTCCTACGGCTTCGTCGATCCCGAGGATCCCTCGCCCGAGACGGTGCATCCGAGCCTTTGGCGGCTGGCGCAGCTCAACAACATGCACGGGCTCTACGAGGTGGTGCCGGGCGTCTATCAGGTGCGCGGCTATGACCTCTCAAACGTCACGTTCGTGGAGGGCGAGCGCGGGGTGATCGTGATCGACCCGCTGATCTCCACCGAGTGCGCGGCCGCGGCGCTCGCGCTCTACCGCAACCATCGCGGCGAGCGCCCGGTCAGCGCCGTCGTCTACACGCACTCGCACGTCGATCACTTCGGCGGGGTCAAGGGGGTCGTCTCGGCGGAGCAGGTCTCAAGCGGCGAGGTGCCGATCTGGGCGCCGGCCGGCTTTCTGGAGAACGCCGTCAGCGAGAACGTGCTGGCCGGCACGGCGATGGCCAGGCGCGCTTCCTACATGTTCGCGCCCGCGCTGCAGCGCTCGCCGCACGGGCAGGTCGACGCCGGCATCGGCAAGAGCACTTCGACCGGCAGCATCACGTTGATCGCACCGACCCATGAGGTGTCACGGACCGGTCAGGAAGAGGATTTGGACGGCGTGCCGTTTGTCTTCCAACTCGTACCCGACAGCGAGGCTCCGGCGGAGCTGAATTTTCATCTGCCGGCTGCGCGCGTGCTTTGTGTCGCCGAGAACGCCGTGCACTGCATGCACAACATCCTCACCCCCCGGGGCGCGCTGGTCAGAGACGCGCTCGCCTGGTCCAAGTACCTGGGGGAGGCGATCGATCTGTTTGGAGATCGCTCAGATGCGATGTTCGCCCAGCACCACTGGCCCCGATGGGGCAAAGAGCGTCTGCTCGCCTACCTGGCCCAGCACCGCGACATGTACCGCTACCTGCACGATCAGACATTGCGCCTGGCAAACAGGGGTCTGACCCCGACCGAGATCGCTGCGGAGGTCAGGCTGCCGCCGAGCCTTGAGCGCAGCTGGTGGTGCCGCGGCTATTACGGCACGGTCTCGCACAACGTGCGCGCCGTCTACCAGCGCTATCTCGGCTTCTTTGACGGCAACCCCTCGCACCTCGATCCGCACCCGACGGTCGAGCTGGCAAAGCGCTACGTGCAGCTCGCCGGCGGGATCGGGCCGGCGCTCGCGCGCGTGCGCGAGGCGATCGAGGAGGGCGACTACCGCTGGGCGGCGGAGCTGTCGGCGCACGCGGTGTTCGTCGGGTCCGAGAGTGCCGAGTCGAAGGATGCGGAACCGAGCGGCGCCGAGCCGAAGGAGGGGAAGCGGAGCGGCGCCGACGAGGGTGACCTCAGCGCCCAGGCGCGCGAGCTCAACGCGCAGGCACTCGAGCAGCTTGGCTACCAGTCGGAGAGCGCCGTGTGGCGCAACCTGTATTTGGTCGGTGCTCATGAGCTGCGAAACGGCCCACCGCCCGCGCCGGCAGGGCAGCGGGTGGCAAGCGCCGATGTGGCGCGAGCACTGTCGATCGAACAGCTGTGGGAGGCGATGGGCACGCGCCTGGACGGCCCGCGCGCGTGGGATGCGCAGATCGCGATCGGTTGGGAGTTCACCGACGTGGGGGAGAGCTGGACGGTGCGCGTTCAGGACGGCGCGCTGTCGGCGCGTCCGGCGCTCGCGGATGACATACAGGCGACGGTGACGCTCACGCGTAGCGCCTTCGATTCGATCCTGCTCGGCGACGGGGACGGCGCTCAGCTGTTCGCAAGCGGCCAGATCGCCATCGATGGCGACGGCGCCAAGCTCGGCGAGTTGCTCGGGCTGCTCGACGACGGCGACCCGTCGTTTGCGATCGTCACGCCGTAGCTGGGTGGCGCCATCGGGGCGCGAACACGGCGATCAAACAGCGGGAGCGCCTCGCCGCCCCAACTGCGGGACGCGTGCCGGAGGCGCTCAATCGACGCTCAGCACGACCTTGCCGAGCGCACGACGCTCGTCGATGAGACGGAACGCCTCAGCGGCCTGATCGAGCGCAAAGCACGCTCCAACTATCGGCTTTATCTGCCCCGCGTCGATCATCTGGGCGATTGCCTCGCCGATCGCCGCGTTGCGCTCGGGCGAACCCATCACGTATGCGCCCCAGCCGGCGCCGACCACCTCGATGTTGCGCAGCAGCAGCCGGTTGACCTTCACCTCCGGGATCGAGCCGCCGGTGAAGCCGACCACGAGCGCGCGGCCGCCCTCTTTCAGCGAGCGCAGGCTGTCGGTGAAGCGATCGCCGCCGACGGGGTCGAGCACGACGTCCACGCCGCCGCCGCTCAGCTCTGAGACCTGCTCGCGCCAATGGCCGTCGGAGCGCACGACATGATCGGCGCCGGCCTCGCGCGCGACGCGCTCCTTCTCGTCATTTGAGACGACCGCGATCGTGCTGGCGCCGAGCGCCTTGGCGACCTGCAGCGCGGCGCTGCCGACGCCGCCGCCCGCCCCGTGCACGAGCACGCTCTCGCCGGCCTGCAGGCGGCCGCGCAGCTTCAGCGCGAAGTAGACCGTGTGGTAGTTGAGGATCACCGAGGCCCCCTGCTCGAAGGAGAGGGAGTCGTTCAGCGCGAAGGTCAGGTAGGCGGGTGCGACGGCGCGCTCGGCCATGCCGCCGAGCACGGTGAAGGCCATCACGCGCTGCCCCTCGCTCAGCTCGCTGTCGGCGGGTGCGGAGATGACCGTGCCCGCGACCTCTGAGCCCGGGACGAACGGCAGGTCGGGTTTGAGCTGGTAGAGCCCGCGCGTCTGCAGCACGTCCGGGAAGGACACGCCCGCAGCCTTCACGTCGATCAGCACCCCCTCGCCGGGGGTGAGCATGTGTGTGGCCGGAGGCTCGGGCACGTCGACGAGCGCAAGCGCGTCGGGGCCCGTCAGCTCGCTGATCTGCACCGCCTTCACGCGGGCAAGATTACGCGAGGACGCCGATCGCGGCAGGCGGCTCTCGATAGGGTCGCGATTGGCGGCGGCGCCGTAAGGGAAATCTCACGTCGGCTTACGACTCCGTTTAGCCGCCGTCGCGAGGGTTGTGCGCGGCCGGCCAAGCACCATGGACGACGATCGCCAAGACATCCCCGGCTCGCGGTTGGGCACACGCGAGCGAAAGCGCCGTCGTCTGGCGGCGCGACAGGCCCGCTCGCGCCGGCGCCAACTGCTGACGATCCCGGTGGCGCTGCTCGTCGCGTTGATAGCCGTGATCGCCGTAGCCGGCGCCGAGGACGAAAAGGTCAATACTGCGCCTGGGCGATCGGAGGCCTCCTCTTCGTCGAAGGCTCCGCTTTCGGGATACGCCCGCGCCGCCGCGACGTTGGCGAGCAGGACCCAGATTCCTGTGGTCTCCGGCGGTCATCTGGCGCCTTTGGCCTTCGGCGGCCTTGCCGCGCTGTGGGCGCCGAGCAACGTAGTCGGCGCCCAGCCGGGCACGGCCGCCGCCTACCTGGCGGCCTCCTGGCGCAAGGGCATGCCCGGCTATCTGCTGATCGCCGATCGCGGCAACAACCGCATTCTGGTCGTCGACCCGAATCGCCGGATCGTCTACGAATACCCCTCGGCCGCCGACCGCGCGGCCGGACGGCATCTCTTCTACAACGACGACACGTTCGTCGAGCCCGGCGGCAAGGCGCTGATCGCCAACGAGGAGGACAACAACGACATCGTCGAAGTCTCGCTGACGAATCGCTCGGTGCACGTCATCTTCGGTCACCCGGGCGTTGCGGGCTCAGACGCCACTCACGTGCACACGCCCGACGACGCCTACATGCTGCCCGGCGGCACGTTCACCGTCGCCGACGCCTATGGCTGTCGCATCGTCTTCGTGCGCGCGCACCAGATCGTCCGCCAGTACGGCACTCCCGGCGTCTGCCGCCACGAACCGCCGCGCTACCTGGACGCCGTCAACGGCGACACGCCGCTGCCGAACGGCGGCACCCTGCTGAGCGAGATCAACGGCTCCTGGATCGATGAAATCTCGCCGAGCGGCAAGCTCGTGTTCGCCACGCAGGTCCCCGTCAGCTACCCCTCGGACCCGCAGCCGCTGCCGGGCGGCAGGATCCTGCTGGCCGACTACGCCTCGCCTGGTCATGTGCTGATCGTCGATCGCCACGGCAACGTGCTCTGGCGCTACGGGCCTTCCGAAGGTCGCGGCCGGCTCGACCACCCGTCGCTGGCGATGGCGCTGCCCAACGGCGACATCGTCGTCAACGACGACTTCCGCGACCGCGTCGTCGAGATCGACCCGCGCACCAACCGGATCGTGTGGCAGTACGGCCACACCGACACCCCCGGCACGGCGCCCGGCTACCTGCACATACCCGACGGCATGGACTTCATCCCGGCCGGCCCAAACGGGGGCCCTGATTACGCGGCGGTGGTGCATCCATGAGGCGGTCTGTCGTCTCGCCGCCGATGCCTGGTGCGAAGTCACCGGCGATGCTCGGCTCGAGGTCACCGGCGATGCTCGGCTCGGCGGGGCTGCTGACGCTTGGCTTGACCGCGCTGCTGGCTGCCTGTGGTGGCGGCTCGAACAGCCCCGCCGCCTCGACCCGTCCGGTGTCCGTTTCGACCGGCCCAGCGGCCAAAGAAATCGCGCGACCGGCGCGTGCGCCACACGTGGCGATCGTCCAGACCGGCACGCTGCCCGCGCCCGTCCAGGACGCGGCGGCGGCGGCGATCTCCAGCACGAGCTTTCTCCTGCTGGGCGGGATCGACTCGAGCGAAGCGTCGGTGGCTGACATCCTGAACGCCTCCGCCACCGGGGCCACGCGCATCGGCAGTCTGCCGAGCGCGCTGCACGACGCAACCGCAAGCTTCCTCGGCGGCGCGGCCTACCTGTTCGGCGGCGGCGTGATCGAATCGTTCTCGGCGATCACGCGCGTGTCGCCCTCGGGCGCCACGGCGCCGGCCGGCAACCTGCCCACCGCCGGCTCGGACGTCGCAAGCGCCGTGATCGGCGAAACGGTCTACATCGTCGGTGGCTACACCGGTCAGACGCCGCTTCGGACGATCCTCGCCTGGCGCCCGGGCCAGTCGGCGCGTGTCGTGGCGACGCTGCCAAAGCCGCTGCGCTACGCGGCCGTGGCGGCGCTGAACGGGGCGCTCTACATAGCAGGCGGCACCAGCGGTGAAGCCGCCGGTAGAGACGTCTACGGCTTCTATCCGCGAGAAAACCGTCTCGCGCGCATCGGCACGCTGCCGGCGCCGCTCACCCATGCGGCGGCTGCGGTAGTAGGCGACAGCATGTACGTCTTCGGCGGGCGCTCGGCCTCCGCCGACGGCCAGACCCGGCGCATCCTGGAAATCTGGCCCAATGGCGTGGTGCGCGAGGTCGGCCTGCTCCCGCGCGCGCTCTCGGACCTCGCTGCGGTCACGCTCGGCGGCAAGGTCGTGCTGGCCGGCGGGCGCGACTCCTCGGGCACTACACAGGATGCGATCCTCACCGCGAGCCTCAGCGGCTGAGGCTCACCGCGAGGGTGCGCCGCGCTTGCCGTTTGCATGGCGGCAGCGGGCTTTGCAGGACTTGAGCGCAGGTGTGGGCCTGCCTATGGTGAAGAAGCACCGATGAGCAGAGTTGCGCCGCGCACCCCGCTGATCGCCGTCGCGATCGTCCTTGGGCTCCTTGGCGTGCTCGTGTTCGGCATGTACGCCTACGACCACGCCCACCGCAACCAGCTGGCCAGCGGCGTGCGGGTGGACGGCATCCCTGTGGGCGGTCTGAGCGCCGCGGCCGCCACGGCGCGCTTGCAGCACGGCGTCGCCGCCGCGATGGAACAGCCCGTGCTGGTCCGCGACGGCTCGCACACCTGGGAGCTCTCGCCGCGTGCGGCCGGACTGTCGGTCGATGTCGCGGCGACTGTCGCAAGCGCGCTTGCGGCAAGCCGCGAAGGATCGATCCTCGCGCGCACCTGGCGCGGGCTCCTGGGCGGCAAAGTCGACAAGGACGTACCGCTGCACGTGTCCTACTCGCGGCACGCGGTGAGCGACTTCGTCGACGAAGTGCGCTCGGCGGTGAACGTGGAGCCGCGCAACGCAAGCGTCGAACCCACCGCCGCCGGTCTGACTCAGGTTGCACAGCGCAATGGGCTGGCCGTCGAGCAGAAGCGACTGACGGCGCGCGTTATCCACGCTCTGACCACGCCGGCCGCCGCGCGCACGCTGTCGGTGCCCACGCTCGTGCGCCATCCGAGGGTGACCACCAGCATGCTGGCCAGCCAGTACCCGGCCTACATCGTGGTCGATCGCGCCGGCTTCCGCCTGCTCTTCTACGACCACCTGAAACTGGCGAGCACCTACGAAATCGCCGTCGGCATGCAGGGCTTGGAAACGTCGCCGGGGCTCTACCACGTGCAGTGGAAGCAGGTCAACCCGCCCTGGTATGTGCCCAACTCGGCATGGGCGGGCGCGCTGGCGGGCAAGACGATCCCGCCCGGTCCGCAAGACCCGCTGAAGGCGCGCTTCATGGCCTTCAACGGCGGCGCCGGCATCCACGGGATCGACCCGAGCGAGTACTCCTCGATCGGCCACGACGCCTCGCACGGCTGTGTGCGCATGCGCATCCCCGACGTGATCGCGCTGTACTCGCGTACCCCGGTGGGCACGCCGGTGTTCGTGATCTGAGAGTTTCGCGGCGTTGAGCCCGATCGGGGGCCGGCGCTCGCGGCCCGCCGAGGCTAGCGTTCTCCGCGGTTCTGCCGGCGCTCGCCGATGATCAACACGGCGATCAACACGATGATGATGTTGACGAGGATCCCGATCCCGATGAAGGTCACGATCAGCCCGATGTCCTTGCTGACGGCGGCGCTGGCGAGAAGGCCTTGAGCGAGCATGCGCGGCAGCCTACCAACGGCAAGCCCGGTCGTGTCGTAGCCTTCAGGGACCGCTTGCATCGAGCGAGCCCATGGAGAGGTGCCAGAGCGGTTGAATGGGCGCGACTGGAAATCGCGTAGCGAGGGTTGACCTCGTTCGGGGGTTCGAATCCCCCCCTCTCCGCCATACGTTCGTAGTACGAAACACCAACAGAGGACGGCTTTCCATGAGGGCCGTCCTCTGCTTTTGCGTCGCTCTTGATGGCCTCAGCCTCGGCCAGCACACCCTCGACCATGCCATCGGCCAGTAGCGCGGCGTAAGGCTCGGTCAGCTCGGCGCGGACGATTCGCACGACGGTTTGACCCTGCTCGTCGTCCCATTCCGGCAGGACGTGGAGCTTGCGGAAGAACGCTTGGTTGTAGCCGCGCTTGGTCTGCTCATTGCCTTCGGCGTAGACGCGCGCCACGTCCTCGGCCAGCTCTAGCGCCATGCGCAGTTGATCGGCTTCGATCGTCAAGCGCTGCTTACTCTCGGCCAGTGATTCGTGCGCGGCGTCGAGTTCGGTTTGTAGTTGCTCTTGGCGGCGCTTGAACAGATCGGGCGAGATGGACTGCTCGCCGAAACGCATATCAAGTAGGGAGTCTTGGCGGGCTTCAATGCTGCGGATGAGTTGAGTCTTGGCCTGCTCGACGCGGGTCAGGGCTTGTTGGCTGACACCGACAAGGGCTTCGATGGCCTCGGTGCGGGCTTGCACGTCCTCGGCGGTGAGCTGTACGGGGCGCGTGGTGTAGCGGTGTTGGATGGCCTGCTCAATCAGGGCTGGCCGGATGTTGGTTCGCATGGCGCAGGACGAGCCGTTGACGCGCCCGACACAGAAGAAGTACGGGTAGCGCTGACCGTTGCGGCCGGTGCTGATGCCATAAGCCAGCCGAGCGCCGCACTCGCCGCAGAAGATCGAGCCACGCAGATAGGGCCGGTGCTTCTGCGGTCGTTCCCCGGCAACCTGCTTTTCATCGAGCAGGCGCTGGACGACCTCGAAAGTGTCCTCGTCTATCAGGGGATCGTGGCGACCGTCGAAGGTTTGCTCGTCGGGCGTGCCGCGCTTGTAGACGACCTTGCCCGTGTAGTAGCGGTTGCGCAGCAGGCGTTGCAAGACGGACGTGCCAAGCGCGGTTGACGGCCAGCGGGTGCCTGGCTTGGAGCGCAGGCCCAGGCGTTTCAGCTCGGCGGCAAGCTGCGAGATCGAGTATTCACCGCTGGCGTAGAGCTGGAAAGCCAGCGTCACGAATGGGCCACGGTCAGGGTCGATGGTGACGATACTCACGCGGCGACCGTCCGGCAGGTTGTCCACGTCATTGAGGTAGCCAAGCGGCGCGCGGCCGTAGGTGCCGCCGACGCTGGCCTTCTGCTTGAGTCCGCGTTTGACGTTCTCGCCGGTCTGCATGGACTGGAACTGGTTATGAGTGGCGATCATGGACTCGTAGAGGAAGGCGGCGGCGCTGTCCTCACCGGCCATCGGCTCGCTGATGGAGATAAGCCGCGCGCCAGCCTCGCGGATGATGGCGCGGGTCTGCCAGTGATCGACGGTGTTGCGCGCCCAGCGGCTGAGCGCCCACACGATCACGTAGTCCACGCGCGTGCTGGCGTGGCGGTTGCGCTGCTTCAACTCATCGAGCATGGCCAGAAAGCCGGTGCGCTTGTGCAGATCAACATAGGCGCTCTTGCCGGGGTCGGAGAACTCGCCGACAATCTCGGCCTCAAGAGCCAGGGCCTTGTCGCGGACGCCCTCGCGCTGTGCGTTGATGGACAGGCCCTCGTCGCTGTAGTCGGTCTTGACCTGGCCGTCCGATGAGACGCGCAAGTAGGCGAAGGCTCGCGCCGTCAGGGCGGCAGTCTCGGTGTCAGTTTTGGTTGGTGCGTGGGTGGTGGTTGGTGGCATATGGGAGTCCTTTCTACCCCTGTTATATGGGCGTTGTTAATTTCACATTATATCATTGGCGTCATACTGGCTCAAGCATGAATCGCAAGGCGTGGTCGAACTGCGCGACCGCAAACAGCGCTCGATACTCACTCGGCAGCGCTGCCACGCAGTCCGCGATGACGCGCACCCGCTCGGGCGTTTCAGCCAGCCAAAGCACCTTTGGAAAGACGCCGTGCTCGGTCTGTTCGCGGCCGGTTTGGTAGTAGGCGACATAGCGCCGTAGCTGGTCAGTCAGGGCGCGGCTGCCCTCCGTGCCCCGGTCAACCTCGATGAAGTAGCTGTCCTCATAGGGGCCGATCCCCAGCCGAACGTAGGTGTCCGGTCTGAGCAAGACACGCTGGCCGTCAAGGCCATCATTTATGCGGTGACATGACGGCTCGCCGTCCAGCTTGAGCAGCTCGCAGCGGCCGGAGCGCTCGCTCTCTATAAGCCGGGTGTGTAGCTCAGCGATTTGCAGGGTGTGGCTTAGGAACAACGTCCCAGGGATCAGCGAGCGCCGCCGTTGCCGCGCGGGCAGCAGGCCCCGAGAGGCAGCCAGGCGCTGTCCACCGAGGCCCAGCCGGTAGACGAAGCCAGCCGAACCGGCGCGGACGCCACCGACCGAACGCGGCAGACGTTCCAGCACAGCCAGGCGCGTGAGACGCAGCAGTGCCCGGCGGGCGCTTCGGGCGTTGACCGCCGGATCGTCGCTGTCCGCGAAGCACAGACGGGTCAGTTGCGAGCCGCTGACGAAGCGCAGGGCTGTCACCCGTTCGAGCACCAACCAGTCACGGTCACTCAGCCGGTCGGCCAGTGCCCGGACGTGCTTGGCCGTGACGTAGCGGGCGCTCATTTAGCACCCCCTTTGGGGTAATCAGTCAGGTGCAGATTTGGCCGTGTCGGCCGATAGACACAGGTGATTTGACCCCTCGTTATTGACGCGACTGACCAAGCGATTGACCGGCTCATCGGCTGCTCCGTGGCTTGCGCCCAACCGGCGCAGCCGGTGGACGCGCGCGGGCGACCTGGCGGCGCAGGGCGGCCTCGACCTCGGCACTGGCCCGCGCATAATGGCGGCGTGAGGCGTCGCGCACCGCTTGCCTGCCAGGGCCGCAGGGCATGGGTGGTGGCGGCGTGGTGAGCGTCACCGGCCGGGCGATGCTGCCGTTATCCAGGGCCACAATTGCCGCCACCGAGTAGGCGTCGAGGGCTTGCAGGTCGGCGGCGGTCAGCGACGGCGCGAACAGTGGTTCAAGAGCTTTGGCATCGCTGGCGCTGAGGGCAAAGACGGCCTTGCTGCGCGCGTTCGCCAGCACGACTTCGCGCAGCTCGCGAGGGAGTTGTCCCAGGTTCTGATGCGCGACTGTCAGTGCCAGGCCGTACTTGCGACCCTGGGCGAACTTTTCTTCCCAGGGCACAGGAGAAGCTGCGAAGTCCTGCACCTCATCGACATACAGGCCAAAGGGCGCGCGCTGGCCGGGAGCCAGGGCGGCACGCTGCGCGGTGGCTTGCCAGAGCGAAGTCAGTACCAAGCAGCCCAGCAGTTGGGCCGTCTCTTGGCCGATCAGGCCCTTCGGGATATGCACCAGCAAGACCTTGTTGTCAGCCATGATCTGATGCAGGGAGATCATCGGCTTGGCCTGGCCGACGATGGCGCGGATCGAGGCGCGGGCGGTGAACTGCCGCACCTTGTTCAGCAAGGGCGCGATGACGGTCGCCTGCTCCCGCTCCGGCAAGCGGGCGAACCAGTGCCAGTCCGGCGCGAGGCCGACGGGATCGTCCAGGTCGGCCAGTACTGAGGCGCGGAATGACTCATCGAGGAACAGGCGCGGCAGATCGAGCAGGGTCGAGCCAGGGCGTCGGGCAAGGGTCAGCAGTCCCATGTGGGCCAGCTGGGCGGTACGTGGTCCCCAATAGGCTGACCAGAGGCGTTGAAACAGCTCGCCTATGTGATCGGCCACCAGCGACGGATCGCTGGTGTTGGCAAACGGATTGAAGCCGACGGCATAGCGGCGGTCGGTCGGATCGAGCAGCACCACGTCATTGACGCGCTCAGGCGGGATCAGGTCGCACAGCTCTTTGACCAGATCGCCGTTGGTCTCAATGACGGCCAGGCCGCGCCCGGCGTGCAGATCGTCACTGACCAAGTGCTTGATGAGGTTGGTCTTGCCCGTACCCGTGGGGCCGAGGATGTAGAGGCCGCGCGTACTGGCGGTGGGCGTGATCGCTACCGGCCGAGTGATCCCGGCCAGGTTGGAGAGGCCGAGTGTCCGGCCGGTGGTCGGCAGGACTCCGCTCGGCACCAGGCGGCGACTGACGCCCAGCTCAAGGCCGGGCAGATCGGGGGCGTCAATCGGCCAGCCGATGACGGCGGCCAGTTCAGGGGCGCTCAAGAAGCGGCCACGCAGGCCCAGCAGGTAGAGCAATTGGCCATACCAGTAGGCGTCCGCGATCAGGCGACCATGCGGCGTGGACAGACTGCGCAGGATGGAGCCAGTGCGCCGTAGGAGTTGGGTCGCGCGGGCAGACGTGGCGGCGTCGGCGCGCAGCTCGCCACGGACGGCCAGGCCGGGACTAGCCAGCTTGCGGCGCAGGGCCAGGGCGCGGCCCTGTCGTGGTGCTTCGCCGGTCAGATCGACCCGAGGGCGCATCGCTGGACGGGCCGTCCAGCACAGCTCGACGTGCTCGTCGGTATGCAGCGGATAGAGACTCGCGAGCAAGCTGGCGACGATGGCGGCAAGTGAATCGACCCGGATAGCAGCGGTGGCCGGGATGAGCTGCCACAGCTCGCGGCGGGTGTAAGCGCGTAGCGGTGGGTTGATCGTGTCCAGGTGCAGGCTGGGTATGGCGGCCCGTAGGCTGCCGCTGACGGTTTCCACGGCCCCCTTGGTGACGGCCAGCCGATGCTCGATTCCGGCCTCGGTAGCCGACAGGCAGAAGATCAGGCGGGAGGGGTGCGGCAGACCGGCGCAGGCTGAGAGGGCGGCAATGGCAGCCGACTCGTCCAGCTCGCGCGGAAAGCGCAGGCGAAACCAGGCGAGGTTAGCCCGGCTCATTTTCGGTTTTGCCCGGGCCTGTTGGCCTGCTGTTGCAGGCGGACGTGTTGGATGAGCGCCCAGGCGAACTTGTCCCAGTCCACTTGCTCGCGCTTCTCGGCGCGTACCGATACGCGCTGCAATCTTTTTTTGGTCGGTTTTCTCTTGCGGGGCATGACGTGACCTCCTTTCTGTTTCACTTACTTCCGGTCACGTCACACTTTTGGGCTTGCCGTAACCCTCTATTATCTCGCGCCGCCAGTTGACGGGTCAAGTGCTCATGCTTCGGCAGATTCACTCTGGACGGCCCTAGTCGCGTGTGTGAAAAATCACGAGGCGAACAATGACGAAGATCACGGCCAGGATCACGAGATAGGGCAAGAGGCGCGGCAGCTCGCTAGCCAAGATGTTCACGCTGATGGCGGAGACCACCAGGCCGAGAATGGCGCGCTCGATGAGCTTCTGCTTTTCGTGCATGGCGGCTCCTTCAATTCACGGGCTGGGACGGCATGAGCGCCAGCATCCCCGGCCACCGAGTTATTGACCAACCTGCAATCTTTGGAGCTATGCCCCGGCCTAACTTGCCCCCGCATCTCGTGCCGCGCCAGCCCAAGACGGTGCTGGCCTGGACAATGCAAAAGCTGCGCATGGTCAACGGCTGGAGTGGCAAGCAGGTGGCCCAGGAGTTTGGCTGTAGCCCGAGCCATATTTCGCGCGTCGAGCAAGGCAGCAGCAAGCCGACTCGGGCGCTGGTGCAGTTCTACGAGGACACGTTCCAAGGCGACGGCCTGCTGCTCAGCTTGTTTGAGGTGGCCGACCAGGCGGACGAGCAGGAGCGGCGGCGAGCTGGCGGCAAATGGCCCAAGCTCTATCGGGCCGTGCCAGGGGATGCCTCAACGTTCGTGGACGACACCATCCCGCACGGCACGCTGATGGAGCCGGGCCAGGGCTTTGAGCAGACGTGGCAGGTTAGAAACAGTGGCACCATGCCGTGGCAGGGACGACGACTGGAACGCCAAGGCCCACTGACAGGCCCAGGACTCATTACGTCGCTGCGATTCGTGGAGGTGCCGGACACCGAGCCGGGCCAGATCGCCGCGATCACGGCTCCGCTGAAGGCCCCGACCTACGATTGCAGCTCAATCGCCTACTTCAAGATGATCCATACCGACGGCAAGCTGTGCTTTCCCGACAGCTACCAGTTGGGGCTAGATGTATTGGTCAGAGTGGAGGGACAAGCGTCGGAGATAGACGATAGGTAGACACGTCGTGGTCGGTCTGTCTGCCGGTTGAAGTCGGGGTTCGAGGGCGCTACAAAGAGAAGCCCCGAGTACGAAAAGTAGGAGGTGGCCTGAAATGACCACAGATGTTCGCTTCCTTCCAGCCCCACGATTGTCTAGCGAGGTGGCGCATCGCATAGTTGAGCTTGCCGAGCATCGGATACTGACGCCAGCTCGCAGCGCCGGTGTTGAACTTCAGTTTATCGGGATAAGTCATCCTCCAGTTCACGAACAGGAATATAAGCTCGACTCTGGCATTTGGAAGTTTGTAGATCATGTTGATGATCCGACAGCCAGAGAGTTTCGTGGACGGATTCCTGTCCCTGTAGAGCAAATTGCTAGACTCAAGTATCTAGGGAGTATAGGTGTGTGCCCACAACACATCTGGATTGGTCACCAGATGCCGCCTGATTACCAGCCGGACGATCCGCCCCCGCGGCTAGTGCCTCCCCCACGCGAACTCCGCGAGAAGGACGAGCGGCTAAGGCTGGGGTTGGCAGCCGCGCTTCGGCTGTTCATCAAGGGTGCTGGGTTGACTCTTGGTGCAGCGGCCGTTGTACCAGGTATGGCCGTCAGTGCAGTAGCTAGTGTGGGACTCGACCCGGTTATTTTTGGCGGCGTGGAGCACCCGGAACTGCCATTGTTCGCCTGGTGTGCGCTAGCGCAGTGGGAGTGGGAGTAGCAACTAGGGCGTGAGCTTGAATCTAATGCCGCAGCCACCCGTTCCATCAACGAGCCATCACTCCGCACTTGACTCTCTTCTTGAAAGAGTCATTCCGTATGAGGAGGTTGGCGCTGTTGTTCCCCTCAATCTGTTGCAGTTTGGATTGCTCGGAAGCGGCGTCGTCATTGTCACCGGCCTACTAGCACTGGCGTTGCCGGGTGCAGAGTCAATCCGTCACAGCGGTTTTTATTGGGTGCTTGGCAATACGGTTGCAAGTCTAGTAACGTTTATGCGGACTCTGGCTGGACCGGCGATCGTCCTTGGCGTTGCGCTGCTGGTGTTGGATGCTTTTCTCTTTGTAGTAAGAACATCCGCGCGTTGGCGTTCGATCATCGTGTTGCAAGCAATGGTTGGTGGACTCGGCGGGGTACTTGCTACGGCCTTTCTAGCACTGCTTATCCTCAACCTGGCTATTTGGATCACCCTTTTTGTGCTCGGCGCGGCCTTGGTCCTAATGCTGTTGGTCGCATTGGCAAGTGGCGGTTGATGGCTAATCGTCGCTTTGCCGTGATTCGTTATCCCGTAATTCTTGTAGACGCCGGACGATGTTTCCAAGGCTAAGTTCGTTGTCACCTTCTTTATCGACTTCTACATATGTAGCGCGCGGCGCGGCCGCCAGCAATGCTTCTTTGTCCACGTCCTCGAACGGGTCTTTACCATAGGTTTGTGTACAGTCAGCTTCCCATGTCAGCAGTTGGTTCAGTGCAGCGGAGAAATCCCGTGGCCGCCGACCCGGCCTAAGCCCTAACTGAGGAAGTTCAGATGAATCTGCGGATGAAGAGGACGTGTAATGCCGCAGGACGTCATAGGCACGGCCACGGATAGTCTGTTCTTCTATCTCCCTGGAACGCTCAGGGTCAAAGATGCCCTCGCCACTTGCTAAACCGAGACGATCAGGCGCGACCACTGGATCGACGCTGGTCTGCCAGGCATGGGCGCGTCGGACTTCACCCACTATGAAACCTTTGAATGAGTCAGTAATAGGAGCTGGGGCAACTAACGCTGCAACCTGCTCTCCTAGCGCCATGTTCTCATCAGACGCGAATCGCGTATCAATATCTTCTACGCTAACCGCATGTGCTAGAAAACTTGCGAGAGCATTATCTTCCTTTGCTTGCTGCGCGAACGCCTTACTTTCAGACGACGTGAAATCCGCCTGCAACAGAGTAGTGAGTCGCTGCTTTGGTTGATCGGCTTTGCCGAATTGTTCATGCGTCATTCATTTATATAAGTATATTTTATGCTAAAATACAAGCAATTTTCACACGCAGAATCACGGCAACACAGAGCTACACACGTTCGCGCGTGACACGTCGATATGTGGATCGACGGCCAGCCAGCCATATTCGTCTTTTGCACAACGTGTCCAACCTGATCCATGCGGCGTGAGGTTCATGGGCGCACCCTCGGCAACCGTAGCGCGAGGTGTAATAAGGAGGTTGTCGGTAATTGCTTTGCCGGATGGATCATTCGGAGTGATAGCGCCGAGTACGATCAACCAAGCGTTCCAGGTAACGCTCGTATGCGGTGACGCAGTTTCGGCCGTCCAGGTGACCTCTGCGCCTTGCGAACGATTCAGACACTGTGGCCCTATTTGATTGTTAGAAGCGGCCCAAAACTCTGCAAGGTTAGTTTGATTAGTGAGTGGCTCTATTTCTTGTCGCTTAGCTTCTAGCAACTCAACTTCAGCACCTGTTTCGTTTAGGTTGACGGCCAAGGGCGTCTTGCGTGAAGAAGTCACTTCGGCCGTGACTTGAAGCGGCACAGCTACCGCACTACTGACGCTCTGGCCATAGCCTGAAATCGTCTGATTACACGCCGTAGCCACCGGGTCGGAGAGCTGTGATAGCGGCTGGGGCGCACCGATGCCGATTGCAATCGAGGCTCGGTCGCCTTGCTGATCCTCGATCTTGCCCTGCACGGCGTTCGAGACGGCGGCCGCAGGTGTCGGCTGCGATGGTGATGGTGTAGGCGTGGTAGCCGTGGTTTGGGGCATGGAGATCGTTGGCATCTTGGCCTGCCCGCATCCGGCGATCACCACGCCGAGTAGCAAGAGTCCAACGGAGTACGCAAACGAGGGCAGAGACGGCATCGGTAGTACAGGCTCCTTCTTGGGCGTGGACATGGTGGAGGCGGAGTTACGGCAGGCGGCCAGGTGCAGCTCCGGGTTCCCAGGGACCGACCTTCCCCGCCTGCGGTGTTTTCGCCACGGGGAAAGCTACTCATAAGTCTGTAGACCGTCAAGTAGCGGCCGGAGACGGTATGCCTCGGCATGGAAGGCGATCTACAGAAGGCGCTCGGCAAGAATCTGCGGGCCTACCGCGAAACCCGCAAGCTCAGCCAGGAGGTGTTCGCCGACGTGCTCGGCGTCCATCGCACCTACATGGGCGGTGTCGAGCGGGGCGAGCGCAATCTGACGCTCAAGAGTGTGGAGCGCATCGCGCAGCGGCTGGGTATCGACCCGCTGGCGCTGCTGGCCGGGCAAGGAGTTGGGCCGCCCGAGGGCGAATCCCCCGAGTAGCCATGTCTGCTCACCCGCCTGACCAGCTCGCGCTTGGGCAAGCCGTCCGCGCCATCCGTGACGAACGCGGCCTGAGCCAAGTCCAGCTCGCCGAGGCAACCGGCTTCATCCAGGCGTGGATCAGCCACGTCGAGCGCGGGCGGCGTAACCCGAGTTGGAGCAACGTCGTCCGGCTGGCCGGTGGCCTGGACGTCAGCGTGTCGGAGCTGGCAAAGCGGGCGGAAGCCTGCGCTCAAGCCAAAAAATAGTTCCGTCCGCCATGACGCCAACTATATAGCGCCAGTAGAGCAGATGGGCTGTCGGGGAGCCTGACAGCGACAACCACAACACGCCACGAGGTGCCCCCGGCGACAGCGTGAACTGCCCCGGGGGCGTGGCACGGAAAGGGGCTACCTTCCCATGCACGCAGAGCCTACCGACGACAGAGCGCAACAACGAGAAGACATGCACGATTGGGGCGTGATGATCCGGCTGTTGGATCATCACGATCAGCGGCCGTGGTCAGTCGCGGAGTTGATCCGCGACCGCGAAGGCGACCACGTTGAGGCGGGCGATACCGAGGAAGCCTTGACGCGGCTTCATTGTGTTGGGCTCATCCATCGCACGGCCGACGGCTTGGTCTTTCCGACCAGGGCGGCCTTGCGCATGGATCAGATCACGGGCTGAAAGCGACCGGAGCCGGGAGCGCCGCGCCGCTCGGATCAGGGCGCGGCGCACACTGGCACTTGTGCGACCTCAGCCAGCCGACTGCATCACGTTCGCTTCGATGAGCTGCCCCGATAGGTATCGCTCCGTTGCCGGCTCACGAAGAAACTCAAGACAACGAGCAGCCCCAAGAAGACGACCGACCCGATCAGAAAGTTGAACAGAAAACGAGTCAGGCTGCCCTGTGTGTTCCTCATAAGATTGTCTAGGTGCACCTTTTGGTACGAAACGCAGTGCGAACTCGGGTCATCTGGTGCTGGCGGGCATGGGGTGCTGATACTGGTGCCGACGCTAGCAAACAGCGCTCCGACTGTTAGGGCAGCGACGATAGCTGTCGCGAAAAAAAACCGCCAGCGCATCTATGAAGTTTAACACAATACGATCACGAAATGTCTTAGATAATGACAACTAGCCGGTGTATCTAAAAATAACTATAACCGTAGTAGCTCGAGTTTCGGGGTTTTTGGCTTGAGGGCGCGGTTGTGATGGTCGGTGGTGGTGGCGTCCGTGAGCGTGGGCACAGTCTGGTGGCCTGAGGGCCGGTCGGCGCGGAGGTGGGTTGGCGGCGACCCC
>JBOGXY010000062.1:0-38092 GCA_050696495.1 Solirubrobacteraceae bacterium
CGAGATCACGATGAAGCCGACGATCGCGCCGATCACGATGATCATGATGGGCTCCAGGATCGAGGTGAGCGCTTTGACCGCCGCTTCGACCTCGTCCTCGTAAAAGTCCGCGATCTTCGCCAGCATCGCGTCCAGCGCGCCCGTCTCCTCGCCGACGCCGACCATGTGCGTGACCATCGTCGGGAAGATCGTCGTCTTGGACAGCGGCTCGGAGATCGTGCCGCCGCGCTTGACCGATTCGATCACGCTACCCATCGCCTCCTCGACAACCACGTTGCCGCCAGTCTTTCCGACGATGTCGAGCGCCAGCAGCAGCGGCACACCCGCGGTCGTCAGCGAGGAGAGCGTGCGCGACCAGCGCGCGACCGCCACGTTCTGGACGATCGTGCCGATCTTCATCGGCACGCGCAGGCGGAAGCGGTCCCACTGCGGTCGGCCCCACGAGGATTTCTTCCACTTCGTAAACGCGAACGCGCCCGCTCCGGCGAGACCGAACATCAGCCACCAGTCGTGCCTGACGACGTGCGAGAGGAAAACGGACACCTGGGTGATCTTTGGCAGTTCGCCGCCGAATTGCTGGAAGACGCCCTGAAACACAGGGACCAGGAAGGCGACCAGGGCCATCATGACGCCGACCGCAAAGGTGATGACCAGTGTCGGGTAGATCATCGCCGAGCGGATCTGACGGCGCAGCGAAGCGTCCTTCTCCAGCTGGTCGGCGACCCGTTGCAAAGACTCCTCCAGCAGACCGCCCGCCTCGCCGGCGCGCGTCATCGCCACGAACAGCGGGTTGAAGACCTTCGGGTGGGCTTCCATCGCGCCGCTAAGGGACATGCCGGCCTCGACGTCCTTGCGCACCTGCACGATCGTCTCCTTGAGGAACTTGCTCTCGGTCTGTTCCTCGAGCACGTACAGCGCGCGCAGGATCGACAGGCCCGCGGAGATCATCGTCGCCAGCTGGCGCGAGAAGACGGCGAGATCGCTCGCCTTCACGCTCTTGAGGAAGCTCAGCTCGATCTCGCGTGAGGAGTGCTTGTCGGCGATGTCGAGCACGATCATGCCGCGCGACTTCAGCTGGCTGGAGACTGCCTGTCTGGACTCGGCCTCGATCTCGCCGCGCGCCTTGACGCCGGCGAGGTCCATCGCCTTGAAGACGTAGGTGCTCATCTCAGGCCGCCACCAGCCCGCCACCAAGCAGGCGGCGCAGCTCCTCGGGCGCGGATGAGCGCTCCTCCGCCAGGCTCTGGGAGATCTTCCCGGACCGTATGAGCGCCACAAGCGCCGCGTCCATCGTCTGCATGCCCTGCGCCGAGCCGGTCTGCAGCACCGAGTAGATCTGGTGGGTCTTGCCCTCGCGGATCAGGTTGCGCACGGCCGGGTTGGGCACGAGCACCTCACACGCCGCCACACGCCCGGCGCCGTCGGCGGTGGGCAGCAGTTGCTGCGTGACGATCCCCTGCAAGGCCACCGACAGCTGCACCCGCACCTGGCCCTGCTGGGAGGGCGGGAACACGTCGATGATGCGGTCGACCGTCTGGGCCGTGTCCTGCGTGTGCAGGGTGGCGAACACCAGGTGACCGGTCTCCGCCGCCGTCAAGGCCGTGGAGATCGTCTCCAGGTCGCGCATCTCCCCCACCAGGATCACGTCGGGGTCTTGGCGCAGCGCGGCCTTCAGCGCCTCGGCGAAGGACTGCGCGTCAGAGCCCAGCTCGCGCTGGTTGACAAGGCACTTCTTATGCGCGTGCAGGAACTCGATCGGGTCCTCGATCGTCAGGATGTGCTCCTCGCGCGTGGAGTTGATCTCGTCGATCATCGCCGCAAGCGAGGTGGACTTGCCCGAGCCGGTCGGGCCGGTGACGAGCACGAAGCCGCGGGGCTTGCGCGTGAAGTCGTGAACAGCCTGTGGCAGTCCCAGCGCGTCGATCGATGTCAGGTCGAATGGGATCAGGCGGAAGGCCGCGTTGACCGCGCCGCGCTGATAGTAGGCGTTGACCCTGAAGCGGGCCTGGCCAGGGATCGAGTAGGCGAAGTCGAGCTGCCAGTGCGTCTCCAGACGCTGGCGCTGATCGCCGGAGAGGATCGAATAGACGATCTCGCGTGTCTCGGTTGAGTCCAGCGTCGAGTAGCCCTCCAGCCGCGTGAGACGGCCGCGCACACGGATGGTGGGCGGCGCGCCGGCCGAGAGGTGCAGGTCAGACGCGCGGCGGTTGACGACCTCCATCAACAGGTCGGCGAAATCGATGCTCATGACTTTCCGCTCCATTCGCCGCCCGTGCTGGGAGGAACCGTGGCGGTGGGGGTATGGACGCTCATGCAGCGGTTATCGGCAGCCACGGCGGCGCGCTGAAGCCTCAGCGCTCAGCTCATCCCGATCACGCGCGCGATCTCGGCCACCGAGGTAAGGCCCTGGCGTACCTTCTCAAGGCCGTCGTCGCGCAGGCGGCGCATTCCCTGACGGATCGCCAGCTCGCGGATCTCATCCGCGGAGCGGCGTTCGAGAGCCATCGAGCGGATCTCAGAGGTGAGCGTCATCACCTCGTAGAGCCCGACACGACCGCGATAGCCCGTGTTGTTGCAACGCCGACAGCCGGCCGCCTCGTAGGCCTCCAGGTCGACCAGCACTTTGTAGCCGTTCTCGCGCAGCACCTCTGCCGGGATGATCGCGCGCTGCTTGCAACCCGGACAGAGCTGCCGAGCCAAGCGCTGAGCGAGCACGCAGTCCAGAGCCGAGGCGACCAGGAACGGCTCGATGCCCATCTCGACCAGGCGCGTGATCGCCGAGGGGGCGTCATTGGTGTGAAGCGTGGAGAGCACCAGGTGGCCCGTCAGCGCCGACTCGACGGCGATCTGAGCGGTCTCGCGGTCGCGGATCTCCCCAACCATGATCACGTCAGGGTCGGCTCGCACCATCGCGCGCAGACCCGTGGCGAACGTCAGGCCGACCTTGGTTGAGACCTGCACCTGGGTGATGCCGTCCAGTTCGTACTCGACCGGGTCCTCGACGGTGATGATGTTCTTCTCGGGCGTGTTGAGCGCCATCAGCGCGGCGTAGAGCGTCGTGGACTTGCCCGATCCGGTCGGGCCGGTGACGAGCACCGCGCCGTGGGTTTCGTTGAAGGCTCGTTCGAAGCGCTCCTGCTCTTCGGAGGCCATGCCCAGCTTCTCGAGCTTCATCACGACCGAGTCCTTGTCGAGGATGCGCATCACGATCGACTCGCCGTGGACGCTCGGCAGGGTCACGACGCGCAGGTCGATATGGCGGCCGTCGACGGTCAAGCCGACCCGGCCGTCCTGGGGCAGGCGCCGCTCGGAGATGTCAAGCTCGGCCATGATCTTCACGCGCGAGACGACACCCGCCGCCATCCGCCGCGGGACGGTGGTGATGTCCTGCAGGATGCCGTCCACACGCACACGCACGCGTACCTCGTGACCGTCGGGCGCCAGATGAACATCGGAGGCGCCCAGCTCGACAGCTTGGCCGACGATCTGGTTGACGAGCTTTACTACCGGCGCGTCGTCGGCGGTCTCGCGCAGGTTGACAACCTCGGCGCTGTCGTCGGCTTCCTCGATCAGCGCCTCGCCGGAGACGACGTCCTCCAGACGCGCCATCCGCGAGACCAGATCGGCGATCGCTTCCGGGGAGGCGACCGCCACGCGCACCTCGTAGCCGGTCATGATCGCCACGTCGTCGACCGCCAGCACGTTTGAGGGATCGGCCATCGCCAGCAGCAACGTGCGCTTGTCCACGAAGGCGACCGGGACCGCCTGGTAGCGCTTGGCCGCCGTGTTGGCGACCAGGTTGGCGGCGCCCATGTCGACGGGGAAGATGTCCAGGTCGAGGTGATCGAGTCCGTAGCGCTCGGCCAATGCGCGCGCGAGGGCGTCGGGGGTAATAGCTTTGGCGTCGAGCAGAGCGCGCTCGGCGGTGGTGCCTTGGTTGCGCGAGGTCTCGATCGCGGTGTCGACCTGGGCGCGCGAGGCAAGATCCATATCGACGATCACGTCGGTCAAAAAGCGCGAGGAGGAACCGCGCCGCGTGGGTTGGGTGACGCCCGGCAGCGCCTCGGGATCGCCGGTCGCCACAGCCGCCGCCTCTACGTCCGCGTTCACGTTCGCGCTCGGGACGACACTCGCCACGCCGGCCGGCGGGCGCTTCTGCACCTCAACCGTGGCCGGCGGCTCCGCCGCACGCTCGATCTGCACACTGACCTCGGGCTGGCGCCCGTTCATCAGGTCTGTCCCGGAGCCCTGCCCTTCGAAGTCGTCGTCGTCATGTTTGTCGAGCTCGTGTTCGCCGAGCAGCTTGTTCGGAGGGGTGCTCACGAGAGCCCCCGCGCGAGGAGCTCATGCCGGCTGGCCGCGCGCGCCGGCTCGCATCTGCTCAAGCGGCGCCTGACGACCGCTCCACAGCTCGAAGCTGAGCGCTCCCTGGGCGACGAGCACGTCCATTCCGTCGACGATCCGTACGCCCGCCGCGCTTGCCGCGGCAAGCAGTGGCGTGGGGCGCTCCCCGTAGACGAGATCGACGACGCAGGCATAGCTACCGACTTGATCGGCTGTCAGGAGCAGTTGGTTGAGCGCCTCGGCCTCACTGGCCGTCCGTTGCAGGCCGACAGAGGTGCAGTTGACGAGCAGATCGGCCGGCGCCGGCGCCTCCACGGCACTGGCGCCCAGCCGTTGCGCAAGCGCCACCGCCCGCTCAGAAGTGCGGTTCCAGACCGACACTTGCGCCGCGCCGGCGCCGAGCAGCGCCCACACCGCGGCTCGCGCGGAACCACCGGCGCCCAAGACAAGCGCGCTGGCGCCCGCGACCGGCTCGCCGATCGCCGCCAACAGGCCCGGCGCGTCGGTGTTCTCGGCCGCGATCGACCCATCCGCCGCGAAAGTCAGCGTATTGGCCGCTCCAATCGCCCGCGCGGCCTCGCCGGCACTGTCGGCGACACGCAGCGCCGCGTGCTTGTGCGGAATCGTCACGTTCGCGCCGAGAAAGCCGCTCCCACCCAAGGCCCGCACCGTCTCGTCGAACAGCTCGGGTGCGATCGGCAGGCGCTGATAGGTCCAGTCCTCCAATCCGCACGCCTCGAACGCCGCCGCGAACATCGCCGGCGAGCGGCTGTGCGCCACCGGCCAACCGATCACGCCCAAACGCGTCATCGCTTCTTCTTGCAGGTCGGCACGTTGCCGCCGTTGCGCCGCAGGGCTTCGCGATAGGCCGCCGCGTTGCGTTCGAACTGCGCATTGCCGGTGGAGAACACCTGCTCCCCGCAGCCGTCGGCGCCTGCGACGTAATAGAGGTAGGAGACATGCGCCGGGTGCGCGGCGGCACGGATCGCGGCGGCGCCCGGATTTGAGATCGGCGTCGGCGGCAGGCCCCTGTGCAGGCGCGTGTTATACGGCGTGTTGCTCGCCAGCTGCGCTTCTGTGAGCGGGTGTTCGAAATCGTGCAGGGCATAGCGCAGCGTCGCGTCGACGCCGAGCGTCATGTTCTGGCGCAGGCGGTTGTAGATGACCGCCGCGACCAGCGGGCGATCGTGAGCGATGCCGGCCTCCCGTTCGACGATTGAGGCCACCGTCAGCAGCTCATACGGGGTTACGCCGAGCTTGCGCGCCCGATCGATCTCGCCGCCACCGAAATTTCGGTGAAAAGCCGTCAGCTGTTCTGCGACCAGACGCGAGGACGGCGTGCCGGAATACAGTTCGTAGGTCGCCGGGAACAGGAAGCCTTCGAGGCTGTGAGTGCCGTGCGGAGCGCCGTAGGCCGAGGGGCGCACGAGGCCCTTGTGCACAGCCGCTCCGAGCGCCGCCATATAGCTGCCGCGCAGGCCGTCTTCGTGTGCCAGCACCGCGATCTGATCGGCCGTGTAGCCCTCGGGGATCAGCACCCGGACGATCTTCGGCGCCGGTGGCGGCGGTTTGCGCTCAGAGCGACGGATCAACACGACGGCGGCGACTGCGATCACTGCCAACACGACGAGGATCGCAAGCAGCGCGCCACCGCGGCGCAGCGACGAATGACCGCGGACGGGGATGTGAGGGCGGTGGGTTCTTTTTTGGACGGGAGGGCGTGCCGGCGGCGCTTCCGGCGCGATCTCTACCTCGGGCGGGGGCAGCGGTGGGGCCGACGCGGTCAGCCTGGGTGCGCGACGGGCTTCGCGTTCTTCACGTGCGCGTTCGCGCTCGGCCTCGGTGCGTTCTTCGGGCAAGGCGATGAGCTTAGGGATTTCGCCCGCGCTACACCGCCATCTCGCACGCGTTCAGAGCATGCCGACATGCAGGGCTTAGCCGCGGCGCCTGCCCTTGGCCTTCTTCTTGACCTTCCCGCATCCGGTAACGTCAATCGGTGTGTTTTGACGGATCACGGCGCCGTTCTGCGCGGTGAACGCTGTCGGCATGACCAGTGGCGCGGCGACCGTTGTCTTGAGCTTGCGTGTAACGGTCCTCTTACGCCCCTTGACTCGGATGCTCACCCTGCGCTTTACCAGCGCCGTCTTGGTGAGGTTGCACAGACCGGATGGTGCCGCGAGCGCGGAGTACTGTCCCTGCGGCAGGTTCAGTTCGAACATGCCGACGGGTACGTCGGGCACGGCGTTGAAGGTGCTGCTGGTGATGTTGGTCTTTTCGTTAATGAACGTTTCACCGTGCAGGTCGACGGTGATGCCCTGCCCCTGCAGCACGATGATCAGTTCGGGGAACTTCGCGCCACCATGACTGACGAAGTACGCCGGCCCGCTGAGCGCGGTGGACAGTATCGGTGTCGTCGCCGTGGCGGTACCGACACGGGATTCCGCGGGACAGGCCGCCGGGTTGGCTTCGAAGATCTGGTGCGGGCAGGCGTGCTGCAGCGCTTTGATGTTCGACGGGAGTTGCTTGGGCAGGTCCACCTTTACCTTGGCGATGTTTGCCTGACTGCCGAACGCTGCTTTGGGATATGTCAATTTCACATTCAAGCTGGCGCCCAGCGAGCGGCTGGTCTTGCCTGACGAGGACACCTTGAACGACGGTTTGAACGCGAGCGTCGCACAGTTTGTGACCTGGAAGTGGCTCGATACCGCGACGTTCGTGCCGTTGGCGCTCGAGATCGTGCCGTCGATCGGCAGCGCCGCGCAGTTCGTCGGATTGAGCATGAAGCCGGGCCTGTCGACGTTCACGTCCACGCGCCGCAGCCGGATCGGGATGCCGGCCTCTTCCCCATTGCTCCCGATCGGATCGAGGAACGTCGGCAACGGGTCTGAGACGTCCGTGACCTGCGCGGTGGTCGGGTCGATCCGCAGCGACTGGCGCACGACGACGTTGCCGAGGTTGAACGGGCCGGCGATCGCGGGGACCACCACCGCCAGCCCGAACGGGCCGCCGTTGTAGGGGCCGGTCAGGTAGGCGTGGCCGACCGCTTGCAGCGGGTTCGGGCCCGGGCCGGCGAACGCTGTGACCGTGCCGACTTCGGTGGCGGCGGGACAGGTGCCCGTGCCGTGCTGGGCGGCTTCGATGTCGGCCTGCGGGCACTCGGGAACACTGCCGACGTTGCCTACCAGGCCGGGGGGTAGCGTGACCGTCAGGCCGGCGAGTTGCTGGTCTTCGTCGCCGCGCGAGAACGAGGCCACGAACGCGGTGTTCGCGCCGGCCTGCAGGTTGCTGGAGCCGGCCGCGAAGCTCGGGTGGAACCCGCTGACGCAGCCGCCGTTGACCTGGAAACTGCTCGTGGGTTCCGCGTTGGGACCCGAATCGGGCGCGGACCACGGTTCGAGCACGCTCGTGGTCGTGTAAGTCCCGCACGCTTCCGGGGTGGCCAGGGGGGCACGGGGGCCACTGGAGAAGTGCAGCTTCAGGTCACTGAACGGGAGTTGCGCGTTTTCAGGGAAGAACGAGGTCAACCTGCCGGTCTGCGGGTCCGACTTCAGCTCACCCGCAATCTTCAACACCACGCCGTTGACAGGGTCGTTGACGACGACGTAAATCCCGAACACGCTGCCGAACGGGTTTTCGTTCTGCGCGGCGAGGTATATCTGGCCTTCCAGCTTGTTCGGCAACAGCGGCGTTTCCAGTTCGAGCGTGCCGATCTTCGAGTCTTCCGGGCATTGCGGCGGCGCGGCATCGAAGTTCTGCGGCGTGCCGCCCAGCCAGCCAATCTGCGCCGCCGAGCAGGCGGCAAGGCCCTGCCCGGAGGAGGGGTCGACCGTCATGCCTTCAGGGAAGACCACGGTCGCGTTGTCCAGTGACGGCGTCGCATTCGTCAACGGGTTCTCGAACTGCGGAACACGCATTTCGAACTCGAGACCCGTCGGCGAGTCGGCCGCTTCCACCGTCGGCTGCGCGACGATCGAGGGAGTGAACGTCAACAGATCGCAGCCGGTCACCGGCGGTGACTGCGAGCTCGCGCCCACCCATCCGCCTCCGGCGAGGTTCGGCAGTCCTTCCGGGGTGTAGGAGCCAGGGGTCTGCCAGGAGTCGACCCAGACCTTCGCGGTCAACCCAGTCCCGTCGCAGTGCGCGGGATCGGTGAAGAACGGCACGGCGGCGTTGCCGGTGCCGTCGCGCTCCGCGGGGTCGCCGTAGAAGCTCGCGATGATGTGGTCGAGCGTGACCTGCGGTGTGTCCCGGTTGATCGATTGCAGGACGTAGCCCTGCGGCGTCGGCACGACTTTCACGTAGAAGACGTGGGAGCCGTCGAGCAGGTCGACGTATCCGAACTCGGCGGGATACCCACGCTCCGGCACGAGATTGTAGATCGGGCTGTCGACGCTCGCGACGCTTTCTGGCTCTGTGAACAGGTGCCCGATCACGGTGTCCGGCGGGCACGACCGGCCCGAGAGCTGCGCAAGCGTGCACTCCGGCGCGGCGAGCGTGCTGCCGGCGAAACCGAGCGGCAGGTCGACGACGACGTCCTTGAGGTCCTGCACGCCTGTCACTTCAAATTTGCCGTCGGGCCCTTCGCGGAACTCGCTGTTGAGCCCGATCGTCGTGGTCATCTCGTACGGGTGCGCCGCCGCCTGCGTGTCCGGCAGCCCATTGGCGCCATCGATGAAGAAATCGAAATCGCTCAGCCCGAACTGTGCGGGTTCGCCACCGTTGGGCGTTTCGCCGTTCACGCCCGCTTCGGGCGCGCCGCCGCCAGACACGCTCACCGCATTCGCCAGTTTTTCTGGCGCGCCCGGCGATACTGTCACATCCACCACCATCAGCATGCGTTCATCCGGGCCGATGGCATAGGGCAACGTGCACCGGGGCGACGGACTCACAGAGCAAAACCGGCCCGGGAATCTTCGCTGCAAATCATCTCTGCTCCCGTTCAGACCGAATATTCTAGCGCCCGTCCAGTAGAACTCCACCCGCTTTACGACCACGCCCGCCGGCAGCGTATCGGCGATCGTCACGGGCGTACTATCGGTCGCGGCAGCCCCCACGTTGACCACCGTAACCCGATAAGAATCGCAGATCACCGGATCGTTCACGAACGTGGCCGCGCATTCGCCGTTCTGTGCTTCGCTGAACACCGTCGGTGCCGAGAACGAATCGACCTTCCAACCAGCCGCCACCGGCACCGCCGACGCGGCGCTCGCGCCCCAGGCCATCGCACACAACACCAGCGATACGCCAATTCCCGCCATCTTCGACATGAGCGCTCTCATTTGCTCCTCCTCTTTGCCGCGTGCCGACGGTGCCGGGCGGCCTTGCCCTTCCGCTTGTGTCTGCGGTTATGGGCCGTGCGCTTTCGCTTGTGCCTGCTCTTCGACTTGACGGCGTGGGCTGGGACGAGAGGTTGGACGAGGTTGCCCTGTCCTTCGAAGGTGAGCGAGGGGATGTCAGGGATCGGGGGGATCGCGGCGGGGTCGCCGTGGCAGCCTTCGCCCTGGCAGGGAGGCGTAGCGAGCGGCGGGGGCTTTATGCACGGGCTTTGTGCGGTGCAGATCCGCGCGTCGTAGAAGTCGCGTTGGGTGTCTGTGTCGGCTGGCACCAGCGGGTCGGCGGTGGTGAAGAACACATTGGAGCCGGTGGCGTCGCTGCCGCGCAGTTCCACCGCGCTGAGTGTGTTATTGACGTTCGTGTCGCGGCCGTCTGAGATCAGCGCGACGCACCCTTCGGGCTGTTCGCAGCCGGTGACGCCCTGTGCGCGCCACTCGTAGATGTTCTGCGCGTATACCGGCGCGTTCTCACGGTCGATACCCACCTGCACTTCGTTCAGGGCGCCACGGGTTAGCGCCACCGGACTCTGGAAGAAGATGTATTCGCCATCGTTTGACATCGTCGGATCGGGACGGGCGGGACCGAGCGTCGACACCATCGACCAAGACGCCGCGACGATGCTCGCACTCTGCGTCCCGCCGTTGCCGTTGTCGTTGAAGCCGTGCTCGCCGATCGAGACGCGCAACATCAGGCCTGTGAGAGCGTCGTAGCGGTAGACCTGCGCCGGGCCCACCGGCCGCGTGTCATCGCCGGTCAGCGCGGCTTCGCTTTCGAAGACGAGGAAACGCCCGTCGGGGGTCACGTTCGCCTGTCCGACACCACCCGCCCAATTGTCTCTGTCGGCTGCCCCGTTTTCCAGCAGGGCGGCGATGAACGTCGTGCGGCCCTGCGGATGGGCCGTGTCGCGCTCGTAGACGTACAGGTTCTCGGCGCCCGGGACCGCGGTACCACCCTGATCGTTGGTGTTTTCGCTTAGCACTCCCCTCGCCACGAAATATACGTGCGAACCGTCGCTTGAAATCGCCACCACCCCCTGCACCTGCGGGCCCAGGCCGCTGGTGTCACCCGCGGACACGTCGACCAGATGCCGTTGCGAAGCATCTTCGGCGGCCGCGTTTTCGAACATGTACAGGTTGCAGCCCCCCCCACCGGCCGTAGACGGACAGCCGTTTGCCGCGCTATCGCCCGTGTTTGGGTCCTGGGTCGCGCTATCGGTCAACTGCTGCGTGCTGGTGAAGAACACCCGCGACCCATCCGCTGAGGCGCCTTCGAATTCAGCGTCTTTGGGCGCTGAGGCTTCACACGCCGTCGACGAGCATTCCGTTTCCGAGCGCTGATTGACGTGCACCGTACGACTCTCATCGACACGTGCATACAACTCGAGCGCTGGGACGGGCACACCTTCGTTGCTGCCTGTCCCCGTCCCGCACTTTTCCGCGATGAAATACACCACGCGACCGTCCGCGGAAAGCGGCCCGTAGGCGCTGTGATTGGCTTTTACGTTGTCGAGTTCGGTCCCACATTCGCTGATCAGGCTGGTGCTGCCCTTCCCACCGCTAACACCAACGAGCAACGGCGCCGAATGACCGACACCGTCATACTCGTACACGTCTACTGCTTTGCTTGCGGAGCCGTCAAACGGCCATACTGGCGACCCGGACTGCCACACCAAATGGGAGAGGTCGCCCGTGGCGAGGATCCGCGCACCACCGAAAGGACTGACACCCAGCGCGCCGAGCGCCGGTGAGCTGGCCGGACCGATGTTCGTAAACGACCCGTCCGGACGACGCATGTAGAAATCGTCCTGCCCGCCGGGCGGGCTCGGCATGCTGAACAGCGCATATCCGCTGTTCGGGCTGTACGCCAACTCGGTGCTGGTCCCGAACTGCGCCGCGGACGGTGCCATCGGCGTGGTCACCCACCCTTCCGCGGTACGCGAGAACAGGTATGGCTCGCCCTCTTCCTGACGCGTCCCCACACACGACTGCGCGCCCGCGAAACACTGAATGCTCGTCGCGATCATATCTTCGCCGTTTTCGCCTACGTGCGGCGGAGTCGTCAGAACACCGTAGCCGATCAGCGCGCCGTTCTTCGCGGGCGGAGTGACCATCTCATACGCGCGACCGTCCGGTAGTCCGCCATGTTCGGTGTCATAGACGAACGTGTGATCGACACCGTAAGCCGTGCCGTTCGCGTTGCTCGCCACCACGCGCCAGTGATACTCCGTGTCCGGCGCCAGTCCCACAACGTGCTCAGATACCGTCACATCCCCGCTACCGGACCCGACGACACCGTCGGGTACGGGCACGGTGTGCCCGTACGCCACCCCAACGCCGTATTCCATCCGGAAAGTCGCACTCAACCCACGCGGATCGATACGCGCGGTCAGATCGACAGACCCACTGGAAAGATCTTCAGCCGCAGCGGCATCGATCGCCGGCAACGGCGGCGTGGCAAAGCTGACGTCCCCACCCGCCGCACGCGCATTCGCATCGGAGGCGACCAGCCGGAAATGATATTCCTGCCCATCCAACAAGCCTTCGACTCGGGCATGCACAGGCACGAGGCTCTGCCCGGTGCCGATCTGCCCGGAATCCTCTGCACATTTGGCGACCTTCCCATAATTACGAGTCGTACCATATTCAAAGAGGCAGGACGTTACCGCCTGGCCCATTGGATTGACCAGCCCGGTCAAGGTCGCGTCCTTCGGTTCAGCTTCACTCGGAGGGCCCGTTTCGGCTTCTATCGCAACCGGGAAGGTGATTATGCGATTCCCACTCAGATCGGCCACGTAGACGGTGTTAGTCGAGGGATCGACCGAGATCCCCACCCCGGAGCTGATCGCTCCCGAGCCAAACGACTCAACCGGGGCACAGAAGGGCCCAGCCAAGTCCCCCGCCGGCACGCAGGACGACGAGAAATGTTCGACACGGCCGCCTTCATCGACATAGAGCTCGTCGGTGAACCCGCCCAAAGCAAGTGCTGTTGCTTTGCCGCCCCGGGTGTTCGGTCGCGTGACCCAGCCGAGTTCTTCGCCAAGGGGGCCCGCCTTGAACACGGAGTCGAAGCCGCTGAGAAAATAGAACTTCCCGGCGCCATCGACTGCCAAGCCGCCCGGATCGACGCGGACTCCCGAAAGCGTGCTCCAGCTCCCGCCCGGGATGTATGTTCCGTCTGGTGCGAACTCGTACATGTGACCACCGTGCTCATAGACCCGGAGGTTGCCTTCGATATCGACCGCAATGCCCTCGATGAGCGTGAATGGTTCGCCGGGAGGACCGTTCAACTGACCGTTGGCCGTGCCGTTTTCACCGTTGTTACCCCAGGTTTCAATCAAAGCGCCGTCCGTTGTCCACTTCGAGATGAGGGCGTCTCCCGTGTCAGCGACGTAGACAGCGCTGGTCACGGGATCCACCGCGATGAACGACGGTGAGACGAACTCGCCCGGCAGCGATCCGGATTTGCCGGCGGCGCAAGTGATCGTGCAAAGATTGACGCCTGAGCCACCCACGTCCCCCCCGAACGCCAGACTGAAGCTGTGCGCGCTCGAGAAGCGATCCACGCGATGGTTTCCACTGTCGGCCACATAGAGATTTCCTGCTCCGTCGACAGCCAAGCCGCTGCCGGCGGCCGGTGAAGGTTCTTGCGCGAAACTTGCAAGTGACAGCTGTCCCGCCCCCGATCCCGCTTCACCAAAACTTGCGCCAAGAGCATGCCCCACCCCCGCCGCCGCCGGCGACACGCCGACAGCCCAAAGGACCAACGACGCGCATACCGACGCAAGGAGCGGGAGCAGCTTCATCCGACCGGTGGCGTTCATATCGCTTCTGCTCCTCTTGAGGGCGGGGGTGGGTACGGGTGAGGACTTAGGAGGCCTTTACGGCCCAGGTGCCGAGGGCATGGACTTCGCCCGCTGCTTCAGAACGCAGAAGGACGACACTTCCTGCCTTACCGCTTTCGGTGTTTTTGCCACTCGATTCCGGGTTCAGGAAGTACGACGGCAGAATGCCAAAGAGCACCGCCTCTTCCGCGTTGTTGGACTGCAGGGTGTACACGCAGAGGTTGCCTTTCGTCGCGCTCGGCGCTTCGGCGGTGCCGGGACATTCGCTGGTTGACACTGCGCCTTCGGCGAGGTAATGCACCGCAACCGGTTTCGCCAGCGGGATGTTGAAGGAGATCGGATCGGCGGCCTGAATGTGTTCTTCCGAGGCGTTGAAGTTGATCATCCACGTTCCCTGCTCGGTTTCGCCGGAGGGCAGCGTCTTGGTGAAGCCGGTCTGGCCGTTGCAGGCGTAGGTCTTGGTGCCCGTGCCTTCGGCTTCGAAGCTCGCGCCGCCATGGCCTTCGCAGTTCGGACCGCCCGCCGTTTCTTCTTCGACCACCACGCTCTTGCCGTTCGTGCCGGCCGCGCCTTTTTCGCCGTTTGTCCCGTTCGTGCCGTCTTTGCCGGGCGCGCCGGGATTGCCCTGCGGGCCGGCGGGGCCAGCGGGGCCTTGAGCGCCGGCGGGGCCGGCCTTGCCCTCAAGCTGCTTGAGCACCTTCGGGCTGATCTGCTTGGTGCTCGTGATCAAGTATTTCTTGGCGGCATAAGCGCCGCCGGTCATTGCGAACACGAGCGCGAGCGTCATCGCGACGTTCGCGTAGGTGAGACGTAGGCGTAGACGTGACATTTGCTGGTTCCCTCCCTTGACTGTTTTGCTTGTGAATCTCATTCCGGGTTGCCCCCTTTGCGTGAGACGCGTTCGTGCTCAGCGGCCCAGACGCTCTGCATCATCTGCTCTCCCGCGACGGTCAATCGCCAGGCGTTCGGTGCGCCCTTGGAGGGCGACTGTCCGGCGTTCTCGATCAGACCCAGCCGCGCCAAACGGTTGAGCAGCTTCGATATCTGGCCTTGGTCGCGGATTTCGGCGGCGTCGCCGATCGCACGATTGGAGGGGTAGTCCCCCTGCTCGCCAAGCTCTGCCACCGTCGCGAGCGCACGAACAGTGCGATAGGTCAAGCGCATCCCTGCCGCTTTGAACGGATCGACAAGCGGCTGCGCGACCCGTCGATCGACAACGGCGGTCGCCGCTGGGCGCTCGAGCTCCCGCCGCGCCGCGGCGGCGCCCAGATAGGGCAAAACGATCATGCTCATCAGCGGCCCCGCAAGCGCCACCAACGGCTCGCTGCGGCCCGGGCCCGTGACGCTCGATTGGGCGATCGACAGCACGGCGCCGACAGCGCCCTCCGCCGTCAGTCGCGGCGGCTCATAGACACCACGCGAGAGCTCGCGACCTTCGTCCACCACCGCCGCCAGCCGCGCGAGCGTCTCGGCCCGGCGTCGCTGGGCCTGGGCATCGAAGGCAGGAGACTCCACCAACAACAGTCGCGCCATCGCCGGGTGCGCGTCCAGGAACGACAGTGAAGCGATCAGCCCCGCTCGCACCCGCTCCTGCCAGCGCTGCCGAGGCTCACACGCGCAGACGACGGTTTGCTCGGCCGCCGCCAGCGACTCCTCGAGAGCGACCGCCAGACACTCCTCGCGATCGGCGAACAGCTCATAGAACGTGCGCCGAGACACCCCCGAGCGCGCCACGATGTCGCCGACGCTGACGTTCACCGCGCCGCGCTCGGCCACGATGTCGATCGCCGCCGCGACGATCCGCGCGCGCTGAAGACCGCTGATGTCGGCGCTTCCTATCCCCTTCGCACGCCGCGCGCGGGCGGCGGCGCCGGAGCGCGACTCTGAGGCAACCGCGATCACGGCGCGCTCTCGATTGCATTGAGCCGATAGCCCCTGCTCCCAGGGGTCTGTGCGCGCGACAAATCCTGCCGGATCGTCTCCCCGGCAGAGCGCGGCGAGCGGCCGCGACGAAGAGCGCTAGCGGCTAGAAGCCCGCTGCGCCAGAGAGAGAGAGAGAGAGAGAGACGCGTCAGCGCCGCTGACGCGTCCTATAACGGACCCGTCCGAAGCACAGCGACTCCTCAATGCGCCTATCCCCAAAAAAGCACGCAAAACAACCTTCTCTCGTTTGCGACCCGGTCCCTCTCCCAAGGTCCCCGTCAACACCGGTGAACGTCGACCACGAAGACCGACCCCACACCTGACCTTATGATTACTGGCATCCAACGTTGTCAACAACCAGCCTACACAAAACCGTGCTCAAATGTCAAGGGCAGAACGAGCATTAGTGTTTGCTGAGCGCAATGCGCCAGGTTGTACTAGCAAAGTCCACGGCGCTAACGATCGTGCCGAGCCAGCCAATCCTCCAACAACACGGCCGCGGCGCGCGAGTCCTCGCTGCTCGATGTACCGGCCGACCCAGCCGCGATCCGGGTGGTGAAGCGCTCGTCGTAGAGCTCGACAGGGACGCTCTCCCCCACGCGCGCGGCCAGCTTGTCCGCGAAGGCGCGTGTCTCGCGCGTCTGCTCAGTGTCCTCGCCGCGCAGCGACAGCGGCAGCCCGACCAGGACGCAGTCGGCCTCGCGCTCGGCGATCAAGGCGAGCAATGCAGCCATACCGGCGCGAGTATCGGGACGAAGAATCGGATCGATCGGCGTCACGATCGTGCCGGTCGGGTCGCTGAGCGCGCAGCCGCAGCGGGCGCTGCCGTAGTCGAGCGCGAGCACTCGCATCGTCAGCGTTCGTACTCGTGCGCTCGCAGCCGCCGCCTCGCGTCTGGACAGGTCACGGCGCCCGCGGGTCCAGCCACGATTCTCAAGCGCCGAGCGCTTCCGCTATCGCCGCGCGAGCCGCGCTCAGCGCCTCTCCCAGCTTTGACGGGTCGCGGCCGCCGGCCTGCGCCATCGTGTCGCGGCCGCCGCCACCACCGCCGACGACCTCGGCCGCCAGCTTGACGATCGCACCCGCCTTCACGCCACGGCTCACCACCGACGGCGCCGCGCTCACGAACAATGCCGCCCGCTCGCCGACCGACGCGCCTAGGACCAATACGCCCTCGCCGCCCAACTTGCCCTTCAGGCGATCGGCCACCTCCGGCAGAACCTTGGTGTCGGCCACCGCGACCTCCGCGGCAAGCACGGGCACGCCGCCGATCTGCTCTACGCCCGCGAGCAGCGCCTCGACATCGACACCACCGGCGTTGTCGAGCGCGCGCGTGGCCTTCTGCAGCTTCTTGCGCTCAGCCTCGTGCTCGGCCACGAGCTCGGCGGCGCGATCGGGTGTGGTGCGCAGCGTCGCGGCGATCTCGCCCAGCGCGTGGCCGTGGGCGCGCAGCACGGCGACCGCCGCCGGGCCGGTCAGCGCTTCGATGCGGCGCACGTTGGCGGCGCTCGAAGTCTCAGCGAAGATGCAGAAGACGCCGATCTCAGACGTGTTGGCCACATGGGTGCCGCCGCACAGCTCACGGCTGTACTCGCCCTCCCCTATCTCAACCATCCGCACGACGTCGCCGTACTTCTCGCCAAACAGGGCCATCGCGCCCAGGCGCTTGGCCTCATCGAGCGTCGTGGTGATCGGGTGTACCGGGTCGGCCTGGGCGATCCAGGCGTTGACCTGATCCTCGACGTCGCGCAGCTCCTCGGAGCTGAGGCCGCCGCCGTGGTTGAAGTCGAAGCGCAGCTTGTCGGGGCCCACGTAGGAGCCGGCCTGGCGCACGTGGTTGCCAAGGCGCGCGCGCAGCGCTGCGTGCAGCAGGTGGGTGGCCGTGTGGTTGCACTGGGTGGCGTGGCGAGTGGCGTGATCGACGCGCGCAAGCACAGGCTCGCTGGGCTCGAGCTCACCGCGCTCAAGAACGACGGAGAGCACCTGGTCTTCGCCGAGGCGGTAGACCTCCTGCACGCGGGCGCGACAGTCTCCGCGCTCGCATTCGATCGTGCCCGCGTCGGAGATCTGCCCGCCGCCGGCCGCATAGAACGGCGAGTCGGCGAGCTTTACGAGCAGGTGGCCGTTCTCTGCCGCCTGTGCGCCTGAGGGCGCCAGCGGCCCAACGGCTGCGACCGCCGCGACGGTCGTCGGCTGCAGCTCGGTTTCATAGCCGGTGAAACGGGTGGCCGCACCGGCCTGCTCGGCAAAGCGTCGCGCCTGTTCCCGGGGATCGTCCAGGATGAGCTTGGGCTCCAGATTCCCGCCCATCGAGAGCGCCCCCTTGACGCCGGCTCGCGAACGCGCGCGCTGTTGCTCCATCAGCTCCTGAAAGCCAGCCTCGTCGACCTGCAACCCCTCGTCGTCCAGCAGTTCCTGGGTCAGCTCGAAGGGGAAGCCGAAGGTGTCGTGCAGGCGGAACGTCTCCTCCGCGGGGATCGAGTCATGCCCCTTCTCGCGTGCATGGTCAATCAGAAAGCGCAGCGTGCTCAGGCCCTGCTCGAGCGTACGACCGAAGCCCTCCTCCTCCGATGTCAGCCACTTGTCCACGGACTCGCGCTGCTCGTGAAGTTCCGGGTAGATGCCGCCCATCAGCTCGCGCACTACGTCGGCGTAGCGCAGTAGGAAGCCCGGCTCCATCTCCAGTGTTCGCGCCTGCTGGATCGCACGGCGCATCACCCGGCGCAGAACGTAGCCGCGTTCCTCGTTTGAGGGAACGACGCCGTCCGCCACCAGGAAGGTCATCGCGCGGGAGTGGTCGGCGAGGATGCGCAGCGCTCGGTCGGTGGCGAAGCCCTTGCCGTAAGTACGACCGGAGAGTTGCTCGCCCAACTCGATCAGGGGCCCGAGCTGGTCGGTCTCGAACACCGAGGACTTCTCCTGCAGGATCGCCGCCATCCGGTTCAGGCCAAGCCCAGTGTCGATGTTGCGCGCCGGCAACTCGATGAGCGTGCTCGTGCCATCGTTGATTCCGTCCCCGCCCACCCGCTGGTCGTACTGCATGAACACGAGGTTCCAGTACTCCAGGAAGCGCTCGTTCTCGCCTCCCGGCAGGTCGCCGGGCGAGCCGATGTGCGCGCCGCGATCGACGTACAGCTCCGAGCACGGCCCGCACGGCCCGGCCGGCCCGGCCTGCCAGAAGTTCTCAGAGCGCGGGCAGGCGACGATCCGCTCGGAAGGCACGCCAAGCGCTTCCCACAGCCCGATCGCCTCCTGGTCGGGCCCGAGGCCGAGACCCTCGTCACCCTCGAACACCGTCACCCAGATGTCCTGCGGCGCGAAGCCAAACACGTCCAACGAAAGCTCCCAGGCGAAGGCGATCGCCTCGGCCTTGAAATAGTCGCCGATCGAGAAGTTGCCGAGCATCTCAAAGAAAGTGAGATGGCGCGAGGTGTTGCCGACGTTGGCGATGTCGATCGTGCGAAAGCACTTCTGGCAGTCGGTCAGCCGCGGCGCCGGGGGCGTTTCCTGGCCAAGGAAGTAGGGCTTGAGCGGGTGCATGCCCGCGACGGTCAGCAGCGCCGAGGGATCGTGCGCGGAAGGCACGAGCGAGGCGGAGGGTATGCGCTTGTGCCCGCGCTCCTCGAAGAAGGCCAGGTAGCGCTCGCGGATCTCGTCGGTCTTCACCGAGCAGATCTTAGGGTTACGGCTGCCCCGTCGGCCGGCACGCTCGCGTTCGACCGTCAGGCAATCGTGCCGTATCCGACGACACTGTTACCGGCGTATAGGCAGGCCATCTGGCCGGGTGCGGTTCGCTCGTGCGGATCTGGCGTCAGCACGTCCACGCGGGCGTGCGCGCCCGCGCCGGTAACGCCCTCGATCCGACAGGACACGCGGCGGCCGCGATAGCGGACCTTGACGGCATCCACGCAGACACCGTCGCGATGCAGCGTCACGTCGCGCACGCGAAAGCGGTTGGTGCGCAGCCGCTCGCGCGGCCCGACGGTGATCGTGTTCGCCCGCGCATCGGTAGCAATCACGTACAACGGCTGTCCACCGCCGATGCCGAGCCCATGACGCTGGCCGATCGTGACGGTGTGTACGCCGCGATGGGAGCCGAGCACACGGCCGTCGTCGTCGAGGATCTCCCCCGGATGATCGCCGAGATCGCCATGGCGGGCAAGAAAGGCGCCGTGGCTGGTGCCGGCCAGGAAGCAGAGGTCTTGGGAGTCGGGCCTTTTCGCGACGGCAAGTCCGGCCCGCTCGGCCAGCTCGCGCACCTGCGGCTTGGTCAACGAGCCGAGCGGGAAGCGCATGCGTGCAAGCGACTCTGGCGCGAGCGCGGCCAGCGCATAGCTCTGGTCCTTGTTCTCGTCGACCGCCGTGCAAAGCAGCCCCTCCTGCACGCGCGCATAGTGCCCCGTTGCAAGCGCCCGCGCTCCAAGGCGCTCGGCCAGGTCGAGCATCGCGTCCAGGCGCACTTCGCCGTTACAGCGCACGCAGGGGTTGGGCGTGAGGCCCTGCGCGTGCTCGGACAGCCATGGCGTGACGACACCCGCGCGGAACTCGTCGCGCAGGTCGATTGAGAAGTGCGGCAGCCCGAGCCGATGTGCGAGATCGCGCGCCGAGCGCACCGCCTGTGCCGAGCAGCAGGAGCGATCGCCGTCGTTCTCGGGATCGGCCCACAGCTCAAGTGTCACTGCCACGGCTTCCGTGTCATTTTCGGCGACCAGCAGCGCGGCAACCGCGGAGTCGACGCCGCCGCTCATCGCCACCAGCGTGCGCGAGTGTGACGGCTCAAGCTGTGCCTGCTCACGCGCCGCGGCTCCGAGAGCGCGCGCCAGCCCGTCTGCAGCCAGCTCCGCGGCGTGGCGCTTGGCCGGGCTCAGGCCGCCCAGCTCGGCTTCGATCTCCGGCACGCCGACCCGAGCGGCGTCGAGCAGCGGCGTGCCGAGCACGAGCGCGACGGTCGCGCTGCCGGCGGCGATCGCGGCGCCGCAGCCGTTCGCGTCAAAGCCCGCGTCGATCACACGGCCCGTGGGGCTGGTGGGGTCCACTCGCAGCGAGATGCGGATGAGATCGCCGCAGGCAGCACCGCCGGCCGCGCCCGTGTGAGCGTGCTCGGGTGTGTGGCGGCGCCGCAGCGGACGTTGCAGGTGTGTGGAGAAAGCCTCGACGCTCATGCTGCGTCGAGTGTACGCGCGCGCGAGCAACACGCTCGAACTCCGGCCGACGCCATCTGGCGTAGGTCAATTTTTAGCGCGCCGGGCTTCGTGTATTAGTTGCTTGAGCGCGAACGTGTCGGTCAGCCCGGTGAGGGTGCTGACGACGCCGCGGCGGTTGACGATCAGGATCGTAGGAGTCTGGTAGACGTGCACCACTTCGGTCAGCGAGCCGAACTCGCCGACCTGATTGGGCGCGGCGACGTGCAGCGCCAGGGTGCCTTTGGACGAGCTCACCATCGCTTGCGTTTCCACGCGGACCTCGCGGCTGACGCTCGATTTTGAGTCCCAGAACAGCAGCAGCACGGTCTTGCCCTGCGCCACCTCGTGTTCGACCGCGACCTGAGCGGCGGGACGGCCGGCGTCGGCGTGCTTTAGGGCGGCGGCGTGACGGGCCTTGGCGCGCCGGGCCTGGACGGCCGCTTCATGCGCGCGTGTGGCGGCGACGCTTTGGGCTGCGCCGGGGTGAGCCGCCGCGCTTGCGGGCGAGCCGGACGACGCTTCCTGTGAGGCTTCGCGCGAGTGCTGTTGCAGTTCCTGGGCGTTTCGCTGAGAGGTTGCCACGGCGCCGTGCGCTTTGGCGATCGCCCGCGTCAGCCCCTCGACGCCCGGGGCGGCGCCGTGGTAGATAGGAGTCGGTTTGGCCGCCGCTTTGGCCTGCGCCTGCGCGCTCGGCGCCGGCGCGGGGGCCGTTCCGGTCGATTCGTTCTGGGCCGGCGCGTGGCCGCGCAGCGCCACGACCCACACGAGGCCGAGCAGCGCTACTGCCGCCAGGACTATCTGGTAGGGGCGCGAGAGCTGTGCCACACCCCTCATGTCGGCACTTCGGCCCGCCAAGTTGAACGCGGTGCGAGCGCCGGATGGGCGGCAAGGCCACTTGCACGTCTCAACGACAATCGCGGCACGGGCGCATCACGTGCGCGCGCGCCGCTCCATCTCGCGCCAGAACTCGCGCAGACGGCGCTTGCGGATGCGCCTTTGCCAGCGTGGACGATGGTGGCGCGCGAGCCTGCGCTGCTGACGACAGAACGCCCGGCTGACGCCGCGCTGCCCGTTGGGCTCATCCGGCGGCGGCTGCTTGAAGGGACAGAAGTTCCAGCCGCACTGTGGCGGGCAGCCCTTGCCGAGGATCTCGCCGCGGTCGCGACTGGTGCTCAGGCAGTGCGGCAGCTCCCGCATCGAGCCAAACGGCTCCTGGCAGTCCTCGGGACTGCCCTCGTTGAGGTCGAGCAGAAGCGCGACGTCGGCGGCCAGCTGCGCGGCGCGGCGGTTGAGCACGACCTGGCGGCGTCCCTGCAGTTCGTTCTCGTCGTCCCATATCAACGCGTGCCAGCGAGCCATCGGCAGGCGCCCTCGCCGGATCGCCGCGCGAGCCAGTCGCGTGCCGCGCTGCGCGAGCGGATGGCGCTCGCGACCGCGGTGGGCCTGGCGGGCCAGCGCGTCGTAGCTCTCCTGCCGCTGCGCCCCGGCGATCGCGTACAGCGCCACCGCGTGGGAAAGCAGCAGTCGCGCGTGCCAGGAGCCCGCCCGCGGCAGGCAGGTATCGAGCGCGAGCCTGTGGTTGCCGGCGACCCAGCCGGGACCGGCGAAGGCATTGGGCCCGGCTTCGGCCTCGCGCTCGTGGGCGTGGCGCATCGCGTCGGCCTTGAAGCCCCCCGCCAGCGCCTCCTCGAGTGGGTGCAGGCCCCCCTGGAAGCAGAGCGCCACCAGCTGCTCGAGCGCGACGCGGGCCGCGCGCTCGAACTCACCGAAGTGAGCGTAGTCGACGTCTGTCATCCGATGGCGGTGCACGATGCCGTGACTCGGTCGCTCCTCAGAGCGGCTGCCCTGCTCCTCGCGCCCCTGCCACGCCTCGAGCACGTGGACGTCGGGATCCTCGCGCAGGCCGCTGACGATCGCCGGAAGGACGGCGCCGAGAGCGCGCAGGGCAAGGTAATCGTGACGGTCCCAAGGTACCTGCGAGCGCGCAAACTGCTCGCTCGCGTCCGCATGTCCGTCCTCTCGCCGCGCTTGCTCCTCCGAGCCGCCGCGCGGGTCGGCGACGACGAGCGGCTGGGCGAGCGCGCTGAGCGCGGCCGCACGAAGGATCAGTTGCTCGATATCCGGGCGCAGCGCGTGGAAGGCGTTGTAGGCGTCCGCCGCGATCGTGTCGGCAGCGGCCCCGCGAACGCTGTAGTCCTCGTCGCGGGCGAACTCCCACACGCATAACCAGCTCGGGCGCATGGCCCAGTCCCGCTCGGAGCTGGATACCGAACCCAGACGCGCCACAGCTTCAATCGCCCCGCGCTTGGTCCAGCGCGTGGCCTGATCGGCCTGGCGCACGGTTTCGACGATCGCGGTCGCGAGGTTGTGCTCGGCGTGGCGCGGCGACCGGCTGCGATCTTCGTCGAGTTTGTAGCCGATCGCGTTCGCGGCTTCGGCGGCCGAGGTCAACTCCAGCAGCGCGTCGTCCGGATCGGTGCGCTTCTCCGGGTCGGGCGCCTCGGAAGGATCGATGTTGCGCGAGGGATGGCCATCGTGAGCGCCACGCTCCGGGGCGCTCTTGCTCGCAAGCAGAGCGACATCGACCACGGCCTGGCCCGCTCCGTCGCGGCGCAGCGCGACCGCCACCCGCATTGCCGCGTCCTCGCCATCGCCGTCCCTGCGCAGGCGCTGCCTGGCCGCGGCAAGCAGGCGCTGGACTATCTCCTCCCCCACCTCTCGCCACTGCTCCGCTGCGTTGTCGCGAGCGCGCGGATCGCTCTCCCGGCCCGCCCGCCCGGCGCCGTCGCCGGCGTGCAGAGGACCTCCGTGCGCGTCGTCCTCAGCCGCTTCGCGCTCCATGCAGGCCGACATCGCGGCGAACGTGAGCGTCATGTTGGCGGTGATCTTTTCCGGGTGATGAGGGTCGAGCAGATCGCCGATCCAGTCGCGCTCGTCGTCAGTCCGATCGCCCTGCTCGCCCCGCGCCCGCCGTTCGGCCACGATCACGGCCAGGCGCGATCCGGCGAGATACGCCTGCATCAGGCGGTGGCGAAACTGCAGTTTGCCGTCGGCGTTTCGCTCAAGGATGCGCAGCCGCTCGCCGGTGTCGGCCGCCTCGTGCGCCGACACACGCGCGCGGCGTGCTCCCGCGACACGGGAGCACGCCGCCGCGGAGCCGTTGCGCCTGCGAGCGTCGCGGTCGTCGAAGTCCAGAAAGTCGATGATCTCCTCGCGCCTGAGCTTCTCCGCCTCGACCGGCGCCTTGCCTTCGTGTTCGTGCTGCCCCGCGGAGGCCCTCATCCCGGCCGCCACCAGTGTTCCCAGCGCGGCGCCCTGCAGCGCCAGCATGCTGCTGTGGCGCTCGTTGGCCTCGATCCCGACCCAGCGGCGCACCCGACCGGCGACCACCTCGGCATGGAAGCGTTCCAGCAGCAGGAAGCGGACCCACAGCGGATTCCACTCGTAGTCGCCGTCGGGCATTCGCCGGTAGCGACCGGTGCGGTCTCGCGCGGAGGCGAGCTGATCCATCTCCGGTAGCTTCGGGCACCTCCCGGCCGCGATCAGCGCCGCGAGCAGCTCCAGGTAGAACGGAATGTCCGCCAACTGCCCGGCGCGAATCCAGTCGTCTATGCGACGCCGCGGCGTCGGCCGCGAGGGATTGAAGCCCGGATCGTCCTTGGCGCCCTTTGCGACGCATTCGGCGGCCCGTTTGCGGTCGAGCGGGCCGATGTCGATCGCCGAGACCGCGATCCCGGCCGGAACCCCGGCGGGGCGGGCGGTGACGACGATCGGCAGATCGTGCGTCGTCGCCTCGTCGAGCGCCTTGCGAACGAGGAATCCACGCTCGCCGTCGGCGCCGATCTGATCGATGTCGTCGGTCAGGATCGCCACGCGCCGGCGCTGATAGAGCCAGCGCCAGAGGGCGTCCGCCTCCGCCTTCGAGCGCACGAATCGTTCGACCTGTCTTTTGAACTGTTCCTCGGCTGCGTCGACCAGGACGAATTTCTCCCTGGCGCGCAGCGGGACGAGCACGGGGACTATCCCCGTGCTCGCGAGCAGCCCCGCGAGCCACACCAACGCCGTCGTCTTGCCGGCGCCGGCTCCGCCGACGAGGATCTGCACGTCCTTCCGATCGCGCGCCAGTACACCCGGCATCAGATCGTCGAACAGGTCTGTGCGGGGAGCGATCTCGATCGGGTCCTCGCGCGGCACCAGCGTCACCGGCCGCTCGTTGAGATTGTCGTGCAGCACACACGGCGGGTACCTGCGGATCTTCCTGCGAATGCGATGCCCGAGCCAGGGACAGCGGAACATGTCGTTCCAGAGCGCTGCAAGCAGTGCAATCAGGGCGCCCGCGAAAAGCCCCCTCGTGGTGTCCACCCACGGCGCACTCGTCCAGAACGAGCCTTCGAAGCTCGGCCTCTCGATCAGGAGGTCAGGTTTGCCGCCTTTGGCATACGTGGCGATGCCCATCAGGATCGCGAACGCAAACAGCAGACCCTTCCACCAGTTGAAGGTCTTCAGCGGTTTGAGCAGCAGCAGACGCGCCCACCATCGCCCGGGCGGCCGGCGCGGGTTCCACAGCCATTTCCACGGCCGCGCGAGTAGTTCCTCGACCCAGACTCCCGCGGTCCACAGCGCCCTGCCCAAGCGTCGCATGCGCGGCGCCCGCGTCAACGGCCTCTCCGCGGGCGACTTGCGCTCGAGGCCGTGCAGCCGCGCCAGATGCTCCTCGGCCAGCTTCTCCAGATCCGCAGAGATGCGCGGGCCCGCCGGAGCGTCGTCCCGAGAAGCGCTCTCTGGACTGTGGATCGGCACGTCGCCAACCTTACTCGGGAGCTCACGTCCCAACATACGGGATATGCCGCAAGTGTGGTGGGGAAGATCACGCGGTTCGGCGGCGCCCGAACCCGCCGAACCGCTCTCCCGCGGCGCGCCGCTGCGCGGCAGTCGGGCCTCTACGCTCGGCCGGCCTACGCCAACTCGCGCAGCCCGCGGAGGGCCGCATGGACGACCGTGTCGGTCTCGATCGTCTCCTGTCCGCCGTCCTGCATGTCCTTCAGTACGGTCCCGTCGGCTCCGACGATCGCCATGTAGCGCGCCCCCGCCCGGTCGGCTTGGCGCATCTGCCCCTTCAAGGACCGCCCGGCCATCTCCATGCAGGCGCGAAGCCCCGCCGAACGGGCCTCGGTCAGTACCCCGAAGGCGGCGCGGGAGATCTCTGAGCGCGCCGAATCCCTCTCCCCCATGTCCAGCCCGACGTACAGATCGACGCTCGCGGGCGTTGCCGGCGGCGCGGTGCCCGCCAACAGAATGCGCTCGATGCCGGCCGCCCAGCCCATTCCCGGCGTGGCCGGGCCGCCGAGCTGCTCGACGAGCCCGTCGTAGCGCCCGCCGCCGCCGACGCCGCTCTGGGCGCCGAGCGCGTCACTGGTGAACTCGAAGACGGTGCGCGTGTAGTAATCGAGGCCGCGCACGAGCGTCGGGTCGATCTCGTATTGGACGCCCGCACGGTCGAGCAGCGCCTGCACCTCGGCGAAATGCCCGACGTCCTCGGCGTCCAGCTCGTCGAGCAGTCGCGGTGCCTCGCGCATGACCGCAACCGTGCCCTCGTGGGCGGAGTCGAACGCGCGCAGCGGGTTCAGATCGATGCGCTCGCGCACCTCCTCGGCGAGCGCCGCTTCGTTGGCGCGCAGGTGCCCCTGCAGACGCTCGCGGTAGCGGGCGCGAGCCTCGACGCCGCCTAGGCTCGAGAGGCGCAGGCGCACCTCGGCGACCCCCATCTCCTCGAGCAGCGCCCCGAGCAGCGCGATCGACTCGGCGTCGAGCGCCGGGTCCTCGGAGCCGAGCGCCTCGGCGCCGATCTGCCAGAACTGCCGGAAGCGCCCCTGCTGCGCTCGCTCGTAGCGAAAGAAGCTCGAGAGGTACCAGAGCTTCACCGGCTGCGGCTCCTTGTGCATGCCGTGCTGGACGTAGGCGCGGCAGACCGGCGCCGTGCCCTCCGGCCGCAGCGTCAGCGAGCGCCCCGAGCCGTCGGTGAACGTGTACATCTCCTTGGAGACGATGTCCGTGGACGCCCCGACGCCGCGGGCGAACAGCTCGGTCGCCTCGAAGGCCGGCGTCTCGATCCGCTCGTAGCCCGCGCCCTCGAGGATCGCGCGCGCCTTGCTCTCCAGGGCGAGGCGGGCCGCGGCGCTCTCGCCGAGAACGTCGTAGGTGCCGCGCGGGCTCTTGATCTGCTCGCCACTCACGCGAGCGCCGCAGCCCGCAGCTCTGCCAGGAACGGATTGGTCTGCAGCTCGCGGCCGAGCGTCGTTGTCCCCATGTGCCCCGGGTAGACGGGGCTCTGGCTCGGGAAGCGCCGGATCAGCTCGGCGATCGAGCGCTCGAGCGTCGCCCAGTCGCCGCCGGGCAGGTCCACGCGCCCGACCGAGCCCTGGAAGAGAACGTCGCCGGAGAGCAGAGACATGGGCCCGTCTGGCGTCGAGATCGCGTAGGTGACGTGTCCGGGCGAGTGCCCGGGCGTGAAGATCGCCTCGATGTCCATGCCGGCCAGCTGCAGCCGCTCGCCGCCTTTTACGGTCTGCTCTGCCTGCCAGCTTTCGAACGGCCCGAAGCCGGCCATCGTCCATTTCATGATGTCGCCGAGGACAGGCGTCTCGATCTCCGGGCAGTAGACCGGCGCTCCCGTCGCGCGAGCGATCGGGGCGACCGCGCCGATGTGGTCGAAGTGGCAGTGGGTGATCAGGATCGCCTCGATCCGCACGCCCAGCTCCTGCGCCGCGTCGAGCAGACGCTGTGGCTCGTCGCCCGGGTCGATCAGCAGCGCGCTGGGCGCCTGCGCGTCGGCGCGCACGAGATAGCAGTTCTCCTGGATCGGCCCGACGCTGAAGCAGCGCACGTCAAGCGGTGAGACCTGGCTCACGCCTTGCTCCCGGCGCGCTTTGCCTTGCTCGCCTGCCTGCGCCTGAACAGCCACAGGTCGGTGTAGTAGCTGATCGGCACGTAGGCGATCAGCACGATCGGAAACAGCGCGATGGCCTGGTTGGGATGCTTGAGTTTGAGCAGCAGCAGGCTGACGAGCAGCATCAGCACCGCGGCTGCCATCGCACGGTAGAAGGCGCCCAGCCAGGTCGGCGGCCGGTCCGCGCGTGGGATCTGCTTCTGGCGGTCCTTTGGCGAGCTCGCCTTGCCGCTCTTCTCATCGGCCGTCGGCTTGCGCCCCGTGCGCCCGCGCGACTCCACCATCCCGGCCGCGTTGCCGCGGTGCTTGGTCTTGCGCCTCGTTTGCGCCATCTGCTTTCCTCGCTGCCGTTCGCCCAATTATCTGTGCGCGCCTGTTATTCGCCGCGCGCCCACTAGAACCCTAGTGCGTTCTCGATCGTCCGCGCCGCAGGATCGCCGCCTCGCCAGGGTATCTCCGCAGGGAAGCCGATGAGCGCCGCACGCGGCGCGAGCCCGACCAGCTCCGCGCGGGCGATGTCCGCGTGCCTTGCGACGGCGTCTAGGACTGCGCGGAGCGGTACCTCCAGTGGCCGTTCCACGTTGGTTGAGACCTGGGCGACACCATTGGATCGAAGCTCGACGCCGATCGCGCGCAGCCCCGGAAGTCCTCCGGGTCCACCCTCGCGGATGTGGGCGGCGATCCGCCGGGCGTCCTGCACGCCTGCCGGCGCCGCCAGCTCGAGGTTGAAGGCGACCAGCGGCTCACGCGCCGCGACCAGCGTCGCGCCGGCGGTGGGATGCAGCCGCTGCGGCCCGAAGTCCGCGTGCAGCTTGCCCGTTTGCAGGCGCGCGGCCAGCGCGCTCACCCCGCCACGCCGCAGGTCCGCGCGCGTGCGTCCTTGCGCCAGTTCGCCGTAGAGCAGCGCGGGTATTCCCAGCTCGCCGATCTCGTGCGCTAGTACGAGCGCCTCGGCGCAGGCGGCGCCGCGCTGGCCGGTGTCGAGGTAGACGATCGGCGCCACGTCCAGCGCGCCGACGTGCGGGTGCGCTCCGCGCTCATGTGCCAGAGGCCCGTGTATCACGTCGATGCGCTCGACCGCGACGCGGGCGCCTGCGAGTACGGCGGTGGACAGCTCGCCTTGCGCGCCGACCAGCGTGAAGACCGAGCGGTGGTGGTCGGGGTCGGCGTGGGTGTCGAGCAGGCGTACGGCGTGCGCGGAGGCAAGCGCCTGCCAGATCGCGTCGATGACGCCACGGTCGCGCCCCTCGGACACGTTGGGCACCGCGAGCAGCGGCGTGGCGGGCGTGAGGTTCATGCGGAGACAGTCGCTGCGAGCCTGCCAGAAGCTAGACTCCGTCGTCCCGCCGGAGTAGCTCAGCTGGTTAGAGCAGCGGAATCATAATCCGCGTGTCGGGGGTTCGAGTCCCTCCTCCGGCATCGCGCAAAAGCCCTGCAACGGCGGGGTTCTGTCGATTTCGGGGCAGGCGAACGTGGTCGCCGAAGATGGGGGTGCGAACAGAAGTGCAAACATCCGCGAGCCCGGCGTGGCTCAAGCACTCGCTTGTTTCGTGTCCCGAGCGGACGGCCAGCCTGAGATAGCCGTATGCATGTTGCCCGGGTTGGGAATCGCGTCCCGATCCACTGGATCTTCGGCCTGCCGCCGCTTAGGTTAGTCGGCGTCGGAGACGACCGGGTAGCGCCACCAGTTAGCCCTCGCATCGCGACGCTGCGAGGACTGCCGCCGTCATGGGCGGCCAATCCACCAGGGTGGCCCTGCCTCCACGTCCTTTGAGCGGGTGGCGGTAAATCTGCTTGAGTCCATTCCAGGGTCAAGCGCTACCTATCGGGCCAGGTCCCGGAGGAGAGAAATGAGCAAAAAGATCGAGATCACATTTACAGGCGTCGAGTCGGCTCGGCGACTTCAGAATGCGGCAGACGCAAAGCGCAAGATCGTTCGTCACACGTTTGACGTTCAAGCTGGCAGCCTCTCGCCCGATCTGCTCCTTGAGCTTGACGGGCCGAATCCTCGAACCCCCAATATTCGTAAGAAGGCAGCAAAGCAGCTCAAGGAGAGCTTGATTGGGGCTGACCCGAGCACCGTCGGTGCTTTCCATCTGGCGCACGCTGGAGTCCGGGGCGTTGTCAAGTCATTCAAGCGGGTCGATGACACGACCTATAAGGCGGTTTTCGAGACTGGAACCGGGACGAAGTCAGAGGATCACGGGATCGCAAATGGACTCCACACAGTGGCCGTCATCGGGGAGGCGCTTAAGGGTGGCGCAATCCCGCCCGAGCAGTATGTGACGTTCACTTTGATCGAGAACGTGCCACGCATGCTCGTACCTTATGTCGGCGAGGGACTCAACACGAACATTCAGGTCGCCGAGGAGTCAATTATCAATCTTGGCGGTGCTTTCGAGCCCTTCAAGGACGCAATAAGGGGCACGACGTATTTCGATGAGTTCGGATGGCATGAGAACGACTCGGGTGAGTACGACGCACGGGATGTTTTCGCGATCCTCAACGCGCTGAATGTCGTGCTGTACCCAAACGAAGACAAGGATCGTCATCCCGTCGAGAGTTATGAGAAGCAGTCACGCTGCATCGCTGCCTTTCACGAAGAGGTTCGAGATAAAGAGAACCATGACGCTGGGGTTAGTAGCTTCGAAGCGATGATTCCCATCCTTCGAGATACCCTATTCCTGTACGACACGATCCGTTCGGACGCGCGTAATCGTTACCTGAAGGCAGTCCCGGGGGGAAAGCCCGGACGTTTGGCGATCATGGAAGCGCGCTATGGCAAAGATGGCAACGCGCTACCGGACGTTTGGTCCTTCCCGTTCATCTCGGACGGCAAGGATAGCTACGAGCGAGGCACCTATCGCCTTGCGAAGGGCGTGACGTTTGCAATGCTCGCTGCGTTTCGCAACTTCGTTCAGTTCGACGAAAAACGTAACCGTATGTCATGGGTCGGGGGATTCAAGGCAGTACGGACGGCCTGGGAGACCAACGGCGGCGACATGATGATGGCGGCGAACGATGTCTCGCAAGCTGTCAATTACAACCCTAACGCTGTTGGTAAGAATCGCCCACTCTGGCGCCAGCTCCATCAAATGATCTCCAGCTACCAGCTGCAGATAGAAGCCGAAAGCCTGCGAAGCGAGCTTGCGGCAATCAAGGCTGGGGCAAAGGTCTAGCTTTGCGACCGGTAGGTGGTCTCGACAGGTGGCCACCTACCGCGCAAGGAGTCTGTCGGCGGCGTTGATTGGCTGCTATGAGGATCCTAGCTATGCCGTCCGTGGGGTCAGTGTCCACGTCCGACGTATCGGTCCAGCCTCCGCCCGCTGGCGATCGGAGCAGCCGTCTATCTGCGAAATGAAACGGCCAAGCGTAGCCGAGTCTCTCGGAGCCCGTTCCCCGTTTCGTGTAGGGAGGGCTCCGAATGGGCCGTTCCTTCAGGAACGGTTGTAACTATCTATCCCCACGCGGCAGGCGGTGCGCCCGATGTCCCGTGCCCAAGCGTCGGTCAGCGTCCGCGTTCGATGTCGTCGTGTTCGGGTGCGTGTCGTCCGAGTGCTCTGGCGAGGTCGATAGGTGACGGCAGCCCGCGCAGCCTGAGCGGGTCGCGGTTTGGTTGGAGGGTGGGGTCGTGGAGTTCGTATTCGACCGATGGCGCGTGTAGGCGACTGCTGCTCATGCGCTGTGCGAGTCGTTCGATGCGGTCGGGGTCTTGGCCGTCGGTGCCGAGTTGGTCGCGTGCGATGTACCAGTCGGTGCCGTTGCGGGCGCGGCTTGCTTGGACGTAGGCGGTCTCTCGGCTTGTTTGCCAGCCGCCGGTGAGCACGATCGAGCGGTCGACGGTGGCGCCTTGTTGGCGGTAGACGTGTTGGGCGTAGGCGAGTCGTAGCGACTCGGCGTCGTCGGGTCCGATTCGTAGCTTGCGTCCGGACCCGTCGATCGTGAGCGAGAGGGTGCCGTCCTGGTCGATGCGTGTGATCTCGCCTCGGGTGCCGTTCTCGACGCGGGCTTGCCGTGGTAGCCGGTGTTGGGAGATGAACGCGACGTTGTCGCCTTCCCTGAGCCCGTAGTGGACCGCGTCGAGGGGGAGTTCGTGTTGGCCGAGTTCGCCGCGTGTGGCGCGTAGGTGTTGTGCTCTGGCGTTGAGCCTGTCGATCTCGTTGTTGGAGGAGTCTGCGATCAGCGCGACTTTGTCGATCCCGACTTCCTGGGTGAGTTGTGCCCATGCTTGGACTGCGTTCTCGGCTGCCTGGTCGCGGGTGTCGGCGAGGTGTAGTCGGCCGCGTGCGTGGTAGTGCGCCATCGCTCGTTCGGGTTCTCCGGCGCGGAGTGCTCGCCATGCTCGTTGCTCGGCGGGATCGGTGGTGCGGTGGATCGTGTCGAGTTCGATTACTGGTGCGTGTTGGGTGAGCCGGTCGAACATGCCTCCAGGTCCGATGGAGGGGAGTTGCTTTCCGTCTCCGACAGCGATCAGCTTCGTTCCTGAGCGTTCGATGAGGTCGGTGAGGGCGTCGAGGCGTTTGTGGTCGACCATCCCGGCCTCATCGAGGAACACGGTCGTGGCCCGACCGACATGCACCGTCCCGGCTTGTGCGCGAGTGATGAGCGCGTCGAGGGTGAGCGTCGCTCCTTCCAGGGCGGGACTGTCGGTGGCGAGTCTCTCGGCGGTCGAGCCTGAGACGGCGATCCCGAGCGTCTCATGTCCCGCCAACTGCTCAGCCCTCGCGGCGGCATCGATCACGACACCCTTCCCGGTCCCGGCGGGTCCCACGAGAACGCTCGCACGCTCGGGACCCGTGAGGACGAGTAGCGCCAACTCCTGCTCGTCCGTGAGCTGGCCGCCGATGCGCTCTGCGACTTCGCGCATCGCGGTTGTTCTCGCTGCATAGCCTACGTCCCGGTCGGCGGGCTTGGCGAGGTTCGCCACACGGCGTTCGATTGCCTGCTCTTGGGCACGGACCGCGAGGGTGGTCATGCGTCCGCCTTCCAGTGTGAGGATGCGCCGATCACGCACCATCCTCCGGGCGGTGTCGAGTGCTTCTCGTGGTGTCAGCTCGCCGGCGGTTTTCTCCATTGCGACGGTGTAGAGGTCGCGTTGCTCGAACACTGCGCGGCGTTCGGCCAGGCACTCCTCGATCCGATCCTCGGCCGACCGCTCACTCGCATTCGGCGGAAGTGCGGCGAGCACGTTTAGGGCCTCGTGCGGTCCGAACGCGTAACGGTCGCCTGTCTCCCGCCACGCGCTTTCGAGGTCGGCGCGATTAGTGAGCGTCTTCGCGCGGCGGTTCTCGAGCGCGAGGTCGCGCAGCTCGCCGCGCTCAGGCGCGCGACCGTAACGGGCACGGAACCTGTCAGCGGCGCGCGCGACCTCGCGCGAGCGGCCCGAGAAAGCGTCCCGCAACTCCTCGGGGACCCCGGCGATCTCGAAATACTTGCCGTCCTTGCCGGTCCCGCGCTGGATCGGGTAGCCCTCTGCGGCCAGCTCCTGGGCAAGCGCGGAGCGGTAGTAGGCGCCCAGCTCACCGGCCCCACGAAACACCGGCCGCGAGGCGACCGCCACGATCCGATCATCTGAGCGTACGGCGCTCGTGATGACAACATGACTATGCAGTTGCGGGTCCGGTGCCTGGGCTCCTGAGACGCCGCGAGCGGTCGTGTGGCGATACTCAACCGCGATCAGATCCTTCGCGGGCTCCTCGATCACCTCCGCGCCGTAGCGACGACGAACGAGCGGGACGCTTTCGCGCATGTACGCGACGGTCTGCTCCACAGCATTGGCGTGTGCCTGCTCGATCTGCGCGCGCTGCCACGGGTCCGCCAAAGCCCACACGGTCGAGACCGACTTCGGAGCGCTGAGCACACCATCAATCCCTCCGCCGCGAGCACCATCGGGACCGGCCCTTCGCAACCACGCCCCCGTCGTTGGGTGTCGCCCCTCCATCAGCGCGACGAAATCATCGCCGCTCGCCGGTCCCTCTGGTTCGATGCCGAGTGCTTGCAGCGTCTCGGGGTCTGCCAACCACCTTCCCGGGGCCTGCGTCAGCTCGCCATCGGGCGTCAGGTAATAGTCGCCGCGCTCGGGAGCGACGGTCTTCCCCTCCAGGTAGCGCGCGTAGTCACCACCGCGCGCCGCCGGGATGCTCGATGCGCTCATCACGACACCCCCTGACCTGCAAGCCACGGGATCGGCCACCGACTTCGTCACACACTCGTCACACAGCGATCGCACCTTGTGCATCTGGTCTGCAACGGCGCCGTAGGTGCCGAGACGGGGTCGTGACATGGCCTTGTCCTGGCGTGGTGCTGCGCGGTCGGTGGATGCTTTGCGGGCCGGTAGATCGGCGGCCCGGAGGATGGTCGGCTGGCTGTCGAGCGCCGACGATCGGGGCGTGTCGAGCGAATTCCTTGGACGGTTTCGTGTCGTCGTGGTCATAGGTAGCGATGATCGGAACCGCACACCCACGCCCTCGGGGCAAATCACGAGCGACGACGGCGGCGCGATGATCGAGTTGACCGTCACCCTCACCGACCAACAGCTCGCCGAGATCGCTGCACGGGCCGCCGCGCTCGTATCAGCCGGTCCTCACGAGGGCACGCCCTGGCTGAACGTCACCGACGCCGCCGAACGCCTCCGCTGTCGCAAGGACCGCATCTACGACCTCATCGCGCTCGGCAAGCTCCACCCCCGCCGCGACGGCCGCCGCGTCCTACTACACCGCGACGACCTCGACGCCTACATCGAAGGACGACCCGAATGAGGTCTGTTCGGTTTCTACCCGGACGGGTGCTCTTGCGCGTCTACCGCGTCGGCGAGCTGGTGGAGGTCCGCGTCGAGTGCATGGAGGAATCGCTGCACCGTCAGCCATTGGATGCCGCGTCGTCCCCGCTCGATACGCGAGATGTACGTCGGGTCCATTTTCAGGCGCGCGGCCAACTCCTCTTGGGTGAACCCGGCCTGGTCCCGCAGGACGCGCAGTGCGCGGCCGAGCACTGCCAGCTCGATGTCTCGTTTGGACTCATCCACAGTCTTGGTATTCCGGGTCATGTTGTGGTAGTTTCCGTCCATCGCAAAATAGTGGCGCCCGCGATGAGAGGCTCATCCGGGCGCCTGGCACCGAGAGCGTCAACTCCCGGCACGCCAGCCAAGCTACCAGTAGGACGCTTGGCTCTCCTGCCAGAGCATCACTCCCGGAGCCTCCGACAACCAAGGAGGAACCATGAGCACGAACATACAAGGAGTCCTGTCCTCGCTTTTGGCCGAGGACCGGCCGTGGACACTGGACGAGCTGGTCCGCGAGAAGGGCGACCGGATGGATGTCATGGACGCCATCGCCGAACTCGACGCGCTGGGACTCGTCACCCGCATCAACAAACGCGTCGTCTGCGCGTCCCGCGCCGCGATCCACGCAGACTGCCTCGACGTCTGATGACCAGTCGGCTTTGGTGTGAGCGTCGCTCCTTCGGGAGCGGCGCCCACGCACCCCAACGGAGCGAGAGCGATGCCCGCCCGGCTTGAGAAGACACGGACGCCCGGCGTCTTCAAGCGCGGCAGCCGCTACGTGTTCAGCTACCGCGTCGACGGCAAGCAACGCTGGGAGTCCTGCCGCACGCTTGACGAGGCACGCAGAGCAAAGGCTGCGCGTGTCACAGACATCGAGCGCGGCGAGTTCGAGCAACACTCCCGAATCACGCTGCACGAGTACGCGAGAGAGTGGATCGACCGCTACCAAGGGCGTGGGCGACGTGGGTTTCGCGAGGGAACTCGTGACGACTATCGACGGCAGATCGAGCAATACATCTGCCGGCACTTCCCGGCGCGGTTGCGTCTCACGGAGGTCACGCCGTCGAAGATCGCCGGGTTCGTGTCGTGGCTATGCGACGAGCAGGCGCAGAAGCGAATGCTCTCGGATTCGACCGTGCGCAACATCATGGCGCCGCTGCGGGCCTGTCTCACGACCGCCGTACGTGAGGGCTTGATCCGCTCGAACCCGGCGCGGGACGTGGACCTACCGCACCGGCCGACCGTGGAGGACATGGAAGAGGACGAAGCGAAGGCAATGAGCCGTGACGAGCTGGCGGAGATCCTCGCGCTCGTCCCTGACCAGTGGCACCTCTTCTTCTGGTTCCTTGCCGCCACGGGAGTCCGCATCAGCGAGGCCATCGCGCTCCAGTGGCGACACCTGGCGCTCGACGCGCCCGTCCCGCACGTCAAGGTCCGTCGTGCGCTCGTGAAGGGCCGTATGGGACCACCCAAGAGCCGCTACGGCCGTCGCGACATCCCGCTCGACCCTCTGCTTGCCACGGCGCTCCACGAGCACCGTGCGACTACGGAGTGGCCAGGCGACGAGGACCCGATATTCCCCGCCGCCAACGGATCGCCGCTCATGCCGAACAACGTCTTCCGGCGGGTGCTCCAACCGGCCCGGGAGGCCGCAGACCTTCCTTGGCTGGGCTTTCATGCCTTCCGACACACCTGTGCCTCGATCCTATTCGCGGAAGGCCGCAACGCAGTCCAGGTCCAGCGCTGGCTCGGTCATCATTCGGCCGCGTTCACGCTCGCGACCTATGTCCACCTGCTCGACGGCGACATCGGGGAGCCGCTGGCAATCCTTCAGGAAGGTGGGCGCAATGCCGAAATTGTTGGATAGCTTCCGCAGAAGGCGTTACGCTCTGAATAGCGATGACCTTGCAGATCGAACATGTTGACGTTCAGGTGCTTCTCGATGAAGAGGAGAGGGATCGCCGCGCCGATGAGGAGGCACTGCGCACTGGATGTAAGACACCTGAGCAGCTCAAGCGCGAAAACGAGGTCTTTGCGCTTCCGGCAGATCGCATTCGACTCAACCTCGATTCAGCGCACTCCCTGTCCTGAGCGACGATCCCAGAGCCGCGGACGTGGCTGAGGAGCAGGAGAGCGAGGCTGAGCTGCCTCCGCTGAAGATCGACGAAACCGAGCGCATCCTCGCCCGGTTGGAGCAAGTCGTCCGCGACCGGAGAGTCGTCCTCGTTGGCGGGCAGGCGGTCGCCATTTGGGCATCGAAGCTCGAAGATCGGATCGCGGACTCGCTTGTCGACTCGGTAGCCAGTCGAGATATCGACCTTCTCGGTAACGCCTCGGACCTCCGACAATCCGCCACGCTACTCGATGCACGTGTTCGCGTCGCCACGTTCGAGGACCGAACTCCGCTCACAGGCGTCGCCATCTTCCTCGACACCGAAGGCCATGAGCGCCGCCTGGACGTCATGGCGAGCGTCTACGGGCTGAGTTCCGAAGACATCAGACAGACCGCCATCGAGGCAGCGCTGCTCGTGGACGGGGACCGGCAGGTCAAAGTCTGGGTCATGCACCCAGAGCGCTGCATGGAGAGCCGCGTCCACAACAGCGCTCTCGCAAACAAGCAAACTGACCTTGCGTGGCGCCAGCTCCGAGCCTCGATCCTCTGCGCCCGTGCGTTCAGCCAGCTACTGCTCGACGAACGCGGCGAGGCGGCCGTCCGCGATGTGCTGAAGCTCAACGAGCGCATCTTCGGCTTCGCTCAAGAAGACCGGTGCTCGAAGCTCGCATCCGACCGTGGCATCGAGGCTTTCGACGCCGTCCTTGATGACGATCGACTTCCCGAGAAGTTCAGGACTGTCCGCCTGCCGCAGATGCAGAAGCGAATTCGGTCTATACGCGAAGCCGGAGGTTGATTGGTCCACTAGATTGCCGACCAATCCAGGATCGGCGGCCAGTTGGCGCTTTCGTCTATATCTCGCTTTCTTCTTGGGGCCCGTAAGCCGCTAGCGGCCTGCTAAAACACCACCGTGTCCGTACCTGAGACGCTCGTTGTCCTTGATGACGTGATCGTGGTCTACCGGCCATTCACCAATGCCGAGTCGCGGGCGCTGAGGGGCTTTGTTCAGGACGCGCGTCGCCTTGGATCGATGCGGTTCTTCAAGGAAGTACCGACTCGAGCCTCACTGACCTTCGACAACGAGTCTGGCTTGGGCCTCATTGGAACGATGCAGGAGCCCGAGGACGAAGCACTGCGCGCTGCGATTACGCAATTCCGGCAACTTTACGACCACAACGAACCGCGCAGTTTCAACAAAACAATCTCGCTACTCAAGCGGAGCGCCCACGAACACAGCGGCAACCGTCGAGACGAAGCGATCAACGCGCTCGATGAATTCATCGAGGCTTCCCATCAAGCCATGGCTGGCATAGGAATGGCCATAGTCTTTGAGAACCCCGAATCAGGGGAGCAACGCAGGATGACCGCCGAGAAGATAATCGACGCCTACCTCCACGGGAAGTATCTGCATTCGGGGAACGACAAGAGCAAGGTTGCCGACGATCTCGACGGGATACCAGTGATGTCGCGCCTGACGTTCTATAGCGTGATGCTTAATCTCTCGAGTTTCGGGGTTTTTGGCTTGAGGGCGCGGTTGTGATGGTCGGTGGTGGTGGCGTCCGTGAGCGTGGGCACAGTCTGGTGGCCTGAGGGCCGGTCGGCGCGGAGGTGGGTTGGCGGCGACCCC
>JBOGXY010000063.1:0-58633 GCA_050696495.1 Solirubrobacteraceae bacterium
AAGGCGGAGACCGACTACTGCTGCACCTCCTCCAACGCCGTCAGCGTGGTCCAGCACATCTGGGCCGAGCACGGTCCCGAGACCGAGATCCTCTTCGGCCCGGACATGTGGCTCGGCGCATACGTCGAGAAGGAGCTCGGCAAGCGCATGCATGTCTGGGACGGCGAGTGCCACGTTCACGCCGGGATCCGCCCGGCTGACATCGAAGCCACGCGCGCGGCTCACCCCGGCGCCGACTTCCTGATCCACCCCGAGTGCGGTTGCACGACCAGCGTGATGGAGTACGTCGCCGCCGGGGACATCTCCTCCGAGGGAGTGCACATGCTCTCAACCGGGGGCATGCTGCGTTATGCCGATGCGATCGAGGGCGAGGCGCGTTCGCATCCGGACGGTCGCCGCGAGGCGGTGGTGGCAACCGAGACGGGCATGCTCTACCCGCTGCGGATGGCTGCGCCCGACGTCGATTTCATTCCAGCCAACGCCGAGGCCAGCTGCGTCTACATGAAGATGATCACGCTCGAGAAGCTGCGCGACAGCCTGCGTGACTTCAAGCACGAGGTGCGCGTGCCGGCGGACGTCGCCGAGCGAGCGCGCATCCCGATCGACCGCATGGTGGCGCTCGGCTAGAGCCCGACCGAGCGAGGACCCGCGGGGATTGCGTCCAAGAGGCTTAGAAGTCGCCTGTCTCGTGCGGACCGACGCAGGCCACTGCCAGCTCGTCGGCCACGTCGGCCGCTATCTCGCGGACTTCCTCGAAGGTGACCGCGTCAAGGGCGGCGATCGCCGCGTCGGGGTCGACGTCCTCGCCGAAGACGATCTTCTGACTGGCGCCGTAGCGGGCGACCGCATTGGTGCTCTCGAAGGCGAGCACCAACCGACCCGCCGAGTAGGCGCGGGCGCGATCGACCTCCTCGCGTGTGGGGCCGTCGTCTCTGAGCTCGTCGACGATCTCGCGCATGCGCGTGTATGCCTCCACGCACTTGGCCGACTCGAGACCTGAGCCCAGCTGCAGGATCGGCACGTCGGCGTAGGCGTGGGCGATCGCGTAGACGGAGTAGCAGAGGCCTCGCTTCTCGCGGATCTCCTCGAACAGTCGCGAGCCCATCGAGCCGCCCAGCAGCGTCGAGTAGATCGACAGGGCTGCTCGCTGCTTTGGGTCGCTGACGCCGATCGCCGGCCGGTAGATCATGCGCAGGTGCGACTGGTTGGTGTCGCGTTGCTCGACGAGCGTCTCGGGAGCAAACTGTGGCGCGGGGAGGAAGGGCTCGGGAGCCGTGAGTGTGGGGAAACGGCCGAACAGCTGCGCGAGCTGATCCTCTCCGGGCAGGTGCTCGACGTTGCCGACGAGGAACGCGCCGCCGCGGGCGCCGGCCCAGCGGCGCTCGCGGAAGGCGACGATGCCATCGCGCGTGAAGGAGCGCAGGTTCTGCTCGGGGCCGAGCACGGTGCGCCCGAGCGGGTGATCGCCGAAGGCGGCCTTGTCGATCAGATACTCGGCGACCGTTGAGGGCTGATCGTAGGCGCGGTTGATCTCCTGGATGACCACGCCGCGCTCTCGGTCGAGCTCGTCTGCGTCGAGCTTGGGGCGGGCGACGAAGTCGCTGAGCAGGTCGATCGCCTGCGGCGCGGACTCGGCGCGGACTGTTATGTGAAAGGCGACGAGGTCATGGCTGGTGTAGGCGTTGAGCATGCCGCCCAGGCGCTCGGCGGTCTCGTTTACGTCCTTGTAGGTCGAGTACTTCTCGCCGCCCTTGAAGACGAGATGCTCGAGGAAGTGGGCCATCCCGTTCTCCTCGGTCCGCTCCGAGCGCGCGCCCGCGTCGAAAGCGACGAGCACCGTCAACGCGCGGGTGCCGGGCACGCCGACGCTGTAGATCGGCAGCCCGTTGCTCGCAACCGTCGTGCTCTGGATCTCAGCCATCGCTCGCACCTTATTGCAAAGACGCTTGCATGCAGGGAAAACTGCGACCTGTGGGGGAGCGGAGCGCTACTGTGCGCCGCCATGCCTGCCCCCGATCGAGATCTGGATCGCCGCGAGCGCCACGAGCGCCAGTCCGTTCGCCGCCGCGCGCTGCCCCAGCGGATGCGCAGCGCCGGCGCGGCTCAGCCGGCCGCGCTGCCGACGCGGCCACCGACCGCGCCCAACCCCAACACGGTCGTCGAGTTCAGGGGGGTCACCAAGCGCTATGACTCGGGCGACACCGGTCTGGAGCGCGCCACCTTCGCGATCGACCGCCAGGAGTTCGTCTTCCTGGTCGGCTCGACCGGCTCGGGCAAGTCGACGATCATGCGGTTGCTGATCAAGGAGCTAGATCCGACCGAGGGTCTGATCCGCGTGGCGGGGCGCTCGCTTGAGGAGATCGAGCGGGGGCGCGTGCCCTACTACCGCCGCAACGTCGGCGTCGTCTTCCAGGACTTCAAGTTGCTGCCGACCCGCACGGTCTACGACAACATCGCCTACGCGCTGCAGGTCACCGGCGCTTCGCGCAAGCAGATTCGCGCTGCGCTCCCGGACATCCTGCGCCTGACCGGGCTCTCGACCAAGCTGCACAACTATCCCCACCAGCTCTCTGGTGGCGAGCAGCAGCGCGTGGCGGTCGCGCGCGCGTTTGCCTCGCACCCGCCGCTGCTGCTGGCCGACGAGCCCACCGGCAATCTCGACCCCGACACCTCGATCGGGATCATGCAGCTGCTCTACCGCATCAACCGCGCAGGCACGACGGTGATCGTCGCCACCCACGACAACGAGATGGTCGACAAGATGCGTCGCCGCGTTATCGAGCTAAAGCGCGGACGCATCGTGCGCGATGAGGCGACGGGCCTCTATGCTCAGGATGAGACCACTGGCGATCTCGCGGAGCGCCTGAAGCGCGAAACCGCCGCTGAGGCCACCGGGCGCTCGCAAGGGCTGCGTCGATGAAACTCGGCTTCTTCCTGAAGGAGGCGACGCGCTCGATGAAGCGCAATCCCGCGCCGTCGTTTGCCGCGCTCTCCTGCGTGCTTGTCACGACGCTTGTGCTCGGCGTGTTCATTCCTGTCGTGCAGGCCACCAACGGGGCCGCCAACTCGATCCGCGGGCGCGTGGTCGTCGATGTGGATCTGAACACGGCCGCCACCGCCGCCGAAGTGGCGCGGGTGCACAAAGAGGTCGAACACGTCCGCTACGCCGGTCATGTCGAAGTCGTCTCCAAGCAGAAGGGCTATGAACAGGAGCGCAAGCTCGACCCGCAGGCCTTCGCGCTGATCGGCTACAACCCGCTGCCGGAAATCCTTCGCATCACTCCCTCCAATCCCGACAACGCCGATGCTCTGCGCGCCGAGCTCGACCAGAGCAGCCCGCTGGGCAAGCGGCTGGTAACGGACAGCGCCATCGCCGACGTGCAGAACCGCCAGGCCCAGACGGACAAGATCCTCACCGCCACCCGGATCGTGAAGATCACGATGGCGCTGCTGGCGGCGCTGCTTGTCTTCTCCTCGATGCTGCTGGTCTCAAACACGATCCGCCTGTCGCTGTTCTCGCGCCGCCGCGAGGTCGAGGTGATGAAGCTGGTGGGAGCGACCGACTGGTTCATCCGCTGGCCGTTCGTGATCGAGGGACTGTTCCTTGGCGCCGTCGGCGGCGTCGGCGCGATCGCGCTGCTGGCGCTGGCCAAGGTGACGCTGATCGACCCGCTGGCGGGCACCGTCAAGCTGATCTCCCAACCGGCGATGATCGACTTCCGCCTGCTGATCGTCGTGTTGATGTGCTGCGCGATCGCCGTCTCGGCCGCCGGCTCGGGCATATCGCTCAGACGCTTCCTGCGAGTCTGAGCAGACCCGGCAAGCGCCGGCGGCGTGGCGCGGGCTCGCAGCGCATAGGCTGAGGTAAGTGAAGGGGTCAAAGTCACAGCTCGCCGTGATCGTGCCGGCCGTGTCGCTGCCGCTGCTGCTCGTGCTCGGCATCTGGCTCGGCGGGCATCCAAGCGACCTACCCGGCTTTGCGCGCAAAGCGCTGGTCGCAGATAACGAGTCTCAGCTCGTGGGCGAAGCGATCGAACGCATCAACCACGACTACTACCGGCCGGTCTCAAAGCAGAGCCTGTCGAGCTCCTCGATCGCGGGGATGGTCTCGAGTCTGCACGACCCCTACTCCACCTACCTGACCCAGAAGGAATACACCGGCTTTGATCAACCGGCGAGTTTCGCCGGGATCGGCGTCGAAGTCAATCCCAAGGCCACGCCCGCCGGGCTTGAAATCGTGCATGTCTTTAACGCCTCGCCCGCCCAGCGCGCCGGTCTGAAATCAGGCGATGTGATCGTCGCGGTCAACGGGCGCTCGCTGCACGGGTTGCCGGCCAAGACGTCGACCGTTCTGATCAAGGGGCCTCCGGGCACCGATGTGCGGTTGACGCTCACCCATCGCGGGGCGCCGCCGCGCACGGTGACCGTCACCCGCGCCACCATCTCCGAGCCGGTGGTCGCATCCTCGATGCGCACCTACAAAGGGATAAAGCTCGGCTGGGTGTACCTGGCGACGTTCAGCGAAGGCGCTCACGCCGAGGTCTATGACGCCGTCCAAGGGTTGCTGAAAGCGGGGGCAAAGGGGATCGTGCTCGATCTACGCTCAAACGGTGGTGGCCTGGTCAGCGAGGCTCGTCTGATCGCCAGCATCTTCATACCCTCCGGTGTGATCGTCACCACGCGCGGGCGCACCCAACCGACGATCGTCCTAGCCGCCGCCGGCGGTGCGATACCCACTCACATACCGATGGTCGTGCTCGTCGATCGAAACACCGCCTCGGCATCTGAGATCGTCACCGCGGCCCTGCAGGACCATCGTCGTGCAACCGTCGTGGGCACCCACACCTACGGCAAGGGGGTCTTCCAGGAGCTTGAGCCGCTCTCAGGCGGCGGGGCGATCAAGATCACCGTCGGCGAGTACTACACCCCCAATGGGCGCAACCTCGGTGGCTCGGGCGTCAAAGAGGGGGCGGGCGTGACACCGGAAGTGAGCGTCGCGCACGGCGTCGACGGCGATCACGGGCTGCGAGTCGCGCTGCGCACGCTCGCGGCAAAGCTGGGATGAGCCCTCCGCGAGGCGGTCGCGCTCGCGGCGCTCCTACTCGGGGCGCCGGCCGGCGGGCCACGATCAAGCGCAAGGACTCACAGAACGCGCGGGTCGTCTGGCCGCCGTCCGAGCGCACGGAAACGGCTCGCGAAGCGATCGACGCGGTGCTGCGCGAGGGCGGGATAAAGCGCGGATTCGAGGCTGAGGTCGAGCGAGAGGCAAAGCGCGCCGCGGCGCGGGCGTGGCAGCAGGCAGAGCACGAATCACGGAGAGACCTGCGTGAGCTTGCCACCTTCACGGTCGATCCGGCCACGGCGCGCGACTTCGACGATGCGATCTCCGCCGAGACGCTCGACTCCGATCCCACCCACGTACGCGTATGGGTGCATATCGCCGACGTCGCCGCCCACGTCGCGCTCGGCTCGCCGCTTGACCTGGAGGCACGCCGGCGCGCTACCAGCGTCTATCTGCCTGGGACGGTCGAGCCGATGCTGCCGCACGCGCTCTCCTCGGGCGCCTGCTCGCTGGTGCCCGGCGTCGAGCGTCTGGCGGTGACAGTGGAGCTGCTGTTGGCCGGGGCGCAGGTGCGCCAGGCGAGCTTTTACCGCTCGATCGTTCGCTCAGACGAGCGGTTGGACTACGAGCAGGTCGATCGTCTTTTTGATTCTGGTAAGCAAGCGCCCGAACCGTGGGGTGCGTCCCTGACAGCTGCCCGATCCGCCGCCGCCGCTCTACAGCAGGCGCGCGAGCGCAGTGGCGCGCTAGTGGTCGACTCCGAGGAGGCTGAGTTCGTCTTTGACGCGAAGGGAAACGTCACCGACATCGCGCCACGGCCGCAGACCGAGTCACACCGGCTGATCGAGCATCTGATGATCGCCGCCAACGAAGCCGTCGCGCGACACCTGACCGAGGCAAAGACACCCTGTCTTTATCGCGTTCACGAGCGCCCCGATCCCGAGCGCGTTCGCCGGCTGGTCGAGCAACTGCACTCGCTGGGGGTCTCCACACCGCCGTTGCCCGACCCGCTGTTCTCCACACAGGCGGCCGAGCTGATCGGTGAGATATCGCGGCGCGTGGACGCGCACGTCCGCCGCGCGGGGCATGGGCGTGCGGCGCTCAGCTCGCTCGTGCTGCGCTCGCTCAAGCAGGCCTACTACTCGCCCAAGAACCTTGGTCATGCCGGTCTTCATTCGGCCTGCTACTGCCACTTCACCTCGCCGATCCGCCGCTACCCGGACATCGTCTGTCATCGCGCGCTGATGTCCTCGCTTGGCGGCGGCGAGCCGATCACGGGCCGGCGCAAGCTGGTGGAGCTTGGCGAATCGACATCTGAGCGCGAGCGTGAGGCCGCGGCCCTTGAGCACAAGGGCGATGACGTGGCCGCTTGTTTTCGGCTTGAACAGGTCCTGCTGGAGGGTGGCTATGACCAGGTCTTCTCAGGCGAGGTGACGGGCCTGATCGCCGCCGGCGCCTTCGTCGTATTCGGCGGGGATGCGGGCGTCTTTGAGGGCATGCTCCCCGTGCGGCTGCTGAGCGCAGGCGAGGAGCGCGACTGGTGGAAATTGAACGAGCAGTCGACGATCCTTCAGGGCGAGCGCACGGGCGCTGTGCTGCGCCTCGGCGATCCGGTCTCCGTGCGCGTCATTCGCGTGGACGCGGCGGGCGGCCGCGTCGATCTCGCACCGGCCGTTTAGGCTGATCCTCATGGCGAAGTCAAAAGGCGCCAAGCGCAAGATCGGCGCGGGAGATGTGGCGAGCAATCGCTACGCCTCCTATCGTTACGAGCTGCTCGAGCGGATCGAGTGCGGGATCGTGCTGGCCGGGACCGAGGTCAAGGCCCTGCGCGCCTCCGGGGCTCAGCTGAAGGACGGCTATGCGGCGATCCGCGAGGGCGAGCTGTGGCTGCACTCGGTGCACATACCGCCCTACCTGCCGGCCTCGCGCGAAAACCACGATCCAGAGCGGCCGCGCAAGCTGCTGTTGCATCGCTCAGAGATCGAGCGCATCGCCGAGCGTGTCGCCGAGCGCGGGCTGACGCTGGTGCCCACACGCGTGTATTTCAAGGGGGCCCATGCCAAGGTCGAGATCGCGCTCGCGCGCGGCAAGGACCTCTATGACAAGCGCCAGAGCCTGCGCGAGCGCGAGTCAAAGCGCGACATGGAACGCGGCCTGCGCGAAGCGCGCCGCTAAGCAGCCGGCTCGCCGGGCCGGCGCCGGCTGCGGCTAGGCGACCTGTTCGCAGTCTTTGAAGCCGTTGCGCTTGGCGACGGCGACCATCTGCTTTTGGGTGGCCTGCGCTTGGGAGATCAGAGCCTTACTCGCCGCGGTGTTCTTGTTGGCGATGTATTCGCCGAGCTTGGCGGTGTCTTCGGCGAGCGTTTGAGCGCCGTCCACAAACCGCTGCCATTGAGCTTCAAGGGCGGGCGGCGGGACGAGTGCACTCAGTTCGCTCAGCGCCTTCTGCTCAAAACCCGAGACCTTGGCGGTCAGGCGCTCCAGTTGTTGGGGGGTGTTCGCGCTTTCGCCTTTGCTTGCCGCTTCGAGCTTTGCCGTCACCGTCCGGCAGATGGCGTTGGCCTTGCTTGTCAGCTGTGCGCGCGTGAGCGGCGGTTTGGGCGTTGACCCGCACCCGGCCGTGACCAGCACGAGCGCCGCAAAAGCGCTCGTGGCGAGTGCGGGCATGGCGATGCGTGTTCGTCCCATTCTATAAGCCCCCTGCAGCAGCTGGTTCGTCCTACCCAATGGAACAGGGTACCGGTTGCGCCTGCGCTTAGATCGATCGGAAGCTGTGGCCGGCGCTGCTCAGCACGTGCGTCTCGGACATGCCGAAGCCGAGCACGAGGATCAAAGCGATGTAGATGAGGGCTATCGCGATGCGCTGGTTGCGCGGGACGCGGTAGTAGGCCGCCTGCTCGAGGCTACGGGAACGCAGCTGGCGCCAGCGGCGGGGCATCTCGCGCATAGCAAGCGCGATGAAGATCAACAGGAACAGGTTGTGCAGCAGCACGATCATCGCCACCAGGCCGCCGATCCCGGCAAACCACAGCCACGGCGAGACGGCCGCCATCGCGCGGCCGCCGTCAAAGGGGACGACCGGGATCAGATTGAACAGGTTGACGAAGAAGGCGACGTAGGCCAGGGCCCTGAGCAGATCGCTTCCGGTCAAGGCGGCCGCGACCGCTACGGCAACTGCGCCGAGCGTCCCGAGCACAGGGCCGGCCAGTCCCACGCGCGCCTCGGCGGCGGCGTTCTCGCCCATCGTGCGCGCGAAAATCGCGGCGCCCAGGAACGGAATGAACATCGGAGCGCTCGCTTTGACGCCCTCGCGGCGCAGCTGGATCACATGGCCCATCTCATGCACGAAGATCAGCGCGACGAACCCGACCGCGAACTTCCAGCCCCAAAACAGGCTGTAGGCGGCGATCGAGATGAAGGCCGTGGCCCCGGTGCTAAACAGCGTGAATTTGCCGAGCAGCAGCGCCCCAGCCTTGATGAAGGCGCTGAACTTGGCGGCGAGCGCAGCGAGCCCGCCGGCGACCCCGCCCGCTCGGCTGCGCCAGGAGCGTTTCGGCGCGCCAAAGGGAGCTTCGCCAGCGGCCGTCGGACGCGGGATCGTCGCTTCGCTTGCGACGGGCGGTTGACCGTCCATAGGCTCATTCTGGCAGGCCCGCTAAAGGGCGCCTAACAGCGCAGCGGAGTAGGGCCTCGTCGACGTTTTCTCGGAACGTGCGGGGAGGAGTACAAAAGGGGTCTTGACGGGGGTGTGGGGGAGGGGTAGTTTGGATCTAGACGCGGAACCGAGCCGCGAAGAGCGAGGCCACTGAGGTGTAAGGCCGCGCCACCGGTCACCGGGAAGCCTTCGGGCGGACCGGAGGCAGGTTCCTCAAAGCGGCCCGGGACCGCGTCGACTTCGTTAAGCGCCCAGAAGGCCACAAGTCGGGACGCTAGGATGAAGGCAGAACATCCACGGGGACGACAGGCTTCGACGCGGTCGGTTCGTCTGGATGGTTGCGAGTCGAGGTCCCGGGCGGCCTCGTAAAACACCCGGGAAAACCATAAGTGCGGACTCTCACGAGTACGCCCTCGCTGCTTAGCTAGAAACTAAGCGTGAGGTCTCGGCCCCCACTCGCCTGTGGTGGGGAAGGTCGGGATCAGAAAGCAGGCTCACCCGGTGAGGATCGCCTTCGCCGAGCCGGGGAATCTCAAGGAGGCTGGTCCCCGACAACCCGGCCGGCGAGGCGAGTCAGGGACGAGACCAGAGCGCCGGCTACGCTCGTAGAAGCCATTCATACGCGACTGCGGACGCGGGTTCGATTCCCGCCGTCTCCACTTTTTCGGACGCTGCACGCTTGGATCCGTGATGACCTTGGGCTTGGGCCGTGTCCGGCATGCAAGGCGTAGTGCGGGCACAACACGACGCAACGTAGCGGTCCGTCCTATGAGAGGGCGCTGGACGGGGTGACGGGCGTTCTGGCAATCGCCTCCTGGACGTGACCGGTGCTCACGATCTGCGCGGTGGGCTCCGAGAGGGCGACGTCGAGTGCTGCCCGCATGATGGCCAGCGTGCGACGCAGGTCACCAGCTTGGCCATTGGCCACCGATTCGAGGTAGCTCTGCGAGAGCAGTTGTAGCCCTTGATGCTCCAGAACGTCCTGCAGGGATGCGTTAACCCCAGCTGAACTCATCCGTCGCTCAAGAAGGATGGCTAGTCCGAGCTCAACGTCAGGTAGTTGGGGAAGCGAAACCTCAGCGGTCAACCTATCGCGCACCCGCTGGTAGCCCTCGAGGCGAGTGTAGTCACTCTGCGTGGCGACGACCATGACAGCGTCAAAGTTCGCAAAGGCGCGCGACGTCTGATCGAAGAACGCGTCGGCGACCTCTGGCGAGCCTCCCCAATGGTCGGTGTCCTCCACGAGCATGACCGGGCAACGCTTGAGCTTCCAGAAGACATCGAACAGACGCTGCATCCCGCGCAGCACGTGGGACGGGTCGGTGACGCGGGCGAGCTCCTCGCCCGCCGCCCGCTTGATGTCGCCGACTACCTTGCCTGTGAGTACGGCGCCCCCAGCAATCTCGAACCCCGCTCTAAGCTCGCGTGTTGTCGTCTGCGACCTGTGCTCGGCTGACGCACGATCAAGAGCCTGCGCCTCATGACGCGTGAGCTGCGCGTCGGGAACATCGCGGATCTCGGTGATCGCGTGGCGCGCGAAGGCCGCCGGATCTCCAGCCTCGACACCAATCACGCTTACGCGAAGCGGGAGGAAGCCCTCGTCAAGACTGTTTGCGACAGCTGCGATCAGACTAGACTTCCCGGAGCCCATGCGGCCTACCACGGTCGTGACGCCCTCACCGCGCTCGATGCTGCGGCGCAGTGCGCCGTCTACGTCGGGTGCTCCTAGCGTTGAGTAGCCAACGTGTTCGCCGGCGAGCAGGTCAAAGCGGCCTGAAGTCTGAAAAGCGAACTCAGCGTCGAGCGTCTGCAGCATGTCGCGCATCAGTGATTGCTCTCGAGGAGTTCGTAGAGCTTACGCGGGCGACCAGTGCGTTCCTGTTGTTCAGGGAATGACCGTACAAGCCCTTCCTCCTCCAGTTCACGCAGTAGTTGTCGAGCGCGTTGCCCTGAAACCCCAAGTGTGGCCAGCAACTGAGGGTCGGACCCAGATGTAGGTCCGTGATCAGCGAGATAGCGAGCGATTGTCAACGCAGAGCGCGGTAGTTTCGCCAGGCGTTGGCGTTGGTGCTCGCGTTTTGCCAACAGCTCGGTGACCGGCTCCGATGAGAGAACCGCTGTACGCGCCAGCTGAAGCAGCGATCGCGGCAGGCCGTCGGTCTCATGGACGATGGCGTCAATGTCGATCCTGGGCTCGCCGGCCAGTCGCCGGGTTAGGAACTCTCGCTGTTCGGCGTCAGAGAGGGGAGCGAGCTCGAACTGGACGTCGAAGAAGGCGCTAGCTGGAGGGCGGGTCAGCTCGTCGCGAAGCACGTCGTTGGCCGCGACTACCCATTGGTGATCCTGCTGCCATAGCTCGTCACGTAGGCGGCCGAACAGCGTGTGGGCGTGGCCTTCTCCGGGAGGCGAATCGACCAGGATCAATGAGGCGGGCGCCTCCCCAAGGCGCCGGGCGAGGCGAAGAAGCGCACCGGACGGTGTCGTCTCGGGGACCACGCTTGAACGTAGCGTGTCGCCAAATGCCCCCCAGCGCTGGCCGAGGGCGTCAGCGATGACCATCAGGGCCTGCCCAACGTCCTGTGCGGGCCCAAGATCGATATACACGGCGGGCCTCGCGTCGTCGTTGTGGTCAGCCTGAATTGCTCGCAGAAGCGTCGTCTTGCCCGATCCCGGTGGCCCGAGAACGAGCGCATTGAGCTTGCGACCGATTGCGGCCTCGAGTGCGGGCATGATGCGCGGAGTAAGGAAAAGATCGCGGTCGACCGTGCCGAGCAAAGGACGATTGTCTAGACGCACCATTGCGAAAATATAACAAACTTTCGCAAGGTCCCGCGCATCTTGCGTAGACTGCCTCAAGCGGTCGCCGGGACGTCGTGCTCCCCTCATGACATAGATGGTCGGCCAAGAACACCGGTCGGCCGGTCTGCCCACGATAGTGTTGCATCGAAGGCATGACGATCTCGCCGTGCCTGTGCCAGCGAGCGAGTCAGTCATAGCGCTGGGGAACCGAATCAAATGGTTGGCGCACGAACGTCGCTTGGCCTCACGCCGCCGTCCAGGACGTCGAGGTCCTTCCTATTTGGTCGCTGTGTATGCTCTCGCAATGTTCGGCATGCTTGAGGATGGTCCATTTATTGACCAGTTCGTGATACTGCCAGACGATCCGTCGCCGCCCGACACCATCACGGTTAGCGCGATTCCCACGACGGACAGAGGGACACCCGATGCCCAGCCGGCGAGCTACAGCTATCGCTTCGTTGGATTTCGCGGCACGCCGAACCCGGCGGCCTTCTACGCATACCTTGCGGAGACTGTCGACGCAACCGTTCCAACGTTGAACGCAAAGCCCGGTCGGCCCAACGGCTAGGGGTAGCCGACCGACGGCGCGTCGCTACGCGATGTCTAGCGCAGCTGCGTCGACCGTCAAGGGGTTTGCGCAACGTACGGTCCTCTCCACTCGGCAAAGACTAGGTTCGATGTGTAAACCCCGGCTCACCAAAGGGCCAGAGCAGGGTCAGGCGCTGTCGGCGTTATGCCGTTGATCGGCGATCTTGTAGACGCTCGGTTTGTTCGCCGCAGGGTGGCGGACACCGTAGGCGAAGGCTCGCAAGGGGAGCGGCTTGGTGGAGTGGGCAACTGGAAGTAGGACGAGACCGAAGCGTCCGGTTGGCCTTGGCACATAGGTCTTTACACAGCCAGCGAGGCGGGTACCGTCGCGGCCTTCCTCATCACAGCGCTTGAGACGGGAGAAGGACATCCCACCATCACGATCGACTTCGCGCCGGAACAGGTCGAGTGCTCTACGGGCGACGGGTGGGTGGTGCGCCAGGTCCTCGGCGATTGCGTCCTCGCTGAACTCCACCGGCACCAGCGGCGCCGACCGGGTATCAGCCACCGATTAGCCCTCGCCGTCTGTGGGGAGCTCCCCGAAGTGCTGCTCGAACTCCTCGGGGGTTAGCTTACGCTCCCCGTGGCGAGCAAGCATTGCCTTCACGCTCAGGTCAGGTCGCAAGAGGACACGGCCGTCGGGGCGACGATCCTCGACTACGTAATCCCCGGAAAGATCGCCGGTGAGCGTGACGTGGGCGGGCTCCATCCTTTGCAGTGTCGCACGCGCGGAGGACTGATCCAAGTCACGCGTGCGGCGAGCCTTCGGCCTCCGGCCACGGAGCTGGAATCCAGCCCAGTGCGTCGAGAGCATCTCGAATGGATGCGGTGACTACGCCCTCGTTGCCAGAGCAGTAGTAGTCGAGGTAGCAGCCTCCTTTGCAGGCAAGGTGGGAGACGATGCCGCCCGCGTAGCGCCAGCTCATCGAGACAGGCTCGCTGTCGGTACCTCGGCGGCGCCAGCGCATGTTGCAAAGCGCACCGTACAGGTTCATATGCGAAGGCATCGTTGGTCCGCACGCGCTCGGACGGTGTTCGGAGCGCCACTTCGAACGCCTCGAACTCATCCCTCGAGGGCGTGTCTGTGCGTGATTCGTCGTTTCGTTGTTGGTTCCGCATCGAAAACGTAGTGTAGCGTTTTGTCTGTATTCACCGGGTCTTGCCTTCGCTCACCTCTCCATGCAGCAGCGTGCTTCCGAGCGTTGCGCCGACGTTCGCGAAGTAGTGGCGCTGACTATGTACATCCAGATTGCGCTAGTCGCCTCAAGCGCGCTCTCGCATAGCGTCTGCCAACGCTTGGCGCAAAGCCTCGACCCGTGCTCGACGGTTTGGTGTTCTCCCCTAAAGTCCACTGGCGCCCGACTTACACTGACGATTGATAGATGGCGACACAAGTGCGCTGAAGCGCAGTCCGCGTGGTTCGTTGCCGAGGTCCCGAACGAATAGCTCGCGGACTGCATCGTTGACGTCGGTGTACTCGATCTGATCGAGCAGCCGCGGCCCGGCCAGGATTGGTTCTACCTGCAAGATGCGGGTCCCAGTGGGTGGCTCAAGGTCGTAGTAGCCTTTGACGAGGACTCCGTTGGGAGCACGTACAGCATTCCCAAGGAGAAGCAAGCCATGACAGTCCACATTGGCCCATACACGTTTGACCGAGTTCGCTACGACCATGATGTGGACGTGCTCTATCTCGCTCAGGGCGATCCCGCGCGGGCCGTCGATTTCGACGAGACGCCCGAAGGGCACGCCGTCACCTTCGACGAGAACGGCGATCTCGTGGGCCTGACCCTGATCGATATCCGCAGGCTTCTCGATGAGGACCAGGGCGAGCTTCGGCTGGAGCTGCCGGCGAAGGCAAGCCCAGCAGACCTCAAGCTGGCGCTCGCGTAGCCCCGCCAACGCCCGCCGCAAAGCCTCGACTCGCGCTCGACGGTTTGGTCTTCTTCCACTAGAGTCCACTGACTTGTTGGCCTTTCGAGGTATCCTGAGCGTATGCCCGATCAACGGGAGTTTGAGTTCGTCTTTGAGCCCCAGGACGAGGGCGGCTACCACGCGTACGCGCCCGACTTGCCTGGGCTGCACACTCAGGGTGAGGACATCGACGAAGCGACCGAGAACGCCCAGGAGGCTCTGGCCAGCATGAATCCGAAGTTGAGTACTCCTTGCGCTCCGACAGAGCGTGCTTGCCGGTGCGCCCAGGGAAGCGCCTTTGTGATGTTCTCGAACTCCACTTGGTTCAGATCTGCGCGCGTAGCCACAAAGTCCGGAATGAGCCCCTCCAGATCCTCTTGCTCGATGGGGGTTGCACCTGAAGGCTCAGGCCCGATGGTGTGAATACTGAAGCGAGGAAACGGCGGATCGTCTGGTGGAGCGTTCACGTCTGGCGTTTTGAGTTGTCTTGTTCTGCGCGCCAGAGCTTGCCGCTGTCGACAAGTTGTTGCGCGTAGCGCTCGATCGCTTCGCGCTGTCGATCGCTGTCTATGTCCTGCGCCTCCAGGGCCATGGTGCGCGCGGCATACCCCAGAACCCGAGCAGCCGTAGTTCTCGCCTGGTTCATCAGCGTCCGCTCCAACGTGGAGTTCGGAACCAGGGCATAGACGAGTGTGCAGTCGAGGGCGGCGGCCACTTCAGCCAGCTTGGCCGTGGTGATTCCTCCGTGGAGCTCTGCGCGCTCTAGCTTGTTGACTGCTGCGCTGGTCACTCCAAGGCGCTCAGCGAGTACGGCTTGGCTCATGCCCAGTGCTCCTCGAATAGCGCGTATCCAGCCGGAACGAGGGCGTGTTTCGATAGATGTCAGGTTGGCTGACTGGAACTTGCGATCCAGCTCACGCCGGGATTGTGCGGCCTTCTCTGATCTCAGCATACCTATAGGTTAGCAGAATCTATGCATTCAGCAACCTATAGGTTGAAAAAGATGCTCAAAGCGTAAACCTATTGCTCAACCTCAAAGCGCCCCTTGGAGGTGATGGGCGTCCTGACGGCGACCTCGGGCCGCTCCCCGTCGGGCAAGGAGGCGTGCAGCGTGAGCCAGCCGATCGAACTGGGGACCGTCACCTGGTTGGCGCCGGGCGCCGAGTGTGGCGACCGTCGCGTATGACCGCGCTGAAGGCGCTTTGCGGCGAGATCTGGGTAGATCCCATTGCGCGGGGTATTGACCCGCCGATCACCAACTGAGAAAGAGAGGCGGTCTGAAATGCGCTCCGACATCGTCCCCGGCGCCACATTCCCGGACTTCGAGTTGCCTGATCATGAAGAGATCCCGCGCAAGCTAAGTGAGATTCAGGGTGAGGATCCACTGATCCTCACATTGGCGCGCGGTCACTTCTGCCCAAAGGAGCATCAGCAGCATCGCGAACTGGCGGCCTTCTATCCGAAGGTCGCGGTCGCCTACACCCAGATGGCCACGATCTCCACAGATGTCCACCACACGCTGCAAGAGTTCCGCGCATCGGTCGGCGCGCAGTGGCCTTTTCTCTCCGATCCCGACCGTAGGGTGCAGAAGGATCTCGGTATCCAGGAGTACACCGACCCTGAGCACGATCCGATGATCCCGCACACGCTCGTCTTGAAGCCCGGTCTGACCGTTCACAGCATCTACAACGGCTACTGGTTCTGGGGTCGCCCTTCGGTCGATGACCTGCACCGGGACCTACGCGATGCCACACGCGAGATCAGACCCGACTGGGATCTCAGCACCCCCGGATTGCGCGAGGCCTGGGACGCAGGCGATGTCTCGGCGTTCCACGGCTGGAACAAGGGCGATAGGCGCCCGACTACCCCTGCTGCCTAGCGATTCTCAGCGCGCTACGCCCGACAGGCCAAGAATCTCTCGTGTGGACAGCACAATAGAGGGGCCTATCGATTATTCGATTATACGAATAATCGACTATAATGACGATCGTGCTCTACGCCGCTCCTCAACTAGATGCAACGCTGGAAGCAGAACTGGCCACATTTGACGCCCTGCTCGGGGAATTGGCAGGCAGATCCGCGAGTGCCGGTCGCTGGCTTGGCGCCCTGCGTCGTCAGTGGCGAGCGGCCTCAGCGGAGAGCTCGATCGAGATAGAGGGGTTCAGCGTTCCCGAGGAGGAGCGCGTCGCCGTGGCAAGCGGTGCCGAGCCGGCCGATCCAACCGACGAGGATCGGATGGCACTGTCGTGTTATGCGCGGGCGATGGATCACGTTGGCGTCATGGCCGCGGACCCTGGGTTTGAGTGGGTCGATCGGGTGATCCTCGACCTGCACTTCGACGCCTGCTACTTCCAGAAGGACAAGAACCCTGGCCAGTATCGGAGCAGGGGTGTCGAGGTCACGAGTCCCGGCGGTGGACCCCCTGCCTACATAGGCCCGCCACACGAGACGGTCCCGCACTTGATGCGAGAGACCCTCCGCTGGATTGCCGCCTCCGATCCGCAGGCACATCTGATCGTTCGCGCTGCGATGGCCCACTTGCATGTTGTCTCTGTGCACCCCTTCCGGGACGGGAACGGGCGCATCTCGCGCATCGTCCAATCGCTCGTGCTGGCTCTCGGCGGTCTACTTGCGCCCGAGTTCGTCACGATCGAGGAATACCTCGGAGAGAACACGACGTCCTACTACGCAGCCCTGCAGGCAGTACAAGCAGGGTCCTACAAGCCCGAGCGTGACGCGACGCCGTTCGTACGGTTCTGCATTGCGGCGCACATCGCTCAGGCGCGGCGACGATTGCGCCAGCTCGAGGAAGCGGGCGCGCGGTGGGCGTATCTCGAGAAGCTAGTCGCACAACGGGGGTGGCCGGATCGGCTCGTGATTGCGCTTGAGCAGAGCCTGTTCCACGGTTCTGAGCGCGCGAGCTACGCGGCTGAGGCCGATATCTCCGCGCCGATGGCAAGCAACGATTTGCGCCGTCTCCTTGACGCTGGGATGATCAGCCGGCAGGGCCGGGGGCGCGCTACTCGCTACCTGGCGAGTGAGCAACTGGTTGAGCAGGTGCGGCCGGTCTTAGCGCTCAAAGTCTCGTGATCGTCTGCGCATGGCGTCACAACCATCAAGCTATCGCGCGCTTACGAACAGCTCCGCGTACTGATCCAAGTGCCGATCGCCCAAGAACTCGCTCGCCGCGCGCTTGCGCGCGTTTGCGCCCAGCCGCGCCGCCAGCTCGCGGTCGCGCAGCAACCTCTCGACCGCCGCTCCGAACGCGGCAAGATCGCGGGGGTCCTCGATCAGCAGCCCCTCCTGCTCATGAGTGATCTGATCGACGATGCCTCCGACGGCGCTGGCCACGATCGGCCGTGACTTCCACATCGCCTCGGTGACGGTAAGGCCGAAGCCCTCGGCCAAACTCTTTTGTGTCACCACGCTGGCATGGCGCTGCAGCGCGTTGGTGATCGATGCCAACTCGTCAGGGTCGGCGATCGGAGCGCACGCGAGGTGAACGCGCCCGCGAGCCGCATGCGGCAAGGCTCGCCAGCGCTCGACACAGTCGTCGTAGGTCTCGGCGGCCTCGGGATCATCCGCGACACCTCTGACGGCGGGACCCATCAGGATCAGGTGGGCGCCGAGCGAGGGATCGACATGGTGGGCAAAGCCTTCCATCACACCCGCCATGTCCTTCAGCTTGTCCCAGCGTGAGACCTGCACCACGAGCGGAGCGTCGATGGGAGGGGCCGGTCCGCTCTGCAGGACGTCCACGTGGCGATTGATCCGCCCGGGCGAGCCGTCGCGGCGAGTGAACGGCACGGCGGGAGGACCGTCGTCGCGGTCGAGCAGACCGACGTAGCCGAGCGTGATCTGGACGTTGCGGTGAGACATAGCCTCGTTCTTGGCCGAGAACGGGTCGATCGAGGGTGGGATCACATGTACGCGGTCTCGATCCACACCGGGCGGCGCAAACGCTGCTCGTGAGAACACGAAGTCATCGGCGTGCGCGAGGTAGGGGTCCAGGAACCGCCAGGCGCGCTCTGTCCATTGATTGGTTTGGTCGCAGCCAACATGGCAGCGCCACACCGCGCGAGCGCCCGCGCTGCTCACCGCCCTGAGCAGTCCGGCCGGTTGCGGGTCGTGGATGAGCACCACGTCGCCGGGCCGCAGGAGCGTCAGCAGGTCCTCGGCGTTCTTGTGCAACACCTGCTCGTAGTGCTCGCGCTCGGCGTCTCCGAGCGGCCCACCGTCCCCAGGCGTGCCGTACAGCCCATTGTGGATTCGCTTGGTGATCGCAAAGAACTCAGGATCGCCGTGGATCACCAGCCAGCGCGCGTCCACGCCTGCTCCGCGCACGTAGGCAAGCAGCGTCTGCAGCAGCTCCGCGACCCCGCCGCCGCTGGCGGTGGAGTTGACGTTCAGGACGCTGTGCCCAGCCAGAGCGGCCTGCGCCGCGTCTGCCACGCGCTCGTAGTGCTCCATGCGCCGCGAGCCGATCAGCGACTCCAGCCGCGCGGCGTCCAGGGCCTGGATCTCGACCTCAGTCAAGCTGTCGGTCATGGTGGGATCTGGCATGTTCAGGAGGTCCGCCAAGTCGTTGGTGCGGCGTTCCTTCACCAGCAAGGCTACTGTGCATGCGGTGACTTACACCGCCGCCGAGGGCAGAGGTCAGATCCTGGATGCGCTGGCGCTCGCCGCCGATCAGATAGCGCTCGCGTTGGCCGAGCTCAGCGAGGCCTATGAGCATCTAGACGAGCAGAGCGCCGAGCGCCTGGAAGAGGCGCTGTTCGCCCCCGTGCAAGCGGCCTACGGTCGAGCCAAGCGCACCTACACGGAGTTTGCTCAGCGCAGTGAGCTGCCGGCGCGCGCGTTCTCGACGCCAGGCCAGGTCGCTCCCTCCACGGCGGCCAAGCAGTTGATCGAGCGAGCGCTCGAAGCGCTCACACGCGCCGATCTCAGCCTGGGGGAGCTACAGGACTCGATGCTGCCCGTCGAGGTGGGCGACGCCGAACTGCGCAGCGGACTGGCCGAAGTGCGCGAGTTGGCCGAGCGCGTGCGCCCCAAGGCGCGCGAGCTGATGCGCACGCTCGGGCGCTAATTCAAACTTCCGCGAGCTCAGACCGCGAGCTCAATTCTCATGCGGCCCGGCCGGCGCTGAGCGTGGCAAGTCAAGCCCCCGCACCAGCGTCATCAGCGCCTCGGCGGTACCGCTTGCGTCCTCGCCACCCGCGGCCAGTCGGCGTACCGCCAGGCCCGTCACCAGCGCGACGACTGTTGTCGCGTGGCGCTCGGGATCGGGTATTCCGAGCGCGGCGAGCGCGGCGCGCGCGATCTGCTCGTGGGCGGCAAAGCAGCGCTGCGAGGCCTCGCGCAGCTCGGGGTCGCGGGCGGCGTGCAGGTGCAACTCCAGTTCGGCGATCTGGCGCGGTATCTCCGACGGCGCTCCGGCGAGCTGCTCGACGGCCACAGCGACGCGTTCGAGACTGACCCCCTCGCGCTCCAGTTCGCGCGCGACCGTCTCGCGGCGCGCGGTCTCCTGCTCGACGTAGAGCAGCAGGCTCTCGCGCAGCAGTTCGGATTGGCTGTCGAAGTGGTAGGTAAGCGAGCCGAGCGAGACGCCGGCCGCCGTGGCCACGCGCCGGTTGGTAACGCCGGCCACCCCCTCGGCGGCGATCAGGTCGAGCGTCGCACGCAGGATCCGCTCGCGAGCCTGCCTCGGCGGTGAGGCGAGCGCGTTCAAGCGGTTGCTCCGGCCCGGATGGCGTAGGGCGCGCTGCGCTCCTGCCAGCGCTCGACGCGCTCCAGTTGGGCGGCGAGCGAGAGCAGCAGCGCCTCTGAGTTCTCAGGTCCGAGCAGTTGCACGCCGATCGGCAGTCCCGCGCCGGTAAACCCGGCGGGCACCGAGACTCCGGGCCAACCAAGCACGTTCCAGGGCCAGGCGAACGGGCAGGCGCCGGAGATAAGCCGTGCCGTGGCTCTGCTGCTCATCCCCTCAGCCGCTCCGATCGCAAGCGGCGGGGAGGCGGTGCTTGGCACCACGAGGATGTCGGCCCCGGCAAAGACGGCGCCGATGCGCCGGCGCATGCGCGGCTCCAGACGACGAGCGAACGGCAGCAGTGTGCGGGCGAGCAGTCCTCCGAGCGTGGCCGTTTCGCGTGTGCGACGGTCAAGCAGCGAGCGCTGGCGCACGTGCGAGGAGACCCACTGGTTCACCCCGGACTCCCCGCGCGCGATCAGGTTCAGCCCCATCAGCCCGTAGCGCGGTGAGGCCTCCACGCGCTCGTGGCCGAGCCCTTCGAGCACACCGGCGATCCGCAGCGTGGCCGCACGGATCTCCGGGTCAAGACGCACAGGCGCGGCGCTGTAGGGGTGGCGTAGGCACACCGCGATGCGAAGTCGCCCAGGTTCGCGTTCGACAGCATCGCTGTAGGAAGTAGCCGGTGGCGTGGGCTGGTGCAGGTCCCGCGCGTGTTGGCCGCTGAGCACGTCGAGCATCAGCGCCGCGTCGGCGACCGTACGCGTGAGCGGTCCCAGGCAGGTGAGTCCGTTGAACAGCTCGGCTTCCGGCCAGCCGGAGATGCGCCCGCGCTGGGGCTTTACGCCGACCAGGTGACACCAAGCGGCGGGAATGCGCACCGAGCCGGCTCCGTCGGAGCCGACGGCTGCCGCCACGATCCCGGCCGCGACGCTCGCCGCGGAGCCGCCGCTCGAACCACCCGGTGTGTGCTCCAGGTCCCAGGGGTTGCGCGTGGCACCGAACGCCTGGCCCTCGGTGAACGGGTAGAGCCCCACCTCGGGCGTGTTGGTCTTGCCGATGATCACCGCCCCGGCGTCGCGTAGGCGGCGCACCATCTCACAGTCCTCGCGGGCGGGCGAAAACTCACCGGCACAGCCAAAACTGGTGGGGTGGCCGGCGAGGTCGACATCGTCCTTGATCGCCACCGGCACTCCAAGCAGCGGCAGTCGCTCACCGCGAGCAAGCCGCTCGTCGGCGAGGGCGGCCTCAGCGCGCGCGGACTCAGTACAGATGATCCGAAAGGCGTTCAGCGTGGATTGGCTAGCTTCGGCCCGCTGCAATGAGCGCTCGACCAGGGCGACGGAGGTCGTCTCTGCGCTTGCCAGGCCGCGGGCCTGCTCGCAAAGGCCGATGGCCTCGATGGTTGTCGTGTCGCTGCCGGTCATTCGTTCGTTCGAACGAACGATAGTGGATCGCGCGCGATCGGGCAGACGCTCTGACGAGCACTCAGAAAGCGAGCAAACGGGCAATGTGGCCCGGGCATACACTCGCGCTGTGAGTATCGACGCGAGCCTTGACACCGCCGCGATAGTCCGCCGCTTCCATGCCGCGCGCCGTGACGGCGAGCTCGTCGTGCTGCAGGGCTTTCACGCGCTCAAGCACGCCCTGCGCTTCGGTGCCCAGGTGGAGGTGGTCGTCTGCTCCGACCAGGCTCAGCTGGAGGGCATGATCGAGGGCTTGGCCCCCGATCTCAGCGCTTTGATCTCCCAACTGGCCGTTGTCCTGCCCGCGGAGGCGTTCAAGCGACTCGGCCCGTATGTGCCGCATACGGGAGTGGTGAGCATCGCCAGGCGTCTTCACAGCGACCCCGCGGCGGTGCTGGCCGCCGGCGATCCGGCGCCGGTCGTGCTGCTCGAGGACCCCCGCCACTTCGGCAACCTCGGTGCCGTGATTCGCGTCGCCGCCGCCGCGCAGGCGGCGGGTGTGCTCACCACCGGTCGTCAGGACCCCTGGGACCCCGTCGCCGTGCGCGGCTCGGCCGGACTTCATTTCGCCCTGCCGGTCGCTCGCGTGGCGGAACTTCCGCGTAGCGACCGGCCACTGCTTGCGCTCGACCCCGAGGGGGAGGAGCTACGACCCGAGCTGGTAGCGCCGCGCGCACTGTTGGCGTTCGGCACTGAGCGCGCGGGCCTCAGCGACGACTTGCTTGACCGCGCCGAGCAGCGTTTGCGGCTGCCGATGCGCGAAGGCGTCTCCAGCCTGAATCTGGCGACATCAGTCGCGGCGGTGCTTTATGCCGTCCGCTTTGCCAGTGCGTAGTGACACATCAATATTGATGTCTTATCGGTCTTTTTGTCGATAACGCATCAGTATTGATTGACAGCTGCGAAGATAGGTGCTATCTTCTAAATCAATTTCGATGCGTTATCCCCGTAAATCGACCTAAGGCATCAAATTCGATGCGTTTTGAAGATCTAAATACGGAGTCGGCCGTGCTGGCGGAGCTTGGCGGCAGGTTGATGCGCCATCGCCACGAGCGCAACTGGACGCAGGCGCAGGCAGCCGCCGAAGCCGGTATCGGTCAGGCGACCCTGCAGCGCGCCGAGCGCGGCGAATCGGTGCAGATGACCTCGATGATCAAGCTGCTGCGAGCGCTCGGTCTGCTGGGCGCCCTGGATGCCGCCGTGCCCGAGTCGATCGAGCTGCCGATCGCGCGGCTCGAACGCGAGCAGCCGGCTGTTCGCCGCCGCGTTCGCCACGGTCGGCGTGAGTCCTCGGCCAAGTCGCAGGCTGATGGATCGCAGCAGCAGCCCTGGAGGTGGGGCGACGAGCCAGGCGGCACGAGGTGAGCGTCGCCGCCGTGATGCTCTGGGGGGCTCGCATCGCCGCCGTCTCGATCGATCCCGGAGCTCGCTACGCGACCTTTCAATACGACCCGGCGTTCGTGAGAAGCGGTGTCCAGGTCTCGCCGGTGTGGATGGCGCTGCGAGCCGAGCCATACCGCTTCGCCGGCCTGCCCCAGGACGCCTTCAGCGGCCTTCCCGGCCTGATCTCCGACTCGCTTCCCGACCGCTGGGGGACGGCCCTGGTCGACGCTTGGCTTGCCTCGCAGGGTCGCGATCGCTCGAGCTTTGACGTGGTGCAGCGCCTCTGCTATGTGGGCACGCGCGCCGCCGGAGCGCTCGAGTTCCAGCCGGCCCAGGAGCCGACGGTCTCCCCGAGCGAGGACCTGCAGGTGGACGCGCTCGTGCGGCTGGCCGGGGAGGTTCTCGCCGAGCGCAGCGAGTTCGTGGCCGAGCTCAGCGAGAACCCCGACGAGGAAGCGATGAAGGCGATCCTCGCGGTCGGCAGCTCCGCCGGCGGCGCACGCCCGAAGGCGTTCATCGCCTACAACGAGCAGACCGGACAGGTGCGCTCGGGGCAGTTGGAATTGGGGGAGGGCTTTCGCCACTGGCTGCTGAAGTTCGACGGCATCCCCGGCGCCGGTGACCGAGGTCTCAGCGATCCGCGGGGTTGGGGTGCGGTGGAGTACGCCTACTCGAAGATGGCTCGCTCGGCCGGGATCGAAATGAGCGAGTGTCGGCTGCTGGGAGAGAACGGTCGCCGGCACTTCATGACCCGGCGCTTCGATCGTCCCGACGCCGGCGGCAAGCTGCACATGCAGACGGTCGGAGCGCTCGAGCAGGTCAGCTACAACGAGCCCGGCGCCTACAGCTACGAGCAGGTGATGCTGCTGATTCGCCGGCTGGGGCTCGGCACGCCGATCGTGGAGCAACAGTTCCGCCGGATGGTCTTTAACATCGTCGCCCGCAACCAGGACGATCACGTCAAGAACGTCGCTTTCCTGATGGACCGCCAGGGCAGTTGGTCGCTATCTCCCGCCTACGACGTGATCTGGGCGTGGAGCCCAGGCAACCCGTGGCTTGACAGCCACCAGATGAGCGTCAACGGCAAACGCGATCGCTTCAGCGTCGAGGACCTGATCGCAGCCGGTCGGGTCGCCGGCCTGCCGCGCGGCCGCGCGCAGAGCATCCTCGCGGACGTGAGCGAGGTCGTTGCCGGATGGCCGGTACTCGCCGCCGAGGTCGGCGTCGAGCAGGCGACGGCCGAGCAGATCGGCCGCTCGCATCGCCTGCAGCTCCCGCGCTCCTAAACGAATCGGCGCCGCCTCACATAGCCCACTTGCAGCTCCCGCGGTCCTAATCGAGCCGCGCCGCCGCCTCAGCTCTCGCGGGGCGGCATGTATGGCGCCAGCTCGCGGCGGGCGATCGAGAGCTTGTGCACCTCGTCGGGCCCATCGGCCAGGCGTAGGGTGCGCAGGTGCGCGTAGGCCCAGGCCAGCGGGAAATCGTCTGAGACGCCGCCGCCGCCGTGGACCTGGATGGCGCGGTCGATCACCTTCAGCGCGATGTTGGGCGCCGCGACCTTGATCGCGGCGATCTCCGTACGCGCATGGCGATTGCCGACGGTGTCCATCAGCCAGGCGGCCTTCAGTGTGAGTAGCCGCGCCATCTCGATCTCGATGCGCGCCTCGGCGATCCAGTCCTGGATGTTGGCGCGAGCCGCCACCGGTTGCCCGAAGGTGCTGCGAGCCACCGCTCGCTTGCACATCGCCTCGAGCGCCCGCTCGGCCGATCCGATCGAGCGCATGCAGTGATGAATGCGCCCGGGCCCAAGCCGGGCCTGAGCGATCATGAAGCCGTCGCCCTCGCCTGAGATCAGGTTGCTTGCCGGAACACGCACGTCCTCAAAGAGGATTTCCGCGTGTCCCTCCTGGTCCTGGTAGCCGAACACGGGCAGTGCGCGCACGATCCGCACGCCGGGTGCGTCGATCGGCACGAGGATCTGGCTCTGCTGGCGGTGGCGCGGCGCGTCGGGATCGCTCTTGCCCATCACGATCATGATCCGGCAGTGAGGATGAAGCGCTCCGGAGATCCACCACTTGCGCCCGTTGAGCACGTAATCGCTGCCCTCACGCTGGATTCGCAGTGAGATGTTGGTGGCGTCCGAGGAGGCGACGTCGGGCTCCGTCATCGCAAAAGAAGAGCGAATCTCACCCTCTAGTAGAGGGTTAAGCCATTGCTGCTTTTGCTCGTCGGTGGCGAATTGGTGGAGCACCTCCATGTTGCCGGTGTCCGGGGCCGAGCAGTTACAGGCCTCCGAGGCGATGTGCGAGCGCCCGAGGATCTCCGCCAGCGGCGCGTAGTCGCTGTTTGAGAGCCCCGCGCCGTGATCGGCATCGGGCAGGAACATGTTCCACAGCCCCTTCTGCCTGGCCAGCTTCTTGAGCTCCTCCATCACGCGCGGCTGATGGTGGGGATCGCCGGACTCGGCCAGTTCGCGCTCGTAGACGGCCTCGGCGGGGTAGATGTGCTCGTCCATGAACGCGTTCAGGCGCTCCTGAAACTCGACGCAACGCTCGCTCGGCTGGAAGTCCATCTCGGTCCTTTCGGCTCGGGGAATAGGATCATCGCCGATGAGCGGCGGATCGGCTGACTACAAGGCTGCGGGGGTCGACTACGACGCCCTCGACGAGGGCAAGCGCTCTGCGATGGCCAAGGCGCTTGCCACGTCCTCGCTGCTGGCCGCCCGCGGCGGCCAGGCGCTTGACGCCTCCAGGGGCGAGCCGGCCTTCGCGTTCGACTTCGACGGCCGCACGCTTGCCTTCGTCGTCGAGGGCCTCGGCACAAAGTCGGTGATCGCCCGCCAGGTGCTCGCGCGCCACGGCATCGACCGCTTCGCCGATGTCGCCTACGACACGGTGGCCGCGATCCTCGGGGACCTCTGCTGTGTGGGCGCGCTGCCGCTGGTGGTCAACGCCTACTTCGCCACCGGCGCCTCGGAGTGGTACGCGCAGGCTGGCAGGGCCGCCTCGCTGCTCGAGGGTTGGCAGCGCGCCTGCGTGGATGCCGGCTGCACGTGGGGCGGGGGAGAGTCCCCGTCGCTATCGGGGCTGGTCAGCGAGCAGGACGTCGAGCTGGCCGGCGCCGCCGTCGGCGCGGTCCCGCAGGGTCGCAAGGCGATCCTCGGCGAGGAGCTGAAAGCAGGCGATGAGATCGTGCTCGTCGCCTCAAGCGGCCTGCACGCAAACGGAGCCTCGCTGGCGCGCATGCTGGCCGAGCGCCTGCCCGAGGGCTACATGACCCCGTTGCCCAGCGGCCGCTCGTTTGGAGAGGCGCTGCTTGACCCCTCGGTCATGTACGCCGGGCTGGTGCAGGCGTTGTTGCAGTCCGATCTGCCGATCTCCTATCTCAGCCACATCACCGGCCACGGTCTGCTCAAGCTGATGCGCCGCCCGCGGCAGCTGACCTACCGGATCACCGCGCTGCCACCGGTGCCCGAGGTGCTCTCCTTCCTGGCCGAGCAGCTCGGCTTGGAGCAGCGAGCTGCCTACAGCACACTGAATATGGGCGCAGGCTACGCCGTCTACTGCGCGGCGGGCAGGGGAGCCGAGGTGGTCGAACTGGCGCGCTCGGTGGGCCTCGCGGCGCTCGTGGCCGGCGCAGTGGAGGACGGTCCGCGGCGGGTGATCCTGGATCCCGTCGGGGTCGAGTACGGGGGGCAGGAGCTCGAATTTACAGAGCTTCGCGACGCCACCTAGTTGAACCTGTCGGCCGTTGCGGCTAATGTTTCCAAGCAAATCGCCAAGGTTCCTCGGGCGGCTGAGACGTCTGGGGAACACGATGTCGCCGGAGGGTCAACCGTCCGGAGCTACCCGGATCGAGGCGACCCGTCCATCAAAAGAGGAGAGAAGCTGATGCGCAGAGCATCTACCCGTCTGGCTTTGCTGGGCCTTGCCCTGCTAGCGCTGGGCCTGCCCGCGACCGCGCTGGCGGCACCGTCGGTGACGTTCAAGGCCAAGGCGATCCCGATCAAAAAGAACCCCAGTTCCAAAGGTGGCCCGACCTGGCCCGGCACCGGCAACATCAAGGGCGCCGCTACCGCCGTCGAAGCGGAATTCACGATCAAAGGCTCCGAATACTTCGGCGGACCCTCGCCGCTGGTAGGCGTCACGGTGACCTTCCCGACCGGCGCCAAGGTCACGACCAAAGGCTTCACGACCTGCAGCACCCCGATCCTCGAAAGCCACGAAGTGCAGAACTGCCCGAAGAAGTCGGTCGCGGGCCCGCAGGGAGAAGCCGCGGGTGTCGTCAGCTTCGGTGGCACGCGTGTGCACGAGAAACTGACCGTGCAGCCGTTCTTCGCCGCGGGCGGCGGCTTGGCGTTCTACGCCGAAGGCCGTTCACCGGCGCTGATCGAACTCCTGTCAAAGGGTGCCTTCACGTCGCTGGCGCCTACGCCGACGCTGTTCACCGAAGTCCCGCTGGTCATCAGCGTTCCTGAAGCGCCGTACGGCTCGGCCGAATACATCAAGGTCGTTGTCGGCGCAGCCTTCATGAAAGGCAAAAAACTGGTCTCCTACGGCACGCTTCCAAAGACCTGCAAAGGCAGCTTCAAAGAGACGGCGACCTTGAAGTTCTACAGCGGCGAATCGGTCAACGCGACCGCCTCGCAGCCGTGCCCGAAGAAATAGGCAAGTAGCAAGACGACAGCGGTGCAGGGCGGCCCGAGGCAGGGCCGCCCTGCGCGCGTTATCGAGACAGAGGTTGAGAGGGTTGAGCAAGCGAGGCGAGGGGTTCAGGAGGGGCGTGGCAGCGGCGGTCGTCGCTGCCTGCGTGCTTGCGCTCCTCGCCGTCGTTCTGCTCGCCAGCTCGGCCGGCGGCTCGGGTGGCGAATACAGGCTGCGCGCGATCTTTGACGATGCCGGCAACCTCACGGTCGGCGAGCAAGTCGCCGTCGACGGCGTCGATGTCGGCACGGTGCAGTCGGTCGAACCGACGCCGCATGCCACGGCGGCGGTCGTGATGAAGATCGAAAACCCCGGCTTTCAAAACTTCCGCCAAGATGCCTCCTGCACGATCCGTCCACAGGCGCTAATCGGCGAGAAGTTCGTCGACTGCCTGCCGACGCAGCCGCGTGTCGAAGGCACATCGCCGCCACCGGAACTGAAGACCATCCCCTCCGGCCAGGAAGGAGCCGGCGAGGTGCTTCTGCCGGTCACGCGTACGCACAGCCCGGTCGACCCCGACCTGCTCGGCGATATCGCGCGATTGCCCCAGCGCGAACGGCTGACGATCCTCCTCAACGAGCTCGGCGCGGGCTTCGCAGGCCGCGGCAAAGACCTCAACGTCGTCCTTCACCGCTCAAATCCGGCGCTGGAAGGCCTCGAACGGGTATTGGCGATCCTCGCGGGCGAGAACAAAGTGCTCACCGACCTGGCGGTCGAAGGCGATCGAGCCACGGCGCCGCTGGCCGCCGACCGGGAACGCTTGACGGGCTTCATCAACTCCAGCGGCGCGGTCGCGCGGGCGAGCGCCAACCACCGCGCCCAGATCGCACAGAGCCTGGCGGCCTTCCCCGCCTTCCTGGAACAGCTCGGCCCGGCGATGGAACGGCTCGGACGCTTTGCGGATCAGACGACGCCGACGATGACCGATCTCGGTGTCGCGGCTCCGGGCCTGAACAAGACCTTTGAAAGCTTCGGCCCGTTCTCGAAATCCTCGGAAGCCTTCTTCAAGTCCTTCGGCGAAAACGCACGGCGTTCGAGCGCCGCCCTGCGTGCCGTCGAACCGTTGTTGCCGCTGGTCAAGGAATTCGGCAAGCAGGCAAAGCCGGCCGCGACCAACCTGTCCGGCCTGCTCGCCGGCCCCAACGGTCTGAAGAAGACCGGCGGCCTGGAGCGCCTGCTCGACTTCATCTATCTGGGCGCGGGCAGCATCAACGGCTATGACGCTCTCGGGCATTTCCTGCGAGCTGAGGTAGTGGCGAGTACGAACTGCCTCACCTACACCGTCGTATCGGCCGGTAAGTGCAGCGGCAAGTTCACGGGTACGAAGGTCGCCGGCAGCGCCGGCGCCAAAGCGTCGGCGAACTCGACCAGCCTGGTCATGCTGCGCACGCTGGCGGTGCTCAAAGGTATGACGCCGGCTCAGGCGATCGCCAAGTACCCCGGCAGCGAAACCACAGGCACGAGCACGGCGCCTTCGTCCGGCTCCACGCCGACAGCCCAGCCGGTCGGCGGCGCTGCGTCGGGCACGACCTACTACAGCCCCGAAGAAAGCTCGGAAGCAAGTGGCCTGCTCCTCAACTACCTGCTCGGCAACTGAGATGGCACGGCGGGCGCTGACACCGATCCTGTTCTTGCTCCTGGCGGGGATGACTGCCACGACGACGCCGGCTTGGGCGCAATCTGAACCGACGGTCACTTCTCAGAGCTCGGAAGCGTCAACCACCGCCACCGGTACGACAACGGTCCCGGCGCCGCCGACTCCTGAACCGCCGCCACCGGCGCCAACCACGACTACGCCAACGACGACCGGCACGGAAACGCCGCCGCCGGCTCCGCGGGCCGTTGAACAGCACGCACAGCCGCGCGCCACGTTCAAGCACGCACGCACGGGACATGCACCGGCCGTCCATTCGCCGACCGGCACGACAGGACACGGCGCCGCGAAAGCGGCGCCGCCATCGCCCACATCGCTCACGCCGCCGCTGCCCTCGACGCTGGGGACCTCCTCGACGCTCGGCGTTCCCAGCTTCTTCATCGACAGTTTCTCGATCCCGCCGTTTCTGCTGCCGATCTACCAGGCGGCGGGCGCGGCCTACGGCATCCCCTGGCAGGTGCTGGCGGCGATCAACGAAGTCGAGACCGACTACGGCCGCGACCTGAGCGTCTCGAGCGCGGGCGCCGAGGGCTGGATGCAGTTCATGCCGAGCACGTGGGCGCAGTACGGCGTCGATATCAACCGCGACGGCTACCAGGACCCGTACAACCCGGCCGACGCGATCTTTGCCGCCGCGCGCTATCTGGCGGCCGCGGGCGCCGCCAAGAACATCCGCGCGGCGATCTTCTCCTACAACCATTCGCAGGCCTACGTCAGCTCGGTCCTGCTGCGCGCCCGCCTGCTCGGCGGCACGCCGCCGGCGCTGCTCGGCGCCATCACGGGCCTGACCGAAGCGCGTTTCCCCGTCTATGCCGCCGCTCACTACAGCGACGGCTTCCCGAGCACCGAAGGCGCCGCGCCGCGCACGGTCCCCGGCACGACCATCTACAGCCAGGCCGCCGCCCCGGTGATCGCGGCGCAAGACGGCCGTGTTGTGCGCATCTCCCCGTCGGGCCCGCTCGGCCCCAGCATCTCGCTGCGCGACGCCTACGGCAACACCTACACCTACGCCGAGCTGGGCACGCTGGCGAGCGTATACCCGGTGCTCGAAACGCTGGGCTCGCACTCCCCCGGCGGTGGCGAATCCTCTGCCCCGACAGGCGCTGCGCCGGCGCTGAGCCCGGCCGCTGCCGGAGCGACGCGCTCGTTTCGCTCGGGCTCTGACGAGGTCTACCTGCACCCGCTGCATACCGGTTCGCACGTGATCGCCGGTACGGTGCTCGGCCATCTTGCCGCCTCAAGCGACCCGCACATGGTCTTCCAGCTGAGCCCCGCCGGCGCTCCGCGGATCGACCCCAAGCCGATCCTCGACGGTTGGGTCAAGCTGCAGAGCTCGGCTGTGATCAAAGTCAAGGGCCGCGACCCGTTCGCGCGGATCCGGGCCACCCCTGGTCAGGCGCTGCTGGAGTCAAAGACCCAGCTCGACCAGCAGATACCGCGCGATCGCGGCATACGCCTGGCGCCGTGCGAGCGGCGCCTGATCTCCGAGGGTCGAGTCGACCGGCGCGTGCTCGGCATGCTCGAGTTCCTCTCAGCATCGGGCTTGCGTCCGAGCGTCTCGACTCGCAGCTGCACGCAGCCGAGCGCCGGTGGCGAAGGTCTGCGCGGAGCCTCGCCCGGGATCGCCGCCGCGGTGATTTCGGCCGTCAACGGCATCCGCGTCGCCGGCCCATCGGGTCCAAGTTCGATCTCGACAGTGCTCGTACACAAGCTCTCCGAGCTACAGGGCGTGATGCACCCGCTTCAGATCGCCAGCGCCACGCGCTTTGCCGGCGCCTCGGGCAGCGTGGCCCTACCTGACTATCGTGGCGCGATCGCCGTCGGCTTCGTGCCTCTCGGCGGTCCCCAGGCGCGAGCGGCGGGTTTCGGAGCGGGCCTGTCACCGGCGCAGTGGGTGAAGCTGATCGCGCGCTTGGGGGAGGTCCCAGACCCGAGCGTTGCGGCCAAGCCATCGCCGGCGGCAACCCCCGATCCGCGCGGGTCTTCGACGCAAGCAGGGGGAAAGTAGCGTGGCGACGACGGTCCCCCCCAACGAGCCCGCCGAGACGCTGCCGCCGCCGGGCCGGCCGCCGCGGATCACCGCCGCGCGGGCCGGCGCCGTCGGCGCCCTGCTGCTCGTCGTCGCGATCGTGTTGCTGCTGGCGCTCGGTGGCCGCAAAGAAGCGACCTATCACCTGATCTTCGCTAACAACCCCCAGCTCGTCCGTGGCGACCAGGTCCAGGTCGGCGGCGTGCCGGTCGGCCAGGTCAAGGAAATCGAACTGCTGCACAACTACAAGGTGCGGATCACGATCCACATCGAATCTTCGCTGGCGCCGCTGCACAAGGGCACGATCGCCGAAATCCGCGTGCCCTCGCTCTCCAGCGTGGCCAACCGTTACATCGCGCTCTCCCCAGGTCCGAACAACGCGCCGGCGCTGCCCTCCGGCTACACACTGCCGACGAGCGCGACACGCGAAGTGGTCGACCTCGATCAACTGTTCAACGCGTTCACACCGAAGACGCGCAAGGGTGTGCAACAGCTCTTCCAGGGCTCGGCTGAAAACTACTCGGGTGCCGAAGCGCAGCTGCAGGTCGATGCCAAGCTGTTCCCGCCGTCGATCACCGCCGTCGACCACGTACTCGCAGAGATCGGCAGCGACGGCCCGCTGCTCTCCAGCTTCCTGGTCGAATCGGCGAAGGCGACGACGGTACTGGCCGGTCGCAGCCGGCAGCTGACCGAACTGGTCTCCCACGCCGACACCGCGCTTGGCGCGGTCGGCTCGGAGTCCGAAAACCTGACAGCGGGCCTAAAGCAGCTGCCCGTGACGCTGCACGAAGGCAACCATCTGTTCACCGAACTACCGTCTACGCTCGCCGAGCTGCGCAAGTTGGTCGAAGTCTCCAAGGCGGACACAACAGAACTGCCCACCTACTTCAAACGCCTGCAGGGGCTGCTCGGCCCGCTGACACCGGTCGTCAGCAACTTCAGCCAGGCGCTCAGCAAGCCGGGCTCGACCAACGACCTGACCGAAGCGGCGCTGGCGTTCCCGGCCCTGGCCAAAGTGCTCGTCACCGCCTCGCCCGACAATGTGCGGGCGCTTGAAGAATCGGTGCCGATCACCTCGTTGTTCGGCCCCTACACGCCGGACCTGGGCGGCTTCATCCGCGCCTTCGGCGTAACCGGCGGCTACTACGACGCCAACGGAAAATATGTGCGCGCGGGAGCGGTATTCCCCAACTTCCAGTTGAACTCCGAAGGCGTGCTGAAACCGGCTGAACCGGCTCAGGTGATTCAGAGCCTGAAGACCGGACAGTTGCGACGCTGTCCCGGCGCCGGCACGCAGCCGGCCTCCGACGGCTCCTCCCCGTTTACCAACAACGGCCAGCTCGGCTGCGACCCCTCCCAGACGCCATGAATCGTCGCCGCTCAAACTCGCTGGCGGGAAGCCCGCTGCTGATCGGAGCCGTCACGACGCTGATCGTGGTCGTGGCCGTCTTTCTCTCCTACAACGCCAACAACGGCCTGCCGTTCACCCCGACCTACGACATCAAGGTGCAGCTGCCGCAGGCATCGGGCCTGCAGAAAAGCAATCAGGTGCGGATCGGAGGAACGCGGGTGGGCATCGTCAGCTCGCTCAGCCCCTACCAGGACCCGAAAACGGGCAAGGTGACGGCGATCGTCTCGTTGAAGCTCGAAAAGAACGTTGGTCCGCTACCCGTCGACACCAAAGCGGTCGTGCAATCGGTCTCCACGATCGGCCTGAAGTACCTGTCGCTGGAACGCGGCCACTCCCAGCAGACGCTCAAAGAAGGCCAGACGATTCCGGTCTCACAGACGCGCGAACCGGTCGACATCGACCAACTATTTGACATGTTCGACAAGAAGACGCGCACCGCCAACCAGATCAATCTGACCACCTTCGGCAACGGCCTGGCCGAACGCGGGATCGGCATCAACGAAACGCTCGCGACGCTGCGGCCTCTGGTAGCCAGCGCGATTCCGGTGCTGCGCAACCTGGCCTCACCGCAGACGGGCTTCGGCCAGCTGTTCGTCGCGCTCGACCGCGCCGCCAAAGAAGTCGCGCCGGTGGCAAGCCAGCAGGCCGCTCTCTACAGCGACGCCGACACGTTCTTCACGGCCTGGGCGAGCGTCGCTCCGTCGCTGGAAGCCGCGATCGAAGAAGGGCCCGCGGCGCTGCACCAAGCCACAGTGTCGTTGCCATTCCAGGCTGAATTCGTCAACAAGAGCGCCGATTTCATGCGCCTGTTGCGTCCGAGCGCAAGCATCCTGCGCACGGTCGCGGCCCCGCTCGGTCACGCCCTGTCGGTCGGCGCCGTCAACATCGCCGCCGCCACCGCGCTTGCCCCCGAGCTGCGCGAATCCTCACAGGCGCTCGCGAAGTTCGCGCAGAACCCGATCGTGACGAGCGGCATCGAACAGTTCACGCGTACGCTCGGCTACGCCAACCCGCTGCTGGCGGGTGTGGCTCCGGTACAGACCAACTGCAACTACATATCTCTGGCTTTCCGCAATCTGGCGAGTGTGGTGTCCGAGAGCATCGGCGTCGGCACGCTGGGCCGCGCGGCCGGTGTGCTCGCGCCGGACGGTCCGAACAACGAGGGCGTGTCGGCCTCAAATCCAGCCAACGGCCCGTCGATCGATCGCGGCCCGCCGAACGAGATCAACGGTGTGAAGATCCCGGGTGAACCAGTCGACAACAACCATCTTCACTACAACCCATACCCATATGTGGGCGCCCCCGGGCAGCCCCGGGTTTGCGAAGCGGGCAACGAGAAGTACACGCCCGGACAGACGACGATCGGCAACACGCCGGGCGGCGTTGGAAGCGAACATGAAGCAACTGAACGTCAGAACAATCTGTTCGGCGAAAAATATCCGCAGGCGACACTCGAAGCGCTCGGTCTGGCCGGCTCGAAAGGAAAGAAGAAATGAGTCGGGTGCGCTGGTGGCGGCGCTATCAGGAACTCCCCGTCCCGGAGCTTCAGAGGTCAAACCCGGTCCGCTTCGGCCTGGTGACGATCATCCTGCTGGCGATCGTTCTGTACTTCGGCTTCACTAAGCACATACCCGGTAAGCACGGCTTCCGCCTGAAGGCGCAGTTTGGCACGGTTGTGAACATCGAGCCGAAATCGCCTGTACGCATCGCCGGAGTTCCGGTCGGTCAGGTGACAGCGATCAAGCGCGAGGGCAACACGGGCGTCGTGACGATGGAAATCGGGACTGCGGGTCTGCCCATCCACCGTGACGCAACCGCGAAGATCCGCGCGCGGATCCTGCTCGAAGGCAACTGGTTCGTCGATCTGCAACCCGGCACGCCAACCTCGCCGACGGTCTCCTCGGGCTATACGATCCCCGTCGCGCAGACGTCGGATCCCGTGCAACTCGATCAGGTCCTCGACGCGCTGAATACCGACACGCGAGCCAACCTGCAGACGTTCCTGATCGAATACGGCTCGGCGCTGACGCGCAAGCCGACACCCGCGCAGGACGCCGAACAGAACCAGTCCGTGCGAGGTCTGAACGCCGCACAGGCGCTGAACAAGGCATACCGCGAAAGCCCGCAAGCTCTGGAAGGCGGGGCGATCGTCAATCAGTCGCTCGCCGGCGTCGAACAGCACGATCTCTCGCACTTGTTCGGCGCGATCGAGGCGACCACCGCCAAGCTGAACGTGCACGAGCAGGTTCTGGGCGAATGGGTCGGCAATTTCAACACGTTCCTGGCCTCTTTGGCCAACCAGTCCAGCAGCCTTGCCGGCGCGGTCGCGGAGCTTCCGGGCACGCTGCAGAGCGCCGGCCGGGCGTTTGCCAACCTCAACGCCGCGGCGCCGACGATCCGGCGCTTCTCGCGCGAGCTGATCCCAGGCGTGCAGCAGACCCCCGCGACGATCAAGGCCGCCTACCCATGGATCGAACAGGTACAGGCATCGACCGCGCCGAAGGAGATCGGCGGCGTCGCCAAGGGCCTGCGCGAAGCGGCGCCGACGATCGCGGGACTGGTCGTGCCACAACCCGCCTTCTTCGAACAGACCGACGCGTTCTCCAAGTGCCTGAGCAAGGTGTTCTTCCCGGCCGGCAACACCAAGCTGCAGGACGGATCGAGCACCTCGGGCGTGGAAGCGTACAAGGAGTTCTGGTATGCGACGGTCGGCACCGCGGGCTTCAGTCAGAACTTCGACGGTAACGGCCCGTTCGATCGCTTCATGATCAACACGGGAAGCACCACGCTCGTCTCGGCTCCCGCGAGCATCGTCGGAGCGCCTCCGTCCCGCCTCAAGAAACTGCAGCTGCTGGCGCACACCTCGCAGCAGCCGCTCGGCACCAGCCCGGCCTTCCCGGCGAGCGAGCCGCCGTACAAGCCGCTGGTTCCCTGCTACAAGCAGGCGCCGCAGAACTTCAACGGCCCGGCCTCGCAGGGTCCGGCGGACGGGAGCGGGGGATGAGTAGCGAGGAGACTCCGTTGCCAGATGTCCATCAGGGCGAGCGCGGCCTGGGCGACCAGATCGCGCGCTACCGCTCGGCGTTCATCTCGCTTGTGGTGATGATCGTCGTCGCGCTACTGGTCGGTGGCTACATCCTCACGCAGGAGCGCCTGTCGCTGCCGGGCTGGTTCCCACTGCTCGGCAAAGAATATGTGACGCTGAAGGCCGAATTCCGCACCGCTCAAGCGGTCACGCCGGGTCAGGGCCAGGCGGTGACGATCGCCGGCGCCAAGATCGGGGAAATCGCGAGCGTGCGCGCGCACGAAGGCGCGGCCCTGGTGACGATGAACGTAACGCCCAAGTACGCGCACTACATCTACCGCGACGCGACGATGCTGCTGCGACCCAAGACGGCGCTCAAGGACATGACCGTCGAGGTCGATCCAGGCACACCCAGCGCCGGACACGTGCCGAACGGGTACACGGTGACGCTCTCGCACACCGCCCCAGACGTCAACTTCGAGGAGTTCCTCTCCTCGTTCGATTCCGAAACACGCGCCTACCTGCAGGAGCTGCTGGCCGGCGCCGCGGAAGGCCTGAAGGGCAACTCGGCCAACCTGTCGGCCACCTTCAAGCGCTTCGATCCGATCGCTCGCTATACGACGGAGATCACGGCCCAGTTGAAGCTGCGCCACCGCAACATCGAACGCGCGATCCACAACTTCCAGCTGATCCTGAGCGCGCTCGGCAACAAGGACACCGAACTATCGCAAGCGATCGACGCCTCCAACGCCGTCTTCCAGACGTTTGCCGAACAGCAGCACTCGGTCGAACGAACGATCTCGTTGCTGCCCGGCACGCTGGCGAAGACCAAGAGCGGCCTGGGCAAGCTGGCAACGGCAAGCGCCGTCGTCGGCTCGACGCTGCACAAGCTCGAACCGACCGCCACGCATCTGGCGCCCGCGCAGGAAGCGCAGCGCTCGCTGTTCAAGCAGAGCACGCCGATCTTCAAGAACCAGCTGCGACCGTTCGCGCGCGAAGTGGAGCCCGTCGTCAGTCAGCTCCAGCCGTCTCTGAAGGAACTGGGCGAAGCGTTCCCGGGACTGGAAGCGAGCTTCTCGGTATTCAACGAATTGTTCAACGAGTTCGCCTACAACCCGGGCGGCGGCAAGGGCGGCTTCCTGTTCTTCCTGCTGTGGGGTGGGCACGACCTCAACAGCGTGCTCAGTACGTCCGATGCGCATGGGCCGATTGGGCGTACCGTTGGCTATCTCAATTGCAAAGTGCTTGAAGTCCTAAAGCCGGCTGGCGAAGTAAACGCTTCTGTACGGCTATTGGTGGCTCTCTTTAATCCGCCCACGGCTGAAGAATGTGCCGCTCACGGGTTGGCTGCTGCTCCAGAAGTGGGGACTGCGGCAAAGGCAAGCGCTCGTGTTCGGTTGCAAGGTCGAGTGCAGACGCTGAAACTGCTGGGCGCGAAGAACAACCCGTTCGGTGCGCTCACGACCACGAGCGCCGGAGGCCGCTGACATGCAAAAGCGCGCTCCGACACTGGCCAACATCATCATCATCGTGCTGTTCGCGCTCAGCTGCTTCGGTCTGCTGCTGTTCCTGTGGGAGTCCTTCGGCGGGCCGGTGCCGCTCAAGCCGAAGGGCTATCGCTTCACGGCGGTGTTCCCGCGCACGTTGGCGCTGGCCGAACAGTCCGACGTGCGCATCAGCGGTGTCGATATCGGCCACGTGATCACGCTCGAACACGACAAGGACGGTTTTACCCACGCCTCGATCGAAATCGCCGGCAAATATGCGCCGATCCCGTCGAACATGCACGCGATCCTGCGCCAGAAGACGCTGTTGGGCGAGACCTACGTCGAACTGAAGCCCCAAGCGCTCGCTGCGAAGCCGCTGCCAGACAACGGCCTGCTGCCAGAGGGTCAGGTCGAACCGTCGGTGACGCTCGATGACATCCTGGCGACGCTCGATCCGAAAACGAGGGCGAACTTCCAGATCTGGATGCAGTCGCTGGCCGCCGGTCTCGGCGGCCGCGGCGAAGAGGTCAACGCCGGCTTCGCCGCGGTCCAGCCGTTGATCGAAGACGCCAACAAGCTTGTCACGGTCGCCAACACGCAGGAGGGCGCGCTGCGGGCCTCGGTGCACAACACGGGCGTCGTTTTCGATGCGTTGACCGCCCGCGAGGGTCAGTTCCGCGGCTTCATCGAAAACGGCGAGAAAACAGTGCACGCGGCGGCGCTGGCCAGCCAACAGTTCGCACAGGCTTGGCGCGAACTACCCGCCTTCGAGCGCAACTCCCAGACCGCGCTGCGCAGCATCGACAGTCTCGCCACCGTCGCCGTGCCCTTCTACGACCAGTTCCGCCCCGCCGAGGAACAGCTGACGCCGCTGCTAGAAGCGGTCAAGCCGTTCACACCGCCGTTCGACGCGTTTTTGACGGCGCTTGGCCCGTTTGCCAAAGCGGCGAAGACGGGATTGCCCGCGTCCAAGCAGGCGTTTGAACTGACCGAACCGATCGTTGCCGCGGCGCCTCCGGCGCTGCGCAACTTCGATCCTTTCTTCGCATACCTGAGCGAGTTCACCCCGGAGGTGCAGTCGCTGTTCGCTAACGGAGCAGCAGCCACCCAGGCTCACGAAGGCAACGCGAACGTCAAGGGTCCACAGCAGCATTTGCTCAAGGTGCTGAATGTCTTGACGCCCGAAGGGATGTCGCTCTATCAGCAACGCGTGGGTACCAACAGGGGTAGCGCTTATCCGCAGCCTGGAGTGTTCAGTCAGCTTGCGAGCGGGTTGTCGGTGTTCTCGAGCGCAAGCTGCGCCGACTCGGCCCCGGCGGCCAGCGGACCGCCACTGGGCACGATCACCAAGGAAGTGATCGAACAGTTGATCGGCAAGCCGACGAACACCGGCAGCGTTGGCGCGACGGTTGAAGATCACATTCTCAACGACCCCGAAGTCGCCGCCAACCAGGTCGCCGCGCCCGCGTGCAAGCAGCAGGCACCGTTCACGTTCAACGGCGTGACGAGCCAGTTCCCCCACGTGACGCCGTTTTAGGCGCTCTCGCCGCCCATGTTCACGTTGACGAGTGCGTTGTCGCGAGCGCCAGCGCCCGCTCATGCTCGACGTAGGGCAGCAGCGCGAAGTAAGTGAGGTCCGCGTGCAGGTCGGGCAGCTCGTCCGTCTGTCCCTGCAGTGCACGCCGGTGCAAGATCGAGATTACGCCCCCAACGATCGCCTCAGAGGTCTGCGTCGGCAGATGGGCCGCGCCCGGGCTCTGGGTGCGGCCCTGCTCCATCAGCGAGGTGAGCAGAGCCAGCGCTACTCGTCTGCGCTCGCACGCCTCTGGCCCCGCGCCGAGCGTCTCCACCAGCAGCACGCGCGCCGTCGCCGGGTCCTCGGCGAGCGCGCTCAGCAACCGCTCAAGGCCCTCTCGCACCTGCTCGGGCCACGGCGCGCATGACTCGAACAGCGCGAGCGCTGCTCGTTCGCCGCGCGCGACCAGTTCGTTGAGCGCGTGCCAGAAGCAGTCGCGCTTGTCGTGGAAGTGCTCGCTGAACACCGCCTCTTCCAGTCCCGCGACCGACAGCACGCGGCTGACGGTCGTGCGGTCATAACCGCGCAGCGCGACGGTCTCGATCATCGCGTCGAGCAGTCGCCGCCGCGGATCTCGGCGCGAAACCCCCTGTGCAGGCGCGTGGCCCGCACTCGTGTCACGAAACATGGCCCTACCTCCCAGACTTCGCAGCGTAGACCCGCCGGCCTCGTTATGTCAAGGGCGATGTGTATGAATCAGTACCCAGGGATTGGCCATCGTGGTTGGGTATAGTTGGTATCCCTTGGTATACTCACGCTATGGCAAAGGTGATGGTCTCAATGCCGGACGATCTTTTGAGCGAGGTGGATGTCGAGGCTCGTCGGCGGGGGACAACGCGCAGCGCGGTGATCCGGAGCTTCGCCGATGCTGCCCTGCGAAGGCGTCGAGCGGACCGAGCCGCTGCGATGAGTGTCCTCCTGGCCGATGCCGTAGGGCACGGGGGTGAATCGGGCGTGCGGGTTAAGTCTGCAAGACCGGCGCGTTGAGCATCCTGTTTCTCGATGCCAGCGCGATCCTGGCGGCGTTTGACCCGGACGATGCTCACCACGAGGCCGCGAAAAGGATCCTTGCCGAGCCCGGTATCTCACTTGCCACACTCGATCTGGCGCGCTACGAGATCGCCAATGTCGCCGTTCGGGCCTGGCGAGCACCCGATCAAGTTGGTTCGTTGCTCGATGCGGTCGATCGCATAGCCGACGACGGGGGTGTCGTCATATCCGATACGAAGCTGCTGGCAAAGGCGGCGGAGTTGGCCCAAGGACATGGGATCTCTGTGTATGACGCTGCTTACGTCGCGGCCACGTCGAAGGGGAATCTAAAGCTCGTGAGCTGTGACGCGCGGGATCTGCTCTCAAAGGGTTTGGCGCTGAGCCCGGCGGACGCACTGGTGTCCTCCGAAGATGAGCCCGAATCGCCACCGACCGTCTAGTATCCGTCCCGTGGAGAGCGAGGAGGGGATCCCCGAGCAGGACGCCTACGACGATGAGCCGGTCGGCCCCGGCGCGGGCGCTGAGGAGTTCCAGTATCACCAGACCGGCAGCGCTCTTGACCTCGCCGGCGAGTCGACCGACCGCGAGTGGTCGATCCGTTGCGTGGATGTCGTCAAGCGCCTGGCCGGCATCCCGGTGCTCAACGGACTGAACGTCGCCATTCCCGATGACACGATCACGGTCGTGCTCGGACCCTCGGGGACCGGCAAGAGCGTGCTGATCAAGCACCTGATCGGGTTGATGTTCCCCGACTCGGGCGACATCGAAGTACTTGGCAGCTCGGTCCCGTCGCTGACGATGCCAAAGCTGCTCGAGTTGCGCCGTCGCATCGGGGTGCTCTTCCAGGACGGTGCGCTGTTCGGGTCGATGTCGGTGTTCGACAACGTCGCCTTCCCGCTGCGCCAACACACCGGCATGTCCGAGTCGCAGATCAGCGAACGTGTGCGCCAACGCCTCGCGGACGTGGGCCTGGCCGACGCGGTCGATTTCGCTCCCTCCCAGCTCTCCGGCGGCATGCGCAAGCGCGCGGGCTTTGCGCGCGCCCTCGTGACCGAGCCCGACGTCGTCATCTTCGACGAGCCCGACTCGGGCCTTGATCCGGTCCGCACCGCGCTGCTGTGCGAACTGATCCAGGAGATGCACGAACTCTACGGCGGCACCTACATCGTGGTCACCCACAACATCGCCTCGGCACGCCAGATCGGCCAGTACATCGCTCTGCTCTGGCGCGGGCGCATCGTGGAAGCCGGCGACGCCGATCGCATGTTCTCCTCAGAGAACCCGTTCGTCAGGCAGTTCCTAAGCGGCTCCGCCAGCGGGCCGCTTGGCATGGACTGAGCGCGGCTCAGCCGCCACGAGGCAGAGGAAGGTCCCAGGCCCTCTGTGGGCGCCTAACTGCGCGCAGCTGTCTGTTGCCCGCGCCTGACCTTATGCGAACATACGTTCGCTTTGGTCGTGTGCGTCTATATCTCCCGCTTTGCTCTGACCGTCGCCGCCGGTGACCAATCGGAGATCGTCCAGCAGGCGCTGGCCGGTAAAGCGCTTGCGCTTGCTCCGCTGGCCGGTGGCGAGCTGCGCGTGGGGGAGGTCTCGGGCGCGGCCGAGAGTCACGGCGTCGCCCCGGGCATGGCGATCGGCGAGGCACTCGCCCGTTGTCCCGAGCTGGAGCTGATCGCTGCCGATCCGCTTGCCGTCGCCGAGGGCTGGGAGAGGGCGCTGTGCGCGCTCGAAGGGATCGGAGCGACGGTCGAGTCTGGGCGGGAGGGGGTCGCCTACTTCGAATCGGACGGCCTGCGCGGGCTGCACGGCTCGGACGTGGGCACGATCGCCGCCGCGCGCCGCGCCTTGGCAAGGCCGGCGAAGATCGGGGCGGGGCCGACCCGCTTCTGCGCGCTTGCCGCGGCGCTGGCGTCAAGGGGGCGGGAAGCGAAGATCGTCGATACGCACGGCTCGCACGCGATGCTCACCGCCACCTCGATCGAGCTGCTCGGCCGGCGCGAGGAGACGGCGATGCTGGTGGAGCCGCTGCGGCGTCTGGGAGTGCGCACGCTGGGGGAATTGCGCGGGCTTGGCGCCGCCGCGATGTCTGACCGCTTCGGCGGTCCCGGCCTGTTCGCTTATGGGCTTGCCGCCGGCGCCGACACGCCGCTACAGGCGCGCACGCTCGAGGAGACACTCTCGGAGTCGCTGCACGTGGGCGACGCCAGTAGCGGGACGATGCTCGTACGCGTGCTGGGCGTGCTCGTCGATCGGTTGCTGGCACGCCCGCAGCGGCGAGGCAGGACGCTGCGCGCCGTCGTGCTCTCGGCGGCGCTTGAGGGTGGCGGGACCTGGCGTGAGCGAGTCGTCTTTCGCGAGGCGATCGGCGACGGCGAGCGGATGCGCTTGGCGCTCTGCACCCGCTTGGCGCTGCTGCCCGCCCCGGCGCAGACACTCGGGTTGGAGGTCGAGCGCTTCGGGCCGGCCGGCGGCGAGCAGCAGGCGCTGCTCGAAGCAGACATCGAAGCTCGACGCGAACGGTTGCGCGAGGCCGTCCAGCAGGTGCGCTCGGTGGCCGGTCCCGACGCCGCTCTGCGCGCGGTCTGCATCGATCCCGACTCGCGCGTCCCCGAGCGTCGCGTCGTGCTGACGCCGCTGCCGTGAGCGTGCCGGTGAGACAGAGCGCTCCGCGCGCGCTGGGGTTGCCACGCGCCGTTGCCGTCCGCACGCACGGCGGTCGCCCCTGCCGGGTGGGAGCGGAAGCGATCGAGTCGGTGCGCGAGTCGTGGCTGGTGGAGGACCGCTGGTGGACCGATCGCCCGCTGCGCCGCCGCTACTGGGAGGCGGTGGGAACGCGCGGGCGCAACCTGATCGTTTTTCGCGACTTGGTCGTCGGCGGCTGGTTCCTACAGGGCGCCTGAGCGATGTCCGGCACACCGCCCTACGTAGAGCTTCACTGCCATTCGGCCTACTCGTTCCTGGACGGAGCCTCGCTACCCGAGGAGCTTGCCTACCGCGCCGCCGAGCTTGGCCACGGTGCCCTGGCGCTGACCGACCACAACTGCGTTTCGGGCTCGATGGAGCTAGCTCAAGCGGCTGGGGACGCGGGCGTGCGCGCGATCCACGGGGCCGAGATCGACCTTACCCCCGAACAGGAGGGTGTGAGTCCTCGCCATCTGACGCTACTGGTCGAAGATCACCGCGGCTGGCGCAACCTGTGCCGGATACTCACCCACTCGCACTCGCACACCCGCGACAGCACTGGGCGCGAGCGTGGGGAGCCCTCAATCGACCTGGACACGCTGCTCGATTACTCAGAGGGACTCGTCTGCCTGACCGGCTGTGCCGAGCATGGCGTTCGCGACGAGCCGACGGCGCGACGGTTGCTCGATGCCTTCGGGCCCGAGCGCCTGCGTGTGGAGCTGCAGCGACCCTACGCTCGCCATGACCGTGCTCGCAACCGTGAGCTTGCATCGCTTGCGCGGCGGTTGGGGGTCGCGTGTGTGGCCACGGGCGACGTCCATGCGCATGACGCGAGCCGCGCCGAGCTACAGGACGCCTTCGTGGCGCTACGCCACCGCACCACCCTCGACGCTTCAGAGCCCTTGCGGCGTGGCAACCACAGTCATGTCATGACCTCACCGCGGGCGATGGCGGCCCGCTTTGCCGACCACCCCGAGGCGGTGCGCGAGACACTGCTCCTGTCCGAGCGGCTGAGCTTCGAGCTGACGCGCGACCTCGGCTACAGCTATCCCGGCGCCGAGGATGAGAGCGCCTGCAGGCGCCTGGGGGAGCTTTGTCGGGCGCGCCTGGAGGAGCGCTATCCGCGGGGTTCAGGGCGCGCCTCGGCAGCGGGGCCGTCGTCTCGAGACGAACCGGCATCCTCGCCGCGCGCCGAAGCGCAGGTCCGTTTGGAGCAGGAGCTGCACGTGATCGCAAGGCTCGGGTTGGCCGGGTTCTTCCTGCTCCACCACGAGATGCTCGAGCTGGCCCGCGAAGTGGCATACGAGGTACGCGATCGTGACTCGGCTCGGGCGCTGCTGGCGCCCGGCCGCGGTCGCGGCTCCTCGGTGTCCTCGATCGTCTGTTACCTGACCGGCCTCTCGCACATCGACCCGGTTGCAAACCAGCTGCTGCTCGGGCGTTTCCTGCATGAGGATCTGCGCGGGCTACCCGACATCGACCTGGACTTCCCGCGCGAGATCCGCGCGGCGCTGATCCCGCGAGTGCACGAGCATTTCGGGCATGAGCGCGCCGCGCTGGTGGCGGCCTTCCCGACCTTCCGTGCGCGCGGGGCGATCCGCGAGCTCGGCAAGGTCCTCGGTCTGCCGGCGGGGCAGCTCGAGCGCGCGGCGCGCACCTCTGAGGGCTGGGAGCGCCACGCCGTGCACGATCTGCCTGAGGATTCACCGCGCTGGCGCTGGCTGGCAAAGCTGGTGCGCGAAGCCTATGGGCTGCCCCGTCACCTCTCCCAACATCCCGGCGGCATGGTGATCTCCACCCAGCCGCTGATCGACTGCTGCCCGACGGCGCCAAGCGCGATGGAGGGCAGGCAGATGGTGCAGTGGGACAAGGACTCCTGCGCCGACGCGGGCTTTCTGAAGATCGACCTGCTCGGGCTGGGGATGCTCTCGGCGGTCGAACGCTGCGTCGATGAAATCGACCGAGTACGCGACGAGCGCATCGACCTCTCGCGCATCCCGTTCGATGACGCGCAGACATTCGCCGCGATCAGGGATGCGGACACCGTCGGCGTCTTTCAGATCGAGAGTCGCGCGCAGATGCAGTCGCTCAAGCGCACGCGCCCCGCCAACCTGGCGGACCTGACGGTGCAGGTGGCGATCGTGCGGCCCGGGCCGATCCAGGGCGGGGCGGTCAATCCATACATCGAGCGCCGCTCGCGTCTGTTGGCGGACCCCGACTATGAGCCCCCTTTCGAGCATCGAGCGCTGAAGGATGTGCTGGGCGAGACGCTCGGGACGATCATCTTCCAGGACCAGGTGATGCTCCTCTCAGAAGCGTTTGCCGGCTTTACCCCCGGCGAGGCGGATGGGCTGCGCCGCGCGATGAGCCGCAAGCGCTCGCAGGCGGCGATGGAGGCGATCCACGAGCGCTTCCTCGCCGGCGCGATCGATCACAGCGGCGCCGATCAGCGGACGGCGGAGCGCGTGTGGGAGATGGTCTCGGGCTTTGCCGGCTTCGGTTTTCCCAAGGCGCACGCCACCGCCTTCGGACTGCTCGCCTACCAGTCCACGTGGTTGCGCGTGCACTACGGCCCCGAGTTCCTGTGCGCCCTTCTAAACGAGCAGCCGATGGGCTTCTACGCGCCCGACAGTCTCGTGCACGAGGCCCAGCGGCGCGGCATCCCGGTGCTCGGGCTCGACGTAAACGCATCGGCGCTGCTATGCACGGTGGAGAGGGTCGGGGAGGCGCCGGAGCGCGCGCTCGGGGGTGACACGGGTCTGCCCACTCTGAGCGCATCGGATGCTTCGTCTGCGCTCGGCGTGCGCCTCGGACTCGGGTACATCAAGGGCACGGTCGTCGAGGAGGTTCGTGGGCTGGTGGCAGAGCGCGAACGGGGTGGTCCGTTTGCCGATCTGGGCGACCTGGCCGCGCGCACGGCCACGCGTCGCGGCACGCTCGAGCAGCTGGCCTGGTCGGGGGCGTGCGATCGTCTCGCCGGCAGCCGCCGCGAGGCGCTCTGGCAGTTGGGGGTCGCCGCGCCGGGCCAAGCCGCCGGCGAGGGGCTGCAGATGGCACTGCCGATCGAGCTCTCGGACACTCCGGATCTGCGCCCGCTCGACCGCTGGCAGCGGCTGCTTGCCGACTACTCCACCAGCGGCGTGAGCGCGCACGACCACGCGATGGCGGCGCTGCGCCCGCGCCTGCGCACCCAGATGCTGACAACCAGCGCTCAGCTCGAACGGATGCCGCACGGTTGCAGCGTTACGGTGGCGGGCCTTGTGATCGCCCGCCAGCGCCCGGGCACGGCCAAAGGAATGACGTTCCTGCTCTTCGAGGACGAGTGGGGTGTGGTCAACCTGATCGTTCCGGAGACGGTATACGAGTCCCGCCGCGCCCTGGCCCGCTCCGAGCCGCTGTTGCTGGCGCGCGGCCGCCTCGAGCGCCGGGAGGGTGTCACCAACGTGATCGTGCGCGAGATCGAGCCATTGGAGCGCTTTCTCGATACGCCTACCGATACCGAACAGGGCGCCAGCATCAGTCGCCTACCTCAGGCCGATTCTCCGCCGCTCGAGATCGAAGATCAGGACGCCGAAGAGAGCACCGAGTATGAGGACGCCGCTCGTGTGGCCGCGAGCATGCGAGTCGTCGCCCCGCCCGTCCAGAGCTTCGCCTCGGGGCGGCGACGTTAGGGCCGATCGGGCTCAGACGGTGCGGGAAGGATGTGATTCCGAACCGCCCAGTCGTAAAGAAGAGCGACGTAGTCGTCCAGTTCCCCCAAAACGATGTCGACCGTTACATAAAGAGCGCGCCATGACTCTGGCGGGTATGCGTGGCCGAGATCGTTGCGAGTATCCCTGGCGGCACTCAGCCGTTCCGCGCTTGAGCTTGTAATAACGTCAAGATCCGCCAGGCGTTGCCATGGGCTCCCGATGCCCTTTTCCACAGTGCCGATGCGCAGTCCCTCATCCAGCGCGCGCGAAGCCATCTCGTCCATCCAATTGACGAGCGCCTCGATCTGGCGCTCGATGGTGCTCACCTGTTGCGCTCGCGTGGGTCCGGTGACTTGGCGGCGGTGCTAAGAGCGTTGATGTCGAAATCCTCAGAGATGTCTTCCATTGCCACGATCAGTTGCTCGCGGGCGGGCGCGATGCTTCCCATCACTGTCAGGATGCGGCGTTGGTTCTTGGACAAGCGCTCGGATTTGTCGTCGCGACGGCCATTCGCCGGCTTACCGCGCGCGCTCTCCATCAAAGCTCCAGGCGCTTCCTTGCGGCGTCGACCGCCGCACGCGCACCGGCCAGCGCCTGTTCGTCTTCTTCTTTAGCCATTTCCGCAATACGCTCCCGTTCGTCGCGTACAGCCGGCCAAAGACCGTCACGATCAATGATGACGCGCCCCTCGGCAAGGGTGTCAGCCAGCAGATTCGCGGATCTACTGGCGTCCTCGAGGCGGACCAGATGTAGACGGCGTCCGAGCGCGCCCGATAGGCGTCGCCTCAACGCCGCAAGCGCAAGCTCATCCTCGCCTCGATAGACGACCAGTAGGTCGATATCTGAGTCTGGCGCCTCCTCGCCTGTGGAGGTGGAGCCGAATAGGACGGCAAGGCGTACATCCCGCTCAGTTCGCAGTGCCGTCCGCAAACCGTGCAGAAGCGCCCAATGTGACCGGGCGTACAGCTGTTCTTGAGCTGGCAGCTCGAATCGGAGGCGGTTGAGTCGGCGTCCGCGCAGCAGGCCGTCGTTGATATAGCGCCGCAGCGTACGCTCGCTGCAGTCGAGTTCTCGGGCAGTCTCCGCCAACGCACGTCCCATGAGTCCAGACTATAGCTTGGTGTGTCCACAGAAATACTGGGTGGGACCGGCATCAAAGCGGGTACCCTCCCACCGGTGAACTTCCGCAAGCTCGGCTCAAGCTCCATCGAGGTCTCCGAGATCAGCCTCGGCTCGTGGCTGACCTACTCCGGCGGCGTCGAGCGCGAACAGGCGCACGCCTGCGTGAAGGCAGCGTTCCAGGAGGGGATCAACTTCATCGACACAGCCAACGTGTACGGGCGTGGCGCGGCCGAGACGCTGCTCGGCGAGGCGCTCGCGGGCTACGAGCGCTCCTCCTACGTGCTGGCCACAAAGGTGTACTTCCAGATGTCAGACACCGACAGGGGGCTCTCGGCCGAGCAGATCCACAAGCAGATCGACGCTTCGCTTGCGCGGCTGCAAACCGACTACGTGGACCTCTACCAGTGCCACCGCTACGACGAGGACACGCCACTGGAGGAGACGATGCAGGCGCTCACCGAAGTGGTCAAGGCCGGCAAGGCCAGGCACATCGGCTTCAGCGAGTGGCCGGTGCGGAGGATCGAAGAGTCGCTGGCCATGCCCGGCGTCGAGCGATGGGTCTCGAGCCAGCCGCAGTACTCGATGCTGTGGCGCAAGCCGGAGGTCGAGGTGATCCCGCTGTGCGAACGCGAGGACATCTCCCAGATCGTCTGGTCCCCGCTCGGGCAGGGCGTGCTGAGCGGCAAGTACCTCCCGGGCGAGCAGCCCCCGGCCGACTCGCGCGCGAGCAGCGAGAGCATGAGCGGCTTCATGGACAGGTTGATGGAGGATCCGATCCTCGAAGCGGTGCAGCGTCTGCGTCCTGTCGCCGAGCAGGCGGGCATGAGCATGCCGCAACTGGCGCTGGCCTGGGTGCTGCGTCAACCGAACGTGGCATCGGCGATCGTCGGCGCCAGCCGCCCAGAGCAGGTGCGCGCCAACGCCTCGGCCTCGGGACTGAAGCTCGACGCCGACACGCTCGCGGCGGTGGACGAGGCTCTGAGCGGCGTCTTCGTTCGCTAGCCATCTCGTCCGCTGAGGCGCCCGGCGGACGGACTGCGTAAGCGTCACGCCGGGCTGCCTGCGTATTTCGGCGCTACTGCTTGACGGCCGAGACGTCGACGAGGATCTTCACCCGGTCGCTGACGACGACGTTGCCTGAGCCGAGCGCCGCGTTGAACTTCATCCCGAACTGGCTGCGGTTGATCTGAGTGCTGGCGGAGACGCCGACGCGCTCGTTGCCCTGGGGGTCGGTCTCGGCGCCCTCGAATAGCGCCTTGAAGGTCACCGGCTGGGTAACGCCGTGGATCGTCAGGTCGGCGTCGATCTCGAACTCGTCTTCGTCGAGCGGTCGAATCGCCGTGGAGGCAAACTCGATTCGCGGGAAGCTCTCGACCTCGAAGAAGTCGGCCGAGCGCAGGTGCGCGTCGCGCTGGGGCTCGCGTGTGTCGACGCTGGCGACCTCGACGCTGCCCGACGCGCGGGCGCCCTCGGGGCCGATCTGGAGCGTTCCCTCGAACTCGGTGAACTGCCCCTTGACGGTGGCGATGCCGAGGTGCTTGACCTGGAACTCGACGCTTGAGTGCACCGGATCGACCTTCCAGGTGCCGGTGGGCAGTGGGGTGGTGGCGGCTGCTGGAACGGTGGAGGTGGCGGACATCGGTCTCTCTCTCCTTCTCGCGGTTGGCGTCGTGCGTGAGAACGCACGGCAATGGCGGTAGTTGCACGCACAACAATAACATGTGCTTGCACAGGCAACTAACCACGTGCCGCCGAGCCTGCGGTGAAAATGAGGTGCATGCAGCGCGCGAAGCTGGTGCTCTTCGACATCGACGGCACCCTGATCGACACCGGCGGCGCCGGCGCGCGTAGCTGGGCGTGGGCTTTCGAGCAGGTCTTCTCGCGCAAGATCGACATCGCCGAACACTCGACCGCCGGCATGACCGACCCCGCGATCGGGCGCAGGACCTTCACCGAGGTGATGGGGCGCGCGCCCAGCGGCGAGGAGCTGACGCGGCTGATGGCCGGCTACCAGGCGGTCATTCCCGACTATGTCGCCTCCTCGCCGAGCTATCGCGTGCTTGGCGGAGTCCCCGAGCTGCTCGAGCGCTTGACCGAGGCCGGGATCGCGCTTGGGCTGACGACCGGCGGCCTGGAAGCCGTGGCGCACGCAAAGCTCGGCCGTGGCCGACTCAACCGCTTCTTCCTGGTCGGCGGCTACGGCTCCGATTCGGAGGATCGCGTCGAGCTCACGCGCGCGGCGATCGTGCGCGGCGAGCGATTGCTTGGCCAGCGGCTCGATCGCGAGGAGGTGTTCGTGGTCGGCGACACCCCGCTTGACATCGCCGCCGCCAAGGGAGCTGGGGCGCTATCTATCGGCGTGGCCAGCGGGACCTATGACGTGCACCAGTTGCGCGAGGCCTCACCCGATTACGTGCTCGCTACGCTTGCCGATCGCTTTCCCGGCGGGCTCGCCGACTGAGCGCGCGCGCAAAAGTTCGCGCCGCCACGGCCTCTAGCGTTTGCGGGCCATGCAGCAGGCCGCCGAGAGAGAGATAGCCGCACCGCTGTCGGTCGCCCAGCTTGCCGCCCGGGTCGGCTCTGCTCTACGCGGACTCGGGGACGGCTGGGTCGAGGGGGAGGTCACGCAGATCAGCCTGCACCGCGGCTCCGGTCACGTCTACCTGACGATCGCCGACGAGTCCGCGAGCCTTGACGCCTGCATCTGGAAGGGGCGGGCCGAGCGCTGTAAGCCGCTGCCCTCTCAGGGAGAGCTCGTACAGGCGCATTTCGAGCGCGTCGACTTCTACGCGCCGCGTGGATCTACCAAGCTGATCGTCGATCGGCTGAAGCCGACCGGCGAGGGCGAGCTGTTGCGCCGCCGTGCTGAGACGCTGGGGCGGCTACGGGCCGACGGCCTATGCGATCCCGATCGACGCAAGCCGCTACCGGCGTTTCCGCGCCGGGTGGGCGTGATCGCCGCTCGTAACGACGCCAACGTGGACGTGATCCAGGCGCTGCGCAAGCGCTTCCCGCCGCAGGACATCGTCTTCTGCGCCGCCTCGGTCCAGGGTGTGAACGCGGTCGGCTCGGTGATCGACGCGCTCGGCCGACTGCAGTCGCTGCCCGACGTCGACGTGATCGTGATCGCCCGCGGAGGCGGCTCGACTGCCGACCTGGTGGCCTTCGACGACGAGCGACTGTGCCGAGCGATCTTTGCATGCGCCAAGCCGGTGATCACCAGCATCGGCCACACCAAGGACCGCCCCAACTGCGATCACGTCGCGGCCGCCTTCGCACCCGTTCCCGCCAAGGCTGCGGAGCTTGCGATCCGTTATTCGGCTGCCGAGCTCATCGGAGAGCTCGACCGCAACCGCACCGCCCTTGCCCGCGTGCTCGACCGCCCACGCGAGAGCGTCGAGCGGATGGGGGCCCTGCTTGCCGCTTCCGGTTCGCGGGTAACGCGCAAGCGGCTGGATCTGATCGCCGCTCTGGATCGCCGCTCCGCCGAAGCGCTGCGCGAGCTGCGCCGCCGGCTGGCGGTCAGGCGCGAGGCGATGCAAGCCGATTGTGAGCGCCTGGGCCCGGCCGCCGCCCGTCTACTGGCGCGCCAGGCCGAGCGGCTGCAGGGCCTCGGTGCGGTGATCGAGGCAAAGGACTTTCGTCGGCGCGGCTGGGCGATGGTGGGCGACGGCGACGGCCGTGCGCTCGCGAGCGTCGCCGAGCTGCACACGAGCGATCGGGTGCAACTGCATTTCGCGGACGGCAAGGCCGCCGCGAGCATCGAGGAGATCCACCGAGGAGGAGAACTGTGAGCGAGACAAGCACCGTCAGCGAGGCCCTCGACGCACCGCAGGCGACGATGTTCGAGGCGGACGCCGAGCCGCGGTTGCGGGCCGCGCGTGGCGCATCCAAGCAGGAGCGATCGCCGGAGTCGATCACTTTCGAGCAGGGCTATGAGGAACTCAAGGCGATCGTCGCACGACTGGACGATCCCGATCTGCCGATCCACGAGATGTTCGAGGGCTTCCGCCGCGGCAAGGGCCTCGAGCAAGCGCTTCGCACCTATCTGCAGGAGCGCGAGGGCGAGCTGGCCGAGCTCGAAGCAGGCAACGACCTGGTCGAGTTTCAGATCGTCGCGCCGTCGCGCTAGCGACGAGCAGGGTCGGAAGCACCCTGCGCGGGACGCACACCGCGCTCAGCGCGGCTGCACCACCAGCGCCTGGCGCGCCAAACCGACCGGGCCCTGCTGGTCGTGCAGCACGCTCTCAGCCCAGGCGATCCCGTCCGGATGCAGCAGCGTGCGGGCCTCGAGCGCGATCCACTCGCCCACCGGTGAGCGGTCGAGCGTGATCGACAGGTCGGCGTTGATGAATAGGTAGCGGTCGAACGGCACCGCCGCCGCCACGCCGTTACCGAAGTCGGCGGCCGCCGCTACGCGCGCGATCGGGCTGGGCGGCTGGCCCGGCAGCAGCGGATGGCGCAGACGCATCCACACGGTTGCCGCGCCGCTGGGCACGTGACGCGATTCGGTGTCGAGCTCCGGCAACTCACCCACCAGCGGGTGACCGCTGAGGAAGCGCATCTCGATCGCGCTGGCGGCAAAGCTGCGGCGATCCGCGGAATCATCGAGGGCGAAGACGACCGCGTCGCCGTCGTCTGGCGCGGCGATACGGGCGGAGGTGGCCGCGCGCACCTGGGCAAGCACAGGCTCGGGCAGATCGCCCGGGGCAGGCAGGATGCGAAGGGCGCTTGCTCGGCAGACGACCTCGCCGCCGGCCTCGATCTCCGCCGCGAGTGCCTGCACGCGCCGCCCTGGTCGGGTGATCCGCGTCGATAGCTTCAGCGGCGCCATCGGTATCGGCCGCAGGAACTCGAAGGACATCCGCGCGATCGGCAGCTCCTCGCCCGGCTGCATCCGCTCGAAGGCGGCGGCGATCAAGGCGGCGGGCGCGCCGCCGTGCAGCGCGCGTGGATCCCATGGCCCGCGCGCCTGCTCGGTCGGGACGAACGTGTCGCCCTCGGCGACGAAGATGCTCTCGCTCACTGAAGAAGTCAGGCCGGCAGTCCGGCGACGAAGGCAGAGAGCTTGTCGGGGTCGCGCAGCGGGGCGCCGTGGCCGAAGCAGGCAAGCGCGGGCCGCAGCGCCGCCAGCCGACGTGCGCTTGCACGGTTCTGTGCCGCGTCCACCGCGAACATCTTCGGTGGCTCGTGCAGGCCCGGAAGCCCGGTCATCAGGTTCATGTTGTTCAGAACGTCGCCGAGGATCAGCACACGATCGCGCTCACGCCAGAACGCCACGTGTCCGCGGGTGTGCCCGGGGGTGTCGAGCACGGTGAAGCCGGCGACTTCGTCACCCTCTTTCAGCGCCTTGGCGACCGGATGGGGCGGCCCTACCCAGAAGCGCTCCTGCGTGCGTTTGAGCCATGCCGGAGCATCGGCCCCGGTCACTTTTCCGGCCACCTCCATCGCCGGCACATCCGCCTCTCCGACCCACAGCGGCACGTCGAAGCGCTCACACACGGCGTGGCTTGAGCCCTGGTGATCGGGATGCACGTGGGTGAGCGCGTGCGCGGAGAGCGTGCGTCCCGTAAGCTGCTTGAAGATGCGTTTTTCGGCCTGGCGGGTGGCGGCGTCGATCAGGACACAACCGGGTTGGCGCCGCTCGCCGAGCAGATACACGTTGATGGCGTTAGACGGCCGGCCCTTCAGCAGATAGACGTCCTCGGCAAGCTGCTTCATTTGCTCCCTCCGGTTCGCTTGCTTCGCATCGCAGCGCTCGGCGCTGCACGCGCCGCGCCGCACGGACTCTAGCTGCGCCGCTGCTCCCAGGTGAATCCGCGCACGGCCAGCACCACTCCGAACACACCCCACAGCAGGATCACGACCAGGGCGGAGGCGTTATCGGCGATGCTCGTGCCGGTCACCATCGCGCCGTTCAGGCCGTCGATCAGCGGCTTTAGCGGCAGCGCTTCGGCGATGTTGCGCAGGAACGCCGGCGCGCTTTTTGAGTCAAAGACGTAGAAGGACACGAACACGACCGGCAAGAACACGGCGTTGACATAGGCGGCGGTCGACTCGAAGTTGGGGATCGTGTGCGCGAAGGCGACGCCGAGCGCCGCGAAGCAGACGACGCCTGCCACGACGAACACGACCAGCTCGACCCAGTCCTGTGGCCAGCCGATCCCGAAGAGCAGCTTGCCGGCGCTCGTGATGATCGCGATCTGCATCGCGGTGTTGGTGACCGCGTTGGCGGCTACGCCGCCGAAATAGGCGCCGGTCGGCAGCGGCGTGCCGCGGATGCGCTTGAGCACACCGCGCTCGCGCAGGAAGACGATGTTGTAGGCCAGGGCGGTGAACGTGGTCGACATCACCGCCATACCCGCGATTGCCGGGATCAGCAGGTTCAGGTCGTGCTGGCGGCCACTGAGGATCGCCCCACCGGCCACCAGGAACAGCAGCGGCAGCGCGAAGTTAAAGAACGCCGCGCTCGGATTGCGCCAGAACATGCGCCGCTCCAGCCGGTACTGACGCCAGGTCAGCGTGAGCGCTTCAGGCATCGGAAGTTCCTTCGGTCCGCGTGCCAGACTCGGCGAACGCGCCGCGGCTGCTGCCGGTGGCCTCATTGCCGGCATCCGCCGTCAACTCCAAGTACACGTCCTCGAGCGACGGTCGCCCGACGCTCAGCTCCTCGAGCTGCTCGCCGCGCGCGAGCGCCGCCTCCGTCAGCTCGTGCAGCGTGCGCGTCGGGTTGTCGGTCTGCACCTCGACCAGCTCGCCCGCCCCGTTGCGATAGGCGACGCGGTAGTGAGCCGCGCCGACGCCGAGCTCGCGTGGCGGGCCGATCGCCAGGATGCGCCCGTCCTTGACGATCGCCACCCGGTCGGCGAGAGCCTGGGCCTCGTCCAGGTAGTGGGTGGTCAGCAGGATCGTCTTGCCGAGCGCCTTCAGCGAGCGGATCGTCTCCCAGGCAGCGCGGCGCGCCTCGGGATCAAAGCCCGTCGTCGGCTCGTCCAGGAAGATCAGGTCCGGGTCGCCGATCAACGCCAAAGCGAAATCCAGCCGGCGCAGCTGGCCGCCGGAGAGCTTGCGAGCGCGCACGTCGCCGCGCTCGCCAAGGCCCACCAGCCCGAGCACTTCCTCGACTGGGCGCGGCGCCCGGTAGAAGCCGGCCCAGTGGCGCAGAGCCTCGCGCGGGGTCAGGTGTCCGTAGATGCCGCCGGCCTGCAGCACGATGCCGATCCGCCGCCGCAGCGCCAGCTCGCGCCGCGCCGGGTCGTGGCCGAGCACCGAGACCTCGCCGGCGCTGCGGGCGCGGTAGCCCTCGAGGATCTCAACGGTGGTCGTCTTGCCCGCGCCGTTTGGGCCGAGCAGACCGAACACCTCGCCGGCGGCGACCGAGATGTCAAGACCGCGTAGCGCCTCGAAGTCGCCGTAGCGCTTGTGTAGGCCGCTGACCTCGATCGCGTTGCGGCCATCGGCCTCGATCGCGTTGCGGCCATCGGCCTCGATCGCGCCGCTCACCAATGAACGCCGCGCATCAGGTTGGCCATCGCCAACTGCTCCAGCGACGCCCGCTCCTCCGATCCCTCCGCCTCGCCGCGCGCCGCGGCGGAATCGGGGAACACGCGATAGGCGAGGTGAAGGATGCGATCAACGGCGCCCGGCGCCAGCGCGGAGAGCACTTCGCCGGTGGTGCCCAGCGGCGTGCCCATGTGCTTGGGACGCGAGCGCAGCGCCTCGCAGATCATGTCCGCGGCCTCCTCGGGCGTGATCGTGGGGAAGGCGTCATACAGTTTTGTCGGCGCGATCATCGGCGTGCGCACGAGCGGCATGTGGATCGTCGTGAAGGTGACGCCGTCGCCGATCACCTCCGAGGAGGCGACCTTGGTGAAGGCGTCGAGGGCGGCCTTCGATGCCACATAGGCGGAGAAGCGCGGCGGGCTTGTCTGTACGCCGATCGAGGAGATGTTCACGATGTGCCCGTTGCCGCGGGCGCGCATCTGCGGCAGTAGGCCGATGATCAGCTTGACCGCTCCGAAGTAGTTGATCTGCATCGTGCGTTCGAAGTCGTGGAAGCGCTCGTAGCTGAGCGCGATCGAGCGGCGGATCGAGCGCCCCGCGTTGTTGACGAGCATGTCGACATGGCGATGATCCTCTTTGACGCGTTGCACCAGACGGTCGATCTCATCCATGTCTGAGACATCGGCGGCGTACACGTAGGCAAGGCCGCCGGCGGCGACGATCTCCGCGCGCACGTCCTCGAGCCTCTCGACGTTGCGCGCCACAAGCAACGGCACCGCGCCGGCGGCGGCGATCTTGATCGCGGCGGCTCTGCCGATGCCCGAGGAGGCGCCGGTGATCAAGACGCGCTTGCCGGCGATCGCCTGCGCGAGCGTGCGCCCACGACTGATCGAGGGGTCCATCTCACGCTCCCAGTAGTCCCACAGGTGAACCGCGTACTCGCGCAGAGCCGGCACGTGCTCGTAGGGGGAGCCGGCCAGGGCGCGGGCGGCCTGACTTGTGTCGAAGGAAGGGACCAGGTCGACGTGCTCGAGCACCTGCGAGGGAATGCCGAGCTCGCGCAGCGTCAAACGGCGGGCTTGGCGCAGCGGCGGCAGTTTCAACATCATCGAGATCGGAGCGCGCGGGACGAGGTCGAGCACGCGCTTGTCGACACTGACAGCGAAGCGTGGAGCGTGCGCCGCGGCGGCGAGGTCGTTCATGACCGCATCCACGCGCTGTGAGCGAGGGTAGGTGAGATGGAAGGCCTTGCCGTCAAGGCCGGGTTGATGGGCGATGTGATCCAGAGCACCCGCCACCCAATCGACCGGCACGACATTGGTCTTGCCGAGATCGAGGCCCACCAGCGGCAGCCACTGAGGGATCAGCTGGCGTGCGCGCTGGATCGCCTTGAAGAAATAGTAGGGCCCGTCGATCTTGTCCATCTCGCCGGTGCGCGAATCGCCGACCACGATCCCCGGCCGGTAAACACGCCAGGGGACGTTCAGCTGCTCGCGCACCGTTCGCTCGGCCTCGAACTTGGTCGCGTGGTAGGGCGATGGCAGTCGCTGCCCCTCGTCGAACTGGTCCTCGCCAAAGACGCCTTTGTAAGTGCCGGCGACGGCGATCGAGGAGACGTGGTGAAAATGGGCGGCGCGCAGCGCCGTGGCCAGTTCGATCGCGTGGTTGGTGCCGCCGACGTTGACGGCCATATCGAGCTCGACCGACGCCGTCATGTCATAGACGGCCGCCAGGTGAAAGAAGTGCTCGACGCCCCCATCGAGCGCTGCCAGCTGCTCGTCGTCGAGGCCCAGCAGCGGCTGGCGCAGGTCGCCGATCACCGGGTTGACACGACGACTGACGCTTGACTCCGCCAGCGCTCCCCAGCTCTCGATCATCTCCTCCACGCGCGCGATCGAGTCTTCGCGCACGAGCACGTGGATCTTGCCTTTGCGCTGCAGCAGCCGCTCGATCAGACGTCGGCCGATGAAGCCGGTGGCGCCGGTTACGAAGTAGGCCATGTCATCTCCCGGTATCGGATCAGCCGAGCATAGCCCGGCAGCGCCTTTTCAGGCGCCCGCGCCGGCTCCGCCGCGACCCTCGCCACCGGCGAAACGAGCGGCTCCCCGCACGGCGTCGAGGTAGGTGTCCGGTCCCGCCTCTGACTCAAGCCGCAGTCCGTCGGCCAAGCTCATGCCCAGTCCCTCGATCGCGGCGCGGCGGTCGGCGAGCATCGTCGGCTGCGGGAAACGCGCCAGATTGTTGGCGAGCTCCACCGCTCGGCGCAGATGCTCGCCCGCCGGGACGACCTCGCTCAGCAGGCCCATGCTGTGCGCCTCGGCGGCGTCGATGATGCGCCCGGTCAGGATCAGGTCGAGTGCGCGGCCAAGCCCGACGATCCGCGGCAGTCGCTGCGTTCCGCCGTCGATCAGCGGCACACCCCAACGTCGCTCGGGGTAGCCGAGCCTTGCGTCCTCGGCGGCGATGCGCAGATCGCACCACAGCGCAAGCTCCAGCCCGCCCGCCAGCGCATAGCCGGAGATGGCCGCGATCGTGGGCTTTGACGGCGTCAACCGCGTGAAGCCCATCGGACCGTCGGGCGAGAGCAGGCGCGGCCCGAGCGTCTCGATCGCCTTCAGGTCGGCGCCCGCGCAAAAGGCGGCATCGCCGGCGCCGGTCAGCACCATCACCCGCGCGTCCTCTTCTGACTCGAAGCGCACGAGCGCCGCGTGCAGCGCTTCGGCGGTTGGCCCGTCGACGGCGTTGCGTCGCTGCTCTCGATCGATCGTGACGATCGCCGCGGCGTCGTCGCGCTCGTAACGGACCTGGTCTGTCTCTACCACCCGCCGCGCCAGCGAATATCGCCGGCGTGCGCTTTCTCGGCCGCTTTGCGTTCCTTTTTGCGCTTGTCCAGCCGCCACTGGATCAAGCTCATGCTCAGCACGAACAGCGGGAAGAACAGGATCAGGATGAAGCCGGCGTTGGTGACCACCTTGTCGTTGGTGGCGCCGTAGAAGCCGCGCCCGTCGTTGTAGGCCAGTGCGCTGGGCGCAAGCGTCAGCAACAGCAACGCGGTGCTCGTAAGTGTGAGGGCCAGGCGGCGCACGCCGGGAGCCTACCATCTCGACCGTGGCACTCCTCACAGCTTCTGACCTACGCAAGGACGTCGCCGGCAAGCCGCTGCTCGGCGGCGTCTCCTTCAAGCTTGAGCGCGGCGAACGGTTGACGATCGCCGGACGCAACGGCGCCGGCAAGACGACGCTGCTGCGAATGATCGCCGGCGAGGAGGCGATCGACCGCGGCGAGCTGGCGATCGCCAAGGGCACACGCATCGCGCTGCACGACCAGCGCCCTCCCCGCGATCGCAATGCCAGTCTGCGCGACTACGTGCTCTCCGGGTGCGTCGAGGAGCTCCAGATCGAGCGAGAGCTGGGGGAGATGGAGGCAAAGATGGCCGCCGGCGCCGAGGACCAAGCGCTGTTCGATCGCTACGCCCGCGCTCAGGCGCGCCTGGAGACGCGCGGCGGCTACCTGTGGCGCGACCGCGCCACCGTGATGACACGGGGCCTCGGCTTCTCAGAGGCGGACCTCGATCGCGGTCTTGACACCTTCTCCGGCGGGCAGCTGACGCGCGCCTCGCTGGCTCGCGCGCTTGCCACCGGCGCCGAGGTGCTGCTGCTCGACGAGCCCACCAACCATCTGGACCTCGAGTCGCTGGAGTGGCTCGAGCAGACACTCACCGACCTCGACGCCGCGGTGATGCTGGTGGCGCACGACCGCTGGTTCCTTGAGGCGGTCGGCACCGCCGTGCTCGAGCTGTACGGGCCGACCCCCACCCGCTCGCGTTTCTTCGCCGGTAGCTGGCACGCCTGGCGGCGCGAGCAGGCCGCGCGGGAAATGGCGCTCGGCAAGGCGATCGACAAGCAGCAGGCGGAGATCGCGCGCATGGAGCGCTTCGTCGAGCGCTTCCGCGCCAAGGCCACCAAGGCCCGCCAAGCGCAGTCGCGCGTCAAGCAATTGGCGAAGATCGAGCGGATCGAGCGTGACCCGCGCGAGTCGGCGTCCCTGGAGTTCTCCTTCAAGGCGCCCGAGCGCTCGGGCCGGGTGATCTTCGAGCTGCTCGATGCGCGCATACAGATTGGGGGAGAGGGGGAGAGCTCCGCGGCCAAAGGC
>JBOGXY010000064.1:0-16217 GCA_050696495.1 Solirubrobacteraceae bacterium
GTCCTCCAATATCGACTTCGGCGAGCGCTCGGTACCCGGCCCTACGGAGACCTTTACCTCCTCCCCTATCTGCAGCTGTACCTGGCTGGCGGCCGCCAACGCCGCGGAGATGCCCCGCTTGATCCTCGCCTTGAGGCTCAGCTCGTCCACGGCCTCGCGCAAGTACTCGGATAGCGCCGCCGCGAAGTCTGCCTCCTCCCTCAGCCGCGGCCCGAGGTCACGGCGCACCACGACCCAGTCGTTGCGCTTGGCGATCCGACCGTATTCCTTGAGCAGGACCGTCTTGCCGACGCCGCGCAGACCCGTTATCCGTAGATTGCGCCGCTTCTGCGGGTAATCGGCCAGTATCCGCTCGAACAAGCGGACCTGTTCGTCGCGCCCGGCGAGGAACGGGGGCCGAGTGCCAACACCGGGGCTATATGGATTCCTCGACACCTGTGAATCGTACCGAAACTAATCGATACTTACCGCACCTTACCGATTTCTGTAAAGTGCGGTAAGGTTCGATAAGTTGTGGACTTCGGCCGAGGCGTCAGAGTTGCCTAGCCCCAATCCGTCTGCCGGCACGCCAGCTCCACAGCCCCGATGACCGCCTTTGACTTGGCTACCGACTCCTCGTACTCGTACGCAGGCTTGGCGTCGGCGACGGTGCCGCCGCCCGTCTGCACGTGCGCTACGCCGTCCTTGACGACGACGGTGCGGATGTGGATGGCGGTGTCGAGGTCGCCGTTGTAGCTCAGGTAGCCGATCGCGCCGCCGTAGCCACCGCGCTTGATCGGCTCGAGCTCATCGATGATCTGCATCGCGCGCACCTTCGGTGCGCCCGAGAGCGTGCCGGCCGGGAGCACCGAGCGCAGCGCGTCCATCGCGCCGACGTCCTCGCGCAGCGTGCCCGAGACCGAGGAGACGATGTGCATGACGTGGCTGTAGGTCTCGACCTCCATCAGCTCGTCGACTTCGACGCTGCCGTACTCGCACACGCGGCCGAGGTCGTTGCGGCCGAGGTCGACCAGCATCACGTGCTCGGCGCGCTCCTTCTCGTCCGCCAGCAGCTCGCCCGCGATGCGCCTGTCCTCCTCGGGTGTCTCCCCGCGCGGCTTGGTGCCAGCGATCGGGCGGGTGGAGACGCGGCGGCCGCTGACGGTCAGCAACGGCTCGGGGCTCGCGCCCGCGACCTGGAAGTCGCCGAAATCCAGGAAGTACATGTAGGGCGAGGGGTTGACGTTGCGCAGCCCCCTGTAGACGGAAAAGGCCTCAACGGGAACCGGCGAGGACCAACGCTGTGAGGGGACGACCTGGAAGGCGTCGCCGGCGTGGATGTACTGCACGATCCGAGCGACCATCGCCTCGAAGCGCTCGCGCGACATGTTCGACTGGAAGTTGACGGGCGAACCGTCCCTGGCGCTGCCCTCTCCGACACCATCTCCAGACGAATGCTCAGCGCCCGCCACCGTCCCTGTCGATCCGGTCGCGCCGGACCCTCGATCACCCCGGTCGGGACGGGGGACTGAGCCGGCCAAACAGGTCCTCACTTCGGCGATCGTCTCCCTCGCCCGGGCCTTGGCCCCGGCGAGGTCGGGCTCGGCCTCCAGATCGGCGTTGGCGAGGATCGTGATCGTGTGCTTGAGGTGATCGAAGGAGACCAGCGTGTCGGTCAGCATCAGCGCCATGTCGGGCAGCCCGAGCACGTCCTCATTGGGCGCGCCCAGCGGCTCGACGGTGCGCACTAGGTCGTAGCCGAAGTAGCCGACGGCACCGCCAGAGAACGGCGGTTGCTCACCTTCACCCGCGGCGAGCGCATGCCCGCTCTCGGCAACGGCGGCCGCCGCCAGCGCATACGGGTCGCCGGGATCACCCAGCGACCAGCGCAACACCGAGCGCGGGCGAAAGCCGATGAAGGAGTAGCGACCCATCCGCTGACCTTGCTCCGCTGACTCGAGCAGAAAGCACGGCTCGCCGGCCGCCAACTCGCGCAGCTTCAGGAAAGCGGAGACCGGCGTCTCGCAGTCGGCGATGAACGTCTCGCGCAGCGCGATCAGGCGCTCGTCGCCGGCGCGCGGGCTCGAGGCGCTATCGACGGCGGCCATCGAGCACCCGCTCGGCGTCGGCGAGGGAACGGTCGCGACCGCGCAACAGCACGAGCAGGTGGTAGAGCAGATCGGCCGCCTCTTCGTCTACGCGCTCGTCTGTCTCCTGGCGGGCGGCTCGCGCGACCTCCTCGGCCTCCTCCATCACCTTCTCGCCGATCTGCGCGGGATCGTCGAGCAGCGCAACCGTGTAGGAGCCCTCCGGGCGCTCGCGCTCGCGCTCGCGCAGCGTGCGCTCGAGCGCTGGCAGCACCTCGTAGGGCAAGCGGGACTCGAGCTCGCCGCGGTGAAAACAGGTGCGCTCTCCCGTGTGGCAAGCCGGCCCGGCGGGCTCGACCAACGCCAGCAGAGCGTCGCCATCGCAGTCCACGCGCAGGGCGCGCACCGCCTGCGTGTTGCCGCTGGTGGCCCCCTTGTGCCATAGCTCGTCGCGAGAGCGGCTCCACAGGTGCAGCTCCCCCGTTTCACGCGTGCGCCGCAGTGCCGGCTCGTTCATGTAGGCGAGCGTGAGCACCTCACCGCTGCCGGCGTCCTGAATGATGCAGGGCACCAGCCCGCGCTCGTCATAGACAAGCATCTTCTCGACGCTGCCGTCGGTGGGTGTCGCCGCCGCGCTCACGAGCGGAATTGTAGGTTGCGAGGAGAGATGGCCTCATTGCTGGAGCACAAGCTGATCGTCGTGACCGGCAAGGGCGGCGCGGGGAAGTCGACGATCGCCGGTGCGCTGGGGCTGCTTGGAGCCCGCCGCGGCCTGCGCACGATCGTTGTGGAGGTGGGCCGGCAGGACCAGCTTGCACGGTTGCATGGCGGCGCTGAGTCGCGGCCACGTCAAGGAGAGGGCGACGAAGGCTCACGTCGGATAGCGGGCACGGAGATCGAGCTCGAGCCGAACCTGTGGAGTCTCGCGCTCGACCCTGACCTCGCCCTTATCGAGTGGATGCGCGAGCTCGGGGGCCGACTGTCGGCGCGCGTGCTGGCGTCCAGCAGCAGTTTTCAGTACCTGGCGGCGGCCGCACCCGGGGCGAAGGAGCTGGTCAGCCTCGTCAAGCTGCACGAACTCTCAGCTACCGGAAAAGGGCGCTACGACCTGGTGATCTTCGACGCGCCCGCGACCGGCCATGCGCTGGCGATGCTCGCCTCTCCGAGGACATTGCAAGCGATCGTTCGCTCCAGCCCGCTGACGCGGCGTGCAGCCGACGTGCAGGCGATGCTCGAAGACAGGCGGCACACCGGCTATTTGGCAGTCGCTCGCGCGAGCGAGATGGCGGTCAGCGAGACGATCGAGTTGGAGGACGGTCTGAACCGGTGCTTGGATCGCGACCTGGATTCGCTCGTTCTCAACGCGGTGCTGCCGCGCCGGTTCACGCCGGCGGAGATGCAGCGCATCGAACATGTCGCCGAGCCGGGGGCGCCGAGCGCGGCTGTGCGGGCCGCGCAGATCGTGCACGATCGGGGGCGAATGCAGCAAAACCAGATCGCACGGCTGCGCCGCCACCGCGAGTCGCGCGAGGCGCCCGGGAGCATGGCGACGGTGCCGTTTGAGTTCGTGGCGGAGATCGACCGGGCGACGCTAGAGGCGATTGCCACGCGGCTCAAGCGCGGACTCCACCCGCGCGACTGACGCGAGCGCTACTCAATCCCGAGCCGGTCCAACAAGCCCTCGTCCCCGCGCCAATCACGCCGCACGCGCACGGACAGGTCGAGGTGAACTTGCACTCCCAATTCCCGCTCCATCTCCTTACGCGCCGCCGAGCCGATCGCCTTGATCATCCGGCCGCCGGCGCCCACGACGATGCCCTTCTGGGACTCGCTCTCGACCCAGATCAATGCGCGCACACGCGTCAAACTCTCGCGCACCTCTTCAACCTCTTCCACTATCGCCTCGACGGCGTGCGGGACCTCCTGGAACGTGCGTCGTATCGCCGCCTCGCGAATCAGCTCCGCCAGCTGCAGCGAGATCGGCTGATCGGACACATCCTGCGGCGCAAACAGAAACGGGCCCTCCGGCATCAATCCGAGCAGGTGACCCACGAGCGGCTCCACACCCGAGCCCGTGCGCGCGGAGATCGGGAAGATCTCATCGCCCACACCGAGCTCCGCCGCCGCCTGCAGCACCGCCACCGTGCGCGCGCGATCGAGCCGATCGACCTTGTTGACGGCGATCACCACCGGGGCGCTCGCCTGGGCAAGCGCTTGCGCGATGAAGCGGTCGCCGGGGCCGACGCCCTGCTCGCCGTTTAGCACCAACAGCGCCGCGTCGCAGTCCTCCAGCTCTTGACGCACACGGCCTGCCATCCGCTCGGTCAACGCATCGCGCGGGCGCTGAACACCGGGGAGATCGACAAGCACCAGCTGGGCATCGGGCTCGGTGTGCACGCCGCGGATCGCCCGGCGGGTCGTCTGCGGGCGGTCGGAGACGATCGCCACCTTGGCGCCGACAATCGCGTTCACGAGCGTGGACTTGCCGACGTTCGGGCGGCCCGCCAGGGCGACAAAGCCGCTGCGCGTCTGAACGCTCACGCCGGTCACGCGCTCCGCAACAGTTCGGCCTGCAGCTCGAGCATCTCGCCGTCGTCGGTCTCGTGGTCCATCCCGACCAGGTGCAGTGCGCCGTGGACGATCGCCTCGCGCAGATCGACCGTGTGCTCCGCGCAGATGACGATGTCGCCGAGCTCGCGCGGGGCCGACTCCAGCGGCTCCACGCCGTCGATCGGGAACGACAAGACGTCGGTGGGACCCTCTTTGCCCCGATGCGCGATGTTCATCTCGGCGATCCTTCCCGCCGAGACGAACTCGACCGCCAGGTGCCCGGCGTCGACACCCGCGCTGGCCAGCGCCACGGCACACAGACGCTCGACCTCCTCATGCGACGGGCCCCCGGCCGGCTGCTCGCCGAGCAACTCGACCTCAAGCACGACGCTCTGCGGCCGGCCGCTCGCGATCGGCCGCTCGCAGCTCGGGCGCCTCGCGACGCGAGTGCTCGTCGTAGGCCTCGACGATCCGCTGCACTAGCTTGTGGCGAACGACGTCCTCTCCACCGAAGCGCACGAACTCGATGCCCTCGACCGAGTCGAGCACCTCCCCCACGGCAACCAAGCCCGAGCGCTGCTCGCGCGGCAAATCGACCTGGGTGACATCGCCGGTGACGACCATCTTCGAGCCGAAACCCAATCGGGTCAGGAACATCTTCATCTGCTCGGGGGTCGTGTTCTGGGCCTCGTCGAGGATCACGAACGAATCGTTCAGGGAGCGTCCACGCATGAATGCCAGCGGGGCGATCTCGATCACGCCGCGCTCGATGTGCTGGGAGACCTTCTCGGGGTCGAGCATGTCGTGCAGGGCGTCGAACAGCGGGCGCAAATATGGGTCTACCTTGGCCATCAGGTCACCCGGCAGGAAGCCCAGTCGCTCGCCGGCCTCCACGGCCGGGCGGGTCAGGATGATGCGGTTGACTTCGTGGCGAGCGAGCGCCGCGGCGGCCATCGCGACCGCCAGGAACGTCTTGCCGGTACCGGCGGGACCGACGCCGAAAGTGATCGTGCTCTGGCGAATGCCGTCCACGTAACGCTTCTGGTTGACGGTCTTGGGAGCGACGCGCAGGCTGCGGTGGCGCCAGACGACATCCTCGAGCACGCCGGCCGGCGACTGGTGGGCGTCGAGTGCGCCGGTGACGGCGGCGATCGTGCCGGGGGCGATCTGATGGCCGCGGGCGATCAGCTCGGAGACCTCGTGCACGACGCGCTCGCCCGTGCGCGTCTCCTCCTCCTCGCCGTCGAGCGTGAGCAGGTTGCCGCGCAGGTAGACCTTGCAGTCGAGATGGCCCTCAAGCGCCCGCAGCACGGCGTCCTGGCTACCGGCCAGCTCGGCCGCGACCTCGTTGGGTAGCTCGATCTGCGTCCTCATCGGCGCGCCCGCGCGCACTCTCGGTCGATCCTGTCGAGCGGGTGCGTCTTCATCCGCTCAGTGCGGCTCGCACGAGACCGGACACTCGCTTGCCGTCGGCGCGACCGTCAACCGCCGCCATCGCGCTCTTCATCGCCGCGCCCATCTCCTTGGGCGAGGACGCGCCGCTGTCGGTCACAGCCTGCTCGACGATCGCCTGCAGCTCTGCGTCGGAGAGCTCTGCCGGCAGATAGCCGGCGATCAGCTCGGCCTCGGCCTCCTCTCCGGCGGCGAGATCGTCACGAGAGCCCTCACGGAAAGCCCGCGCGGCCTCGACGCGGCGCTTGCGCTCGCGCCGAAGTACCGCCAGCTCGTCGCCGTCGCCTTCCTTGTTTGCCTTCTGAAGCTCTGAGAGCACAAGGCGAAGCGCACCCACCCGCTGCTTCTCGCCGGCGCGCATCGCGGTCTTCAGATCCTCCTGGACTTGCTCTGTGATCGCCATCTCCCGTTCAGGATACGCCGCCGGGGGGAGACATTTGTCGCGATGGCGCCCGAATCGGGCTGCCGCGCCCGGATGCGGCCGCCCTCGGGCTCACTTTCCGGCTGTAGTTGTGTAGCGCTGCCCAAGCGACCTGGCGCTGAGGTGTCGCGGCCGAACAGCAGCGCGATGTTCCAGTCGACGAACAGTCGCAGCTTGCGCCCAAAGCCCGGCATCAGCAGCAGGTGGTAAGTACGCGCGATGATCCACGCGGGCAGGCCGCGCCAGCGCACACCCAGGGTGATCGCCACCGCCTTGCCGCGGCCCAGCTCGGCTACCACCCCGGCGGTGCGATAGCGAAATGGGCGGGGAGCGCCTACGCCGAGATCGGCGGCGATGTTCTGAGCCGCCAAGCGGCCCTGCCGGATCGCGTGCTGAGCGGTGGGCGGGCACGGATGGCCGGGGCGCGCCGGGTCAGGAACGGCGGCGCAGTCGCCGATCGCCCACACACCCGGATGCCCGCTGACGCGTAGTTGCTCGTCGGTGACGATTCTCCCTCCCTCTCCGAGGGGCAGTTCAAGCGCGGCCACAGCCGGAGATGGCCTGACGCCCGCGGTCCAGACGACAGTACGCGTCGGCACGCGCTCGCCGTCGGAGAGTTCGACGGCCCCCTCCTCTACTGCTCGCAACGTCGCGCCGGTCTTGATCTCGATGCCACGTTCGATCAGCTCGCGTGCGGCGAACGCTGAGAGGCTCGGCGGCACCTCTGGGACGATTCGCTCGCGCGCCTCGACGAGCAGCCAGCGCATGCCCTGGGCGCGGCAGCGCGGGTACAGCTCGATCGCCTGCGCGGCGAAATCCTGCAGCTCGGCCAGGCCCTCCACTCCCGCATAGCCGGCGCCGACGAACACGAAGCCGAGATACTCCGCCCGACGCGCAGGGTCATCGAGCGACTCGGCGATGTCCAGACAGCCGAGCAGCTTGTTGCGCAGAGCGGTGGCGTCGCCGAGTGACTTCAGGCCGATCGCGTGCTCGGCCAGACCCGGTATCGGCAGGGCGCGCGAGACCGAGCCAAGCGCCACCAGCAGGTGGTCGTAGCCGAGCGCGAGGAGCTCACCGTCGATCCGGCGCACCATCAGCTCATGCGCATCGCCGTCGCGAGCGGTGACCTCGCCTACCAGCAGGTCTGTGTGGCGTAGCTGTTCGCGCAACGGCACCAACACGTGGCGCGGGTCGAGCGTCGCGCCGGCGGCACCCGGCAGCAGAGGCGTATAGAGCATGTAGTTGGCGTCGTTGACGAGCGTCACTTGCGCGCCGCGCAACGCGTCGATCCGTTCAAGCGCTTGGGCGGCGTAGAAACCTCCGAAACCGCCGCCTGCGATGACGATGCGAGCGCTCATGACAGAGACGTTAGACCCGACACCCCCATCGAGACCAATGTTACAAGCGTGTTACAAAGTCCCTTGCGGCGTGGCGCGCGGCAATGGCCAAGCCCAATCGGCAGAATGGGTTGCCGTGAGCGTGGACATCTACAGAGAAGCGCTGGCTCCGTTCGTCGCCGAATCCCAAAGGCTGCTGCCCGACGGCGCCGAAGCCTTCGACGCGCACACGCACCTCGGGCTCGACGAGGACGGGCGCTCGCTCGACCTGGCCGCACTGCTTGGCCAACTCGACGACGCAGGGGCGCGCCGGGCATGCGTTTTCCCCCTGCACGACCCCGAGCGTCGGCCCGCCTACAGCGTGCCCAACGACCGGGTGCTCGCCTGGGCCGGCGAAAGCGACGAGCGGCTTATCCCCTTCTGCCGCCTTGACCCCGCGGAGACGCCCGTGGCCGAGGGGGAGCGCTCTATCGCCAACGGCGCCCGCGGCATCAAGCTGCATCCGCGCGCGCAAGCGTTCACGTTCGACAGTCCCGAGATGGACGCGATCTTTGCGTTGGCAGAAGAAGCGAAAGTCCCGATCCTGATCCATGCGGGGCGCGGGATGCCGCCGATCGCCGACGCGCTGGCCGACCTGGCGCTGCGCCATCCCGATGTCGTACTGATCCTCGCCCACGGCGCGATCTGCGACCAGGGGATCCTGACTTCGCGGCTGGCCGACCATCCCGGCGTGCTCTACGACACCTCCTGCTTCTTTCCGATCGATGTGCTCGAGCTGCTGGCGCGCGTGCCGGTGGAGCGAGTGGTGTTCGCCTCCGATCCCCCCTACGGGTTGACCGCCAGCGGTCTCTATCTGACGTTGAGGGTTGCCGCGTATGCCGGACTGGACGATGCCGCGACACGCATGCTGATCGGCGGCACGATGGCCCGGCTCGTGGACGGCGAAGAGCTGCCGCCGCTCACAGCGCCGCGCGGGCCACAGGAGATCGTGCTGCAGGGGCGCCTCGCCCGCGCTTACGGCTACGGCAGCCTGGCCGGGCCGGCGCTGTTCGCGGGCGCGGTCGAGCAGGCGCAGGGGATGCTCGACCTGGCGATCGCCACCTGCCGCGACCCCGAACCGGGACCCTCGGGCGAGGCGCTGGATACGATCGGCGTTGCACTGACCGCGGCACGGGCTCTGCTCGAGGTGCCCGAGGGCGCGCGCGGCGCGATCGATCTGCTGTTTCGCTCGATGGCGCGCGCGGCCACCGAGGCGAGCGTCAGCGCGGGCGCGCAAGCCACAGAGCCGCCCACTCGCCACGCTCACGGCGCTCCCGCTCACGCAGGCTGAAGCGCTCGGCGTAAGCGCTCGCGATCTCGTCGGCCTCCTCGCGCAGCAGCCCGCTTGCGATCAGGTGCTCGGGCACACGCTCTATCGATACCGTCAGCTCGAGCAGCAACGGGCGCAGCAGGTTGGCCAATACGACCGTTGCGGATGGCGTCGGTGAACGCAAATCGTGCCGGCGAGCCTCTACGGCAACACCCGCGACGCTTGCGTTGAGCATCGTCGCCTCGACGCTCAATGGATCGTTGTCGAGCGCCAATACCGGTCGATAGCCAAGCTTGGCCGCGGCGATCGCGAGTACGCCCGAGCCGGTGCCGACGTCCAATACAGCTCCTCGCGCAGTGCCCTCCTCAGCCAACGCAAGCATCAGTTCCAGGCACATTCGAGTTGTCGCATGTGCCCCCGTACCGAATGCTTGAGCCGGGTCGATCACGATCTCGCAGACATCGTCGCGGTTCAGAGCTGCCTCCCACGGTGGACGCACATGCAGTGACGGGACGAGCACACTGGAGGACTCGACCAATACCGGACGGTGAAAGCGCTTCCAGCGCTCGGCCCAGTCATCAGGCACCTCATTGCTGGATATCTGCACCTGCACGCCGCCCGCCAGCGCCTCCAGATCGGGCAGCTCAGGCAGCTCGCCCGGCGGACCGTAGACGGCGTATTCGACCTGTGCCTCTCCCCCATCGACTGGTCCCAGCTCGATCTCCTCCACGCCCGCGGGCGCCAGTTCGAGCAGGTCGGCCAGGACCAGATCTGCGTCGGAGCGCGCAACGCGCAGCGCGAGGCGAATCACGACGCAGCGTGGCGCAACGCGCGGCGAAGCTTGCCGAGCATCGACTCGTGTTGGCGCAGGTTCTCCTCGCTGAGCGTCTCGTTGAAGCTGGTCAGCATCTCCCGCTGCTGCTCGCTCAGCGCGCGTGGGATGACCACGTTGACGACCACTCGCAGATCGCCACGGCGGCGTCCGCGCAGCGAGGGCATGCCCTGACCGCGAAGGTTGACTATCTCCCCGGGTTGGGTGCCGGCGGAGAGCTCAAGCGCGTGGCTGCCCTCGATCGTGGGCACATCGATCGTCATGCCGAGCGCCGCCAGTGGCGCGGGGACGTCGACCGCCGTGATCAGGTCGTCGCCTTCGCGGACGAATCGCTCGTCGGGCTTCACGCGCACGAGCACGTACAGATCGCCGGGCGCCGCGCCGTGCTCGCCAGCGTGGCCTCGGCCGCTGACGCGGATGCGCTGGCCGTCGTCGATGCCGGCAGGGACGGCCACCTGCTCGCTGCGCTTGACCGTCAGCCGACCACGGCCTTTGCACTGCTCACATGGCGTCTGCGGAATGCTGCCGTCGCCGTGACACGTATCGCACACGACGGTGCGCAGCATCTGGCCGAAGGGGGTGCGCACGGCGGCCTGCAACTGACCGGCGCCGCCGCAGCGCTCACAGCGCTCGATCGGAGTTCCCGGCTCGGCGCCGTTGCCGTGACAATGCTCGCAGCGGTCGATCGCCTCGAAGGCCACCTCGACCGTATGGCCCTCGAAGGCCTGCGCAAGGGTGATCTCCGCCACCACGGCGATGTCCCCGCCGAGCGCATCGCCACCGCCGAACGGATTGCCACCGCCGAAGAAAGCGTTGAACAGGTCCCCGATCGAGCCGAACGAGTCGAAGTTGGGCGCTTGGCCACCGGAGCGCAGACCGTCGTGGCCGTAGCGGTCATAGGTTGCGCGACGCTCGGGGTCAGAGAGAATCTCGTAGGCCTCGGCGGCCTCCTTGAACTTCTCCTCGGCCTGCGGGTCGTGCGCGTTGACGTCGGGGTGCAGCTCGCGCGCGAGGCGGCGAAACGCCTTCTTGACATCCTGCTCGCCGGCCTCGCGACCGACGCCGAGCACGACGTAGGGGTCACGTGGGGTTGTCGCGCTCATAGGACGACCTCTGCGTTTTGAGTGGCGGGGCCGCTCATCGGGCGTAGGCGTCTTCGACGAAGCGCGAGAGCTCATACGCAGCCTCACGGACGGTCGCGATCGCCGCCTCATAGTCCATGTGCACCGGTCCGATCACAGACACCGTGCCGAGCTTACGACGCGCGATGCCGTAGCCGGCCGCGACCAGCGCCAACGAGCGCATTCCCGGCAGCTCGTTCTCGCTGCCGATGCGCACGTACACGTCGCTGTGGCCGAGCGCGGAGCGCAGCACGTCCAGCAGCGCGGCGCGGCGCTCGAGCAGGCCCATCAGCTCGTTGACGTCGGCGAGATCGTGCAGACGACCGTCCTTTAGCAAGCGGGCGGCGCCGTCGAAATACAACGTCTCCTGCGACTCGTCGGCAAGGCTTGCGAAGGCGGGCGCCAGCAGGTCGACAAACGCCTGCTCGCTGGCGCCCAGGCCCGGGTCCTCCAAACGCTTTGAGAGCATCCGCGCGCCCAGGCCGTAGCCGACCAGACGCTCACGCAAGTATTCGCCGGCCCACGCGAGCAGGCCGGGGTCCACGGGCGCGTCAAAGCTCGTGATCGTCTTGGACACACCACCGGTGGAGGTGATCACGACAACCATCACCAGTTCGGGCTGCAACGCGATCACCTCGACGTGGCGGATGCTGGCGGTGTTCATCGAAGGCGCAGAGACGACCGCCAGCAGGCGCGTCACACGTGAGATCGCGACGCTCGTCAGCCGCATCGCCTCCTCGATCTCATGGCGACTGAGCGAAAGCGCCAGCGGCTGCGCCGGCGCAACAGCGCCGGGAGCGCCCAGCAACCGGTCGACCACATAGCGATGACCGGCGTCGGTCGGGACCCGGCCGGCGGAGGTGTGCGGATGGGCGAGCAGACCCTGCATCTCCAGCAGAGCCAGCTCGTTTCGGACGGTCGAGGACCCGCAGTCAAGGGCGGCGTCGGCCGCGATCGTCTTTGAGGCGACCGGCTGTCCGCTGCGCAGGTGCTCCTCCACCACCTTGCGCAGGATCCGCTCCTGCCGTGGGGTGAGGATGCGCATGGTTCGATTGTAGGCGCGGCGAGCGCGCCGCTCAGACCTGCAGCTCGGCCTCGGCGTTGCGGATGATCTGGTTACCGCCCTGCTCGGCGACGGTGTCGATCAGCACGCGACCGTCTGAGGACTCGCGCACGGTTCCGCTGACCACGACCTCTTGCTCGGGCACGCCCATGCCACGGAACTGAACCGACAGACGCTTGAGCGCGGCCGGGCCGCCCGCCGCCTCGGTCTGGGCGCGCGCGACCTGCGCCATCGACCACAGGCCGTGCAGGATTCGGCCGGGGAGACCTACCACTTTGGCGAACTCCTCGTCGATGTGGATCGGATTGAAGTCGCCGGAGGCGCCCGCGTAGCGGTTGGTCAGGTACTTGTCGGGGGTGACACGCACCTCGGGTATCTGTGCTCCAACTGAAAGATCGGCCATTGCTCAGACTCCTCGGACGATGTTCGTCCAGGTTCCGCGGCAGACCTGCTCGCCGCGCTGGTTGACGGAGACGGACTCGAACACGTAGTAGCCACGGCCGTCTCTCTCAGAGATGTCCTTGACCGACGCGGTGGTGGTGATCTCATCGCCGGCGACCACTAGTGGACCCCACTCGAACTCCTGGCCACCGTGGACCATCATCGCGAAGTTCATTTCGACCTCGGGATCGAACAGCGACGGCGCCACCGACTGCGAGCTGTAGACCACGGCGAACATCGGCGGCGCGACGACATCGTCGTAGCCCGCCTCGCGGGCGGCCTTCTCGTCGAGGTGCAGCGGGTTGGTCTCCCCCACCGCGCGCGCGTACTCCTTGATCTTCTCGCGACCGACCGCGTAGGTCGTGGGCTCGTACTTCTTCCCGATCGCTTTGGTGTTGACTGGCACCTGAAACGGCTCCTTGTCGGCTTGAAGTTCTGACGGGACCCGCGGCGCGCGTCCCAGCCTCGCGCGAGCACGTGCTGTGCGCCCGCCTGCGAGACTCGCGGGCGGGCAGTTTACGCGCCCGCGCGCGGCGAGGAGAGCCCGAACCGCCTCCGAGCATCGCTCGCACACCCAAATGTCCCCTTAAACGCAAAAAGGCGCCCGAGGGCGCAAGCGGCGGGATGCCTCTTAGAAGCATCCCGCCGTGCAGCATTGCCAGCGACTAGAACGCGACGTCGTCCTCGATCCCCGAGCCGACGCCGACCAGCTCGCGCTCCTGCTCCTCGCCGCCGGCGTCGAGGCCGAACTCCTGGACGCTTGAGCCCTCTTCGGTCGAGTCGTCGAGCGACCCGCCGGGCCTGCCGCCGTCGAGGAACTGCACGCTCTCGCCGACGACCTCGACCGTCTGGCGCTTGAGCCCCTCGCCGGTCTCCCACTCACGCCACTCCAAACGCCCGTCGACGGCGACGCGTTTGCCGCGAGCCATGTAGCGGTGTACCGACTCGCCCTGAGCGCCGTAGACGCTGACGTTGAAGAAGTTGGGCTTCTCGGCGTACTCGCCGTCGGCGTTCTTGCGTACTCCATTACAGGCGAGGCGCAGGCTGCAGACGGTCGTGCCGGTGGGCAGCGCCCTCAGTTCGGGGTCGGCGGTGAGGCGCCCGACGAGTACAACACGGTTGATGTTCGAGTAGGACATTTCTGATCTCCTTGACTGGTTACCTCGCCCACGTGAGAAAGGCTAGAGACGTGGTGAGACGATTCTCAAGCACGTCATCTCAGGGCACTGAGCGCCAGCGCATCCAGGCGCACGATCGCTATCCGCTCGCCGGCGCCTGCCGCCGCGACGGCACGAGTCACTGCCGGCTGCGTCCGCTCAGAGACGAGGTAGAGCACGCCCGCAACTTGCGAGCAGCGCGCCCACGCACGACATATCTCACGCAAACGTTGCGGGGCCTTGATCGTCAACTCGACCTCGACCGCCACCGGCAGCGACTGGTCCTCCCTCGCGAGCGGCGCCAGCACCAGGTCCGGACGGTGCAGACCCGAGGAGCCGGCGTAGCGACCCGCGAGCCTCGCGCTTGCCAGCGGATGCCCGCAGGAGCGCTCGGCGCTGCGCAGCTCACGCTCGCCGATGACGCGCATCTGCGGGTAGTAACGCTCCAGCGCCGCCGCCGCCAGCGCGCACACGCTCAGATGGTCGGCACTGCTCGCGCCCACGCGAACCGGTGCCAGGCCGGGTAGTCCGGCGGCGCGCGCCCCAGCGGCTGTCAACGAGAACAGTGCCGGGCATCCGTTCAGTGGGCGCGTGCGCCTGAGCAGGCCGCGCCGACACATCGCTGAGAGCCGGCCGCGTGCAGAGGCGACAGATACTGCCCGGCGCACTGTGAGCGCCTCTGCGGTGATCGCTCCCAGCGAGGCCGCCCAACGCAAGCTGTCAAGCCGCTCGGTGGCGATCGATTTGCTTTGGCTGGTCATCGTGTCCTCCTCGAGAAGACGTGGGCGATGGACGTGGTGCTTGTCGTCAGGTCAAGGACGGCCGCCTCGCCGACCGCAAGCGATCTGATCCGCTCGCTGGCCAGCACGGCCGTGCTCGATCGCGAGCGCGTCCAGCCGCCCGCGGCCGTCTGGGAGGTACGCCAGACGCCGCGCGATCCGGTCAGGCTTGAGACCGTCTCGGCCGACTCGCATACCACCTGGCGGTGGGCGATCAGCGTGGATAGGTTGCCGAGCACCTGATCGCGCAGCTGCAGACGCTCGTCAGTGCGTAGGTCGGAGAGCTCCTGCGTGCCGAGCAGCAGGCTGATGCCCGCCGAGCGCGCCCGGCCGAACAGATGCGCTACCTGCTCGGCCGCCACAGCGGCGAACTCGTCGATCGCCACCACGCTCGGCACGGGACTGTGCTGCAACGCGGACATCGCGCCGCGCACGTCGCCGACAATCGCGGCGGCGAGCATCCGCGCAAGCAGTGGCCACGAATCGACTTCCAGCGCGAAGTAGACGACCGCGCGCCGGCGCATCGCGCTGAGCAGGTCGAACACGGGTGCCCCGGGCGTGGTGGGGTCAAGCCACTGGGCCAGGTCAGACTCGGCTAGGATCGCCAAGCGATCGCGAACGCCGCCCAGATCTGTCCGCTGGCGAGCGCTCAACCGTGTCAGGTAGTGGGTGGTCGCCTGCCGCTGCGGTTCGGGCAATCGCTGCGCGAGTTCTTCCAAACAGACCGGATCGAGTTGGTCGACCAGCTCGCGCAGGCTCACCGCGATGTCCGCGCAACCAAGCGCGCGTACCGCGTAGCCGAGGTATCGCTGTGCTTGGCGCTGGTAGTGGGGCTCTGTGAAGCGCTCGCCCGCCAGCGCCCTGTCGGCGATCTCGCTGGCCGAACCGTGCCCGAACGGGTTGTAGACGCTTGGACCGTCCGGGGTCCATTCCACGAACTCGCGTCCACACAGGCTTGCGGCGCAGGCCAGCTGTTCGCGCATGCGCGGATCGCCCTTGGGGTCGATGACGACGGCCCCGAGGCCCGCTTCGATCGCGGCGCGCAAGATCCATGTCTGCGTCACGGTCTTCCCCGAGCCTGTCGCCCCGAGCACAAGCGTGTGTCGACCGCCGCCCGCGCCGAGGGGGATCGAGACGACTCTGGCTTGCTCGTCGCGACCGAGTGCGACGCGCTCACAGAGCCGGCGCTCCGCAGCCGTGCGCTCGGACACTGTGTGCTCGGACGTCGCGTGCTCAGCAGCCCACGGCCCGAGAGGACTTCCGTCCATCCTCCTGTGCTCGCGCACCGCGATCAGCGCCTTGCGTGCGAACAGCAACGGTCCGCGACGCGCCTGGGCTCGTTCGGCGAGATCCCCGCCCCATGCCAGGTCCTCACGATGGCGGCGGCGTCCAAGCGCAGCGGCGCACACGGTCGCTGTGAGCAGCGTGTAATACCAACCGCCGATCAGCGGATGCACCGGCAGCTCGATCGCCAGAGCCGGCAAAGACCAGGTCCAGCTCAGCTCTCCTACGCGCATCGCGACCACGACGAGCGAGCCGGCCACCAAGCCGATGCCGACCTCACAGAAGATCGAGAAGAGGTCCTGTATCGGCGCGAGCAGCGGCGCCAGAGACGGTGAGAGTGGGTGTCCATGAGGTTGCATGCGAATCCTTTCTTTGCTCGCCGGATCTCCGGCGAGAGTCGTTAAC